>CAYJRR010000095.1:0-17826 GCA_964372275.1 uncultured bacterium
GCCGGCAGCGCGCCACCTCGGTGGCGGCCGGCCGATTTCCCGGCGGCGCGCACTTCACCGCGTTGGTCACCGCCGCACCTCGCAAGCGTTGGTCGGGTCCGCCGCGCCTACGAGACGCGAACCGTTCGCGATGGAGCGCCGACCAGAGCCACTCCCCCGAGGCATCCCCGGTGAACGGCCGACCGGTACGATTGGCGCCGCTCCGTCCCGGCGCGAGACCGACGACCAGCAGCGTCGCCCGTTCGTCGCCGGTCGCCGCCACCGGGGCGTTGTGCCAGTCGGGGTGCGCCTCGCGACACGTATCGAGGTGGCGCGCCAGGCGTGGGCAGTCGCGGCATTCCGTCAGCGACGCCGAGTCGTTCATACGGCCGACCCGTCCCCGCCGGCGCGCGGGCGGCCTCGCACCAGGAGGTACGGCGCGAGATCGCGGAAACCCGCGCGGCGGTAGGCGCGAACCGCCGGGAGGCTGCGCTCGTTGACGTGTAGCGAGACCGACGGTGATTCGCGCAGGAGCCGCCGCGCGAGATCCGCCGTTCCGCGGGAGGCCAGCCCCCGCCCGCGGTGGCTCGGAGGAACCCAGACGCCGCCGATCTGCGCCCCGTCACGCCCCTTGAGCGCCACCTCCGCCTTGAAGACGATTCGGCGACTCTCGGTCAGCAGCCAGGTCCGTCCGGAGGCGATCCGCTCCTTGACCTGGGCGCCGAAGACCGGCCCTTCGTCGGCTCGCGGGTCGATCCCCAGCTCCTCCCGCTGCATCGCGGCCGACGCTTCGCAGACGTCGGCCTCGTCGGCGGCGCTCGCCGGTCGCAGACCCGGCAAGGCGACGTCGGCGATCTCCCCCGCGCGCGCCACCATCAGCTGCTGGTCGTGACGAAGGATCTCGTCGGCCTGACCGCTCGACCAGGCGGCCCAGAAGGCGTCGGCCCCGGCGCGCCCACCGATCACCCGCCGGACCCGTGCGGACTCGCGAAGCCGGCGACCGATCTCGGCCGCGTCCTCCGGGCGCGGGGCGAAAACGCACGCGAACCATCCGCCGACGAAGACCGACGCGGTGAGGGGGCCCCGTTCCGGCCAGCCGGCGAAGTGGAACGGCGCATCGCCCGCTTTCGCTGCAATCCCCCTCTCGCGTAGCACACAGAGCTGATAGAGCGACTCTTCCGGGCGACGAAGCAACAGCGCGCGTAGCTCGGCCGCGCGCGTCGGCGGGATCTTCAGGTCAGGCCCGAGCCACATCGTCGATCCCGGACTTCAGCTCGCGGTAGAACGCGCGCGCCGCTCCCCGGGGGTCGGCGTGGAACCGATCGCGCCACTCCCGGACTTCTCCGTTCCCGGGATCGTCCTCGGCCGCTTCGCGCACCCACGACGAGACGATCGCGCGCACCCGCGCGCCGCGCCACAACGCGACCGGCGCCGTCGCCGCGAGTCTCCGCGCGAGCGTCCGATGGCGCGGCATCACCCCTCCCTCGCCGCCCGACGCCGCAACCAGCTCCTCCAGCCGGTCCTCCGCCCACTCCCGCTGGAACCGGCACAGTCCGAGGTTGTCGAGTGCGACCTCCGCCACGGTCCGCTCGCCGCAGCGCCGCCCGAGCTCGCGCGGCGGCACGAACTCCAACGAATAGTCGGTGTAGTACTTCCCCACGATCGGCGTCGGCGCAAGCACACCGGGCGCCCAGTACTGCGTCGGCGCGACGCCGCCGCCCGCGTCGTTGACCACCACCACCGCGCGATCCGGATCGGACGACGTGATGTCGACCAGGTGCCGCGGCGCGCCGTCCGTCGCCAACGCCTCGCGCAGCACGCGAACGGCGATTCGCGCGTTCGCGCGCGAATCCGATTCGGGGTCGAACCGGTCCGGCGAGAAGCGAGGAGCCCCCTCCGGCGCCGCCGCGCCGTCCTCGGCGATCCGCTCCATCGCCCATCCCGCCAGCGCCCCCGCGTCGACGGCGTCGATCCCGAACTCCTCGACGGTCCCGTAGACCTCCTCGGCGGCGCGCTGGTCGAAGATCCCGATCGAGGGCCCCAGCGCCGCGAACGGCTGGAAATCCTTCTTCTGCCCGGAAGCGACCCGCCGGCATTGGGCCGGGCAGGTCTCGCCGCAGTCGCGTCCCTTCCGGCCGCCATCGGTGTCCTCGCGGTGCTGTCGCAGGAAATGGCCTTCGACCAGCCGCTCGTGGATCGCCTCCCGCACCGCCCTCGGCCAGTCGACCGACCGGTGGTTGAAGGCGAGCAGGCGATCGCGGAGTCCGGCCAGGTTCGCACCGAGCGTCCCGCCGGCCTTGAGCGCCGGATGGTAGCGATACTTGGCGAGGCTGCTTGCGAGCGCCGGCGCCGACGGCAACGCGTCGGTCGTCGGACGCGGCGCGTAGCCCGCGTCCGCCGCCGCGTCGACGGCGATCGCCACCAACCCGTGTCCCGCGAACCACTTCGACCCGAACCCACCGCGGCCGCCCCAGGTCTCCAGGACCGGGCTACCCCGCGCGTCGAAGGTCGCCGATGCCACGGCGCCGAACGTCGTCGAGCGCGCACCCGGACCGACGGCGAAGACCCGCGGCGCCGAGAAGCCGCTGCGCTCCCCGACCCACGCCAGCATCGCGTGGGTGCCCGGCCGCTCGCCCCGCCACGCCTCCGGGAGCGGAACCGGCAACAGACGCGGCGGACCGGTACGAGGGAGCAGCAACGCGGACGGTTCGTCGGCCCGTCCGTCGAGCGTCACCGCGTCGATCCCGAGCCCACGGATTGCCGCGCCGGCGCTTCCCAGGGTCGAGACGAAGAACCCGCGCCAGCCGGGGGTCCACCCGGCCATCACCAGCCGGTTCGACCCGGGGATCTCGACCCTTCCCAGCGGCCCGACGCCGAGGACGGTGCTCGAGCTCGACCGGCCGGCCGCGAGCTCGATCGGCCCGAGGACGTCGGCGGTTCCGCGCCTGGCGCGCACGCCGCCGCCCAGCTCCAGGTGGAGCACCTCCATCGGTCGGACGCTACCACGGCCGCGACGCGCCGGCTCCGGGCGCGCCGCGGGCTTGCCGCTCCGCGGAGGTGTCGCGTAGGGTGGCCGCGTGGCCGGTCCAAGCCTCGCCCCGAGCGCACCGATCCCGCAGGGTCAGACCCTGCTCGACGCGATCGAGCGCCTTCGCACCGAGCGGAACGCCGTGCTCCTCGCGCACTTCTACCAGGCGCCCGAGATCCAGGAGATCGCCGACTTCCTCGGCGACAGCCTCGACCTCTCGCGCAAGGCGGCGTCGACCACCGCCGACGTGATCGTCTTCGCCGGAGTGAAGTTCATGGCGGAGACGGCGAAGATCCTGAATCCGAGCCGAACGGTCGTCGTCCCCGACGCCGACGCCGGCTGCTCGCTTGCCGACCACTGTCCGGCCGACGCCTTCCGCCGCTGGCAACAGCGCCACCCGGGCTCGATCACGCTCAGCTACATCAACTGCAACGCCGACATCAAGGCGCTCTCCGACGTGATCGTCACTTCGTCGAACGCGGAGCGGATCGTGCGGCAGATCCCCGCCGGACAGACGATCCTGTTCGCCCCCGACCGCAACCTGGGCCGCTGGTTGATCCAGCGGACCGGCCGGGAGATGGTGCTCTGGCAGGGGGCCTGCATCGTGCACGAGGTCTACACCGACCGCGCGATCACGATGTTGAAGGCCCGCCATCCGCAGGCGCAGGTGATCGCCCATCCGGAGTGCGAGGAGGCGGTGCTTCGCCACGCCGACTTCGTCGGCTCGACCTCCGCCCTCCTCCGTTACTCGAAGGAATGCCCCGCGACGTCGTTCATCGTCGCCACCGAAGCCGGGATCCTGCACCCGATGAAGGCCGCCAGCCCCCACAAGGAGTTCATCCCCGCCCCCGGCTCGGGACACTGCCAGTGCAGCGAGTGCCCCTACATGAAGCTCAACTCGCTGGAGAAGATCTACCTCGCGCTGCGCGACCTCTCGCCCGAGATCCGGATCGAGGAGGAGCTGCGCAAGAAAGCGCTCCGGCCGATCGAACGCATGCTCGAAATGAGCGCATAGGCGACCTTCCTCGTGACCTCCACGCAGCCTACAGCCACGGCTTCAGTAGGCCCGCCAGCCATTCGACGACGCGATCGATCCGGGGGCGTTGGCGCCACGCCTCGCGCGTCACTTCCTGGCATCTCGCCGCGTCGGTCTCGAACATCCGCTCCAACTCCGCTCCGACCGCCGGATCGAACAGGTTGACGCTCACCTCCAGGTTGTTGAGCAGGCTCCAACGGTCGAGGTTGAAGCTCCCGACCGCGGCCCACGTCCCGTCGACCACCATCGTCTTGGCGTGCAGCATCGGTCCGCTCCACTCGAAGATGCGGACCCCTTCGTCGAGGAGCATCCGGTAGAGCGAACGGGTCGCGGCGGCGACGATCGGCATGTCGCTCCGACGCGGGACCATCAGCCGCACGTCGACCGCGCGCCCGCGCGCCCGCAGGATCTCGGCCAGGATCTCGTTGTCGGGGACGAAGTAGGCGTTGGCGATCCAGATCGAGCGGGTCGCCGCGCGAAAGGCGGCGAGCGCGCTCTTCCGGATCGCCCACCGGTTCCAGAGGAGGGTGTTGCCGACGACGCGCACCGGCGTCGCCCCCATCTCGCGCAGGTAGGGCAGGTAGCGGCGCTTGGCGAGCTTGCGGCCGCCGGCGCGCCGCCACACGCCGATGAAAAACTTCTGCAGGTCGGCGACGGCCGGCCCCTCGAGGCGAAGGTGCGTATCGCGCCAGCCGCCCCCCCCCTTCTCCGGCGCCTGGTAGGTGTCGGCGATGTTCAAGCCGCCGGCAAAGCCGACCGTCCCGTCGACCACCAGGATCTTGCGATGGTCCCGGCGCCACCAGCCCCAGCGCCGGCTACCCGGGCCGATCGGCCGGTACTCGACGACGTGGACCCCCGCTTCGGCCATGGCGTCGAACATCGCTTCCGAGCTGTCGGCCGAGCCGAATCCGTCGTAGAGAAGGTTGACCTCCACCCCCGCGCGGGCACGGTCGGAAAGCGCTTCGGCGAACGTCCGTCCGGTGGCGTCGCTGGCGAAGGTGTAGCTGGCGAGATTGACGTGCCGCTCGGCGGCCGCGATGGCGTTGAGCATCTCGGGGAAGGTGGCGTGTCCGTCGCGCAGCACGATCGCGCGGTTCCCGCGCCGCACCGTGCGTGCGTCGTCGGCAAACCGCTGCCAGTCCGCCGCCGGAATCGCGGTCGCTTCGGCGGTCGTCGATTCGAGCGACGTGGACACGTCGCGACCCAAGTTACCACCGCCCTCGTCAGGCGGCGTGGAAGCGGGCGAGCAGTCCGCGCTCCATGAACTTCGCCGCCCCCTCGAGCGTCTGCCGGAAGAGCGGATCGGGCCACCGCGCGGCGCACTTTCGGATCCTCTTGCCGTCGATCTGCCGCAATCCGGCGAAGTCCCCTTCCACGATCCGTCGTCCGATCCAACCGCGGACACGGTCCGAGTCCTCCGGAAACAGCGCGTCGACCGCCTCGAGCAGTCGCTCCGCGTCGGGGCTCAGGCGGTTGTCGAGCAGCGTCGTCATCGCGCGCTCGTCTCTACCACGTTCCATGCCCGATTCCGAGGCTCCGGACAGGGCACCTATCTCGTTGAAATTCCAGGGGCTACGCGTTTTCCGAACGGGCACGATTCTAGAGGTGTCCAGGGACGCAACAGGGCCGTCCCTTTCGCTAGCCACCCTCCGCGATCCCACTGGGGCGGACGCGCCTGTCGCGGGGGGGCGTTCCGCGCTTCGGGCTTCCTCGGGGCCTCCCCGAACCCCTGCTAGCATCCGGGCGTGATCGAACGGTACCAGGGGATCGCGCCGGTCATCGATCCCACCGCCTTCGTCCACGAGCGCGCGACCGTCATCGGGAAGGTGACGGTCGGCCCGGAGTCGAGCCTCTGGCCCGGGGTGGTGATGCGCGGCGACGACGGGCGGATCGTCGTCGGGGCCCGGACCTCGATCCAGGACGGAACGGTCGTCCACCTCACCGAGGGCCTGAGCGAGACGGTCGTCGGCGATCGGACGACGGTCGGACACAACGTGACGCTCCACGGCTGCCAGGTCGAGGACGAGGTGATCGTCGGAATGGGGAGCATCCTTCTCGACAACGCGCGCGTCGGGCGCGGGACGATCCTCGGCGCCGGCACGCTGGTGCCGATGAACAAGGTCGTCCCGTCCGGGGTCCTGGCGATGGGGAGCCCCTTCCGCGTCGTCCGCGAGCTCACCGACAAGGAGCGCGACTGGATCGCGTTCTCCTGGAAGAGCTACGTGGAGAAGGCCCGCCTCCACCGCGAGAACGAGCGACTTCGCTAGCGGTCTGCCCCGCGCCGGGCGCGAAGCGCGGACCGTCAGCCGAAGCAGGGAAGCATCTGGTCGACGATCGCCGGGTAGTAGAAGAAGAAGTCGAAACACATCTCCTGCGTGCTGCTCTCCCCGATCGGGATCACGTCGTCGGTCGGATTGTCGTAGGTGCAGGTGGTGTCGATCCGATCACCCGGGGCGATGACGTACTCGTCCGCCGGGACGTAGAGCGACTGGTCACCGAAGGCGAACGGCTCGTCCCACACGGTGCTCGTCTGTCCGTCGTGGGTCAGATCGATCTTGAAGTGGCGGCCGGTCTGGTGCATGTGCGGCCAGATGGCGAAGACGTTCACCGACGGCACGAACGTCGGGACGTTGCAGGTCCCCTTCACCTCGTATCCGGTCGTCATCGGCGGGATCTCGAAGTCGTCGCTCCCGGCGACGAGCAGCCCCGCCGGCGTGAACGACTCGCCCGGCGCGGTGAACCGGATGTCGACCGTCGTGTCGTCGACGACGGCGTCGTCGCTGGCGTTCAGGTAGTGGAACTGGATGACGAACGTCTCCACCGGCGCGACCGGCATGGCGACATCGTCCGGCATCTCCAACGGATCGGTCGCCGTCCCGCCGGCGTAGCGGATGAACCATCCGCCCTCGATCAGCTCGCACGGCCGGTCGCCGTCGTTCTCCTCGTTTTCGCTGGAGAAGACGATGATGTGATGAAGCGCGGTCGATCCGGCTTGATAGGCGAACCGTTCGACGCCGACCGGCTCCTCCTCCGTTCCACCGGTCTCCACGTTCACGAAGTAGCAGTAGTAGTACTCCTCCCCCGCCGGAACGGTGTGCGCCTCCTGGAAGTGGAAGCTCGTCCCCACCCCGGTGCCGGGGTCCGATCCGCCCTCCGCGCACGAGACGGCGAACGCCGCCGCCACCAGCGTCCCCAGGACCGGACCCACGCGAACGCCCACGCCTCTCCGCTCGGTCATCTCCGCCTCCTCGCGCATGTTCGGCCGCCGGCGCGCCTCCCACGCGCCGACCGCCGCTACGGTCGACTTTCCGGATGCTCGTTCTCGTACGCCTCCAGGCTCTCGTCGGAAATCTTCACCACCACATCGCCGGCGCCGGTCAGCCGCGCCTGGCACCCGAGCCTCGACTCCGGCACCACGTCGAACGCGAGGTCGAGCCGGTCGCTCTCCGCCTCCTCCATCTCGGTGAGGTTCCCCGCCCCCTGCTGGACCTGCACGTGGCAGGTCGAACAGGCGCAGACGCCACCACACGCCGAACCGACCGGGACGTCGTGCTCCTGCGCGATCTCGAGCACGCTCCGGCCCGATCCCGCCTCGACCGAAACGGGGGTCGCCATCTTTCGATTCGGCAGGAAGACGATCTTCGGCATCGACGCAACGGGTAGCGGGGGTCCGGGGCCCGGCCGGAAGGGCACTATAGCCAATCCTCGCCGCGCAGCCTAGGATGCGGCCGCCATGGCGCGGGTCGCGATCATCACCGGGGGGACGAAGGGGATCGGTCGGGGGATCGGACGGCGGCTCGCCGCCGCCGGCTACGACCTGGCCCTCTCCTACCGCCGCGACGCCGACGGCGCACAGTCGTTCAGGGCCGAGGTGGAGGGGATGGGCCGTCGCTGCCTGGTGGTGCAGGCCGACCAGACCCAGGAGGACGCGATCGGGCGGCTGTTCGACGCCGCCGCGGAGGCCTACGGCGCCGCCGACGTCTTCGTCGCCAACGCTGCCGCGACCGCCTTCCTCCCCCTGATGTCGCTGAAGGCGCACCAGATCGACAAGACCCTCTCGGTGACGGTCAAGTCCTACCTGCTCGGGGCCCAGCGCTCGGTGCCGTTGATGCGCGGCCGCAACGGCAAGATCGTCGCCATCTCCGGCATGGACACGCTTCACATCGTGCCGTTCCACGGACTGCTGGGCGCGGCGAAGTCGGCCATGGAAACGTTGACCCGCTACCTCGCCGCCGAGCTCGCGCCGGAGGGGATCCGGGTCAACGCCGTGAACCCCGGCTTCATCGACACCGACTCCACCCGTTTCTACGCCGGCGACAGCTTCGAGGCGATCGCCGAGGGGACGGCGGCGATCACGCCGGCCAAGCGCCTCGGCACCGCGGACGACGTGGCCAAGGCGGTCGAGTTCCTGGTCTCCGACGACGCCGCCTACATCACGGGCCAGACGCTGCACGTCGACGGCGGCCTGCAGGTGGCGCCGCTGATCCTCTCCAAGATGACCGCCGCCCCCCGCCGCCAGCGGCCCGGTTAGGGGTCCGGGAAGGCCCGGCCCCGAGGAAGCCCGAAGGGCGTTACGATCGCTCCATGACGGACGCGACGAGCGGAGCGAGCGCAACCTCCGAACCCGGCGGCGCACCGTCGGGACCCGGAAGCGGCCCGGCGGGGGAGGGCGCGGCGAAGGGCCCGCGTGGCGCCGGCGGCACGCCGGGTGGGATCGGCACCTTCTTCGCCGGCACGGCACTCGCCGCCGCCGGCGGCTATTTGATCCTCAACCAGGTCAACGTCTACGGGACGTTCCATTTCTGGGGGATCGGCGCGCGGGGCGGCTTCGGATTGGTGATGTTGCCGCTCCTCGCCGGGATCGGCTTCCTGTTCTTCCACGGAAAGAGCCTGCCCGGACGGATCCTGACCTGGGCCGGCGCGGCGATCGTGTTGGCCGCAGTACTGATGAACCTCAACATCGCGTGGCGGACGACCAGCCTCTACAACACGCTGCTGATGTTCGGGATGTTCGCGGCGGGCCTGGGCCTCGTCTTCCGGTCGCTGCGCCCGGCGCCCTAGAAGTCGACAGCGAGGAGCTCCTCGAGCGCGGCGGGGGAGGTGATCGGCGGGCTGCAGGTGCGGTCCCGGCAGACGTAGGCGGTCGCCTTCCCGTCGATCGCGACCTTGTCCGCCGCGATCGGCCCGCTGATGTGGGTGGCAAGGCCCGGCAGATAGAGGCGGCGGAGCGCCGCGAGCAGTTCGTCACGGCCCGGGCCGTCCCCTGCGATCACCACGTCGAGCGGATGGGCCTCGGTGTCGGCGGCGGCGATCATGGCGCCGAAGGCGAACGGTTGGCGGGCCATCGCCGTCCGGTGGCGCGCGAGCACCGACCGCGCCGACCGCTCGAGATCGTCGCGGCCGAGCAAGCGTGCGAGGAGCAGCCACGCCTCGGCGAGCACCGCGGACCCGGCGGGGAGCGACTGGTCGTGCAGCGAGCGCGGCCGGTGCACCAGCGATTCGGCATCGCGACCGGTGAGGAAGACCGTTCCGTCGTCGTCGAGAAAGAGCGTGCGCGCGCCGTCGGCCAGCTCCGCGGCGACCTCGAGCCACCGTCGATCGAGCGTCGCCTCCCACAGCCCGACGCAGGCCTCGGCGAGGTTCGCGTAGTCGTCGACCGTCCCCAGCAGCGGTTCGTGGTTCGGCGAAAGCGGAGCGCGCAAGAGCCTCCGCCCCTCGCGCCCGGGAAGCGCGAGCCAGGCTCCGGCGAGCACCGCCTCGGCCGCCGAGGCCGCCACCGAGGTCCACTCGTGCGATCCGAACGCCGCTCCGGCGCGGGCGAACGCGGAGACCGCGAGCGCGTTCCACGAGGTCAGGATCTTCTCGTCCCGGAACGGCCGCGGACGCCGCTCCCGCGCCTCGAACAGCGTCGCGCGCGCCGACGCGAGCAGGCGCTGCGTCTCTTCCAGCGGACGGCCGATGCGCGCGGCGACGTCGGCCTCGCTCGCCGCGAGGAAGAGGACGTTCTTTCCGTCCTCCCAGTTCCCTTCGGTCCGGACGCCGTATCGCATCGCGGCCGCCGCCGACGCATCGTCCCCGATCGCCTCGCGGATCTCCGCCTCCCGCCAGGCGAAGAAGGCCCCCTCCTCCGCGTGTCCGTCCGGCGAGCCGGGCGGAACCGAGTCGGCGTCGGTCGAGGCGAAGAACGCCCCCGTGGGGGCCCGCATCTCGCGCGTCAGGTAGGTCAACAGTTCGTCGGCCACGTGGCGTGCCCAGGGGACCTTCGTCGCCTGCCACAGCCGAACGTAACCGCTGGCGAGCAGCGCGTTGTCGTACAGCATCTTCTCGAAATGGGGCACGTGCCAACGCGCATCGACCGAGTAGCGGTGGAATCCACCGCCGACCTGGTCGTAGAGGCCCCCCTCCGCCATCCGTCCGTAGGTGTAGAGGACGGCCGAGCGCGGCGACGACGACCGCGCGCGCGTCGACCAACGCAGCAGGACGTCGAGGGCCATGGTGTTCGGGAACTTCGGCGCTCCGCCGAAACCGCCGTGGTCCGGATCGACCCGGCGGAGAAGCCACTCGCCCGCGGCTCCGAGCGGATCGGTGATCACCAGGCCGCTGTCCGGCGGTGGCCGCTCGATCTCGTCGAGCGCCCGCGTCAGCTCCTCGGCGTTGGCGTCGACCTCGCCGCGCCGTTTCTCCCAGGCGTCGCGAACCCCGGCCAGCACGCGCGGGAAACCCGGCCGGCCGTAGCGATCGTCCGGGGGGAAGTAGGTCCCGCCGTAGAACGGGCGGCCATCCGGCCGGAGGAAGACCGTCAACGGCCATCCTCCGGACACGCCGAGCGCCTGCACGGCGTGCTGGTAGATCTGGTCGAGGTCGGGCCGCTCCTCGCGATCGACCTTGATCGCGACGAAGCCGTCGTTGACCTGACGGGCGATCCCCTCGTTCTCGAACGACTCGTGCGCCATGACGTGGCACCAATGGCAGGCGGCGTATCCGATCGAGAGGAGGATCGGCTTGTCCTCGTCCCGTGCGCGCCGGAACGCGCGCTCGCCCCACTCCTCCCAATCGACCGGGTTGTCGGCGTGCTGCCGGAGGTAGGGGCTGGTCGCGTTCCGCAGGTGATTCACGCCGCGACGGTAGCACCAACGCGCGGCGCGGAAGGGCCGCGTGCTACAGCGGCGGAACGCCGGAGGTGCCGGTGGCGACCGGGCAGGTGTTCCGGTCGAAGCAGGCGCCGGAGGTGATCCACGCGGCGAGCAGCTTGTACTCGTCGTCCTGGATGTTGATCAACGTCCCCCCGGAGTGGGGAACGTCGTTTCCGGCGGTGTCCTTCGCCAGCGCCTTCATGATGAGCACGCTGATCCCCGGCGAGCCGACCACGACCTCGTACCCGTTCTTCTGCCGCTGGATCGTCCCACCCGAATTGATCAGCATCCGCCATACGTCGCGACCCTTCGGGGCGGTCGGCGCCGGCGTCGTTCCGGGCCGTGGCCCCAGGTAGAGCCCGCCGGTCGGCCCGGGGGCGGTGGGACTCGTCGGCGGGAAGCTGTGACAACCGGCGTTGAGGCAGTCACGGTCGGCGAAGACGTCCGACACGCCGCCTTCGAACGTCAGGTCGAACACCTTTTCGGTCTGCGTCGCCGACGGCTCGAGCAGCTTCAGGGTCGCCTCCCCGCAGGCGACCGCGGCCAGCGACGCCGCCCCCACCAAGCCGACCAACAACCGAAGCTTTCGCCGCTGTTCCGCTCGCACGAAAGAGCCCCCCGAACCCGACAATGATACCACGGGCCCGGACGCCGAGCGCGAGCGGGCGGTCTACTGCGGCGGAACGGTTCCGTCGGCGGCCGGGCAGTCTCCCGGGACGAAACACGCCCCTTCGACGATCCACGAAGCGAGCAGGTCGTAGTCCCTGTCCTGTCTGCTTCCGAAGGGTTTGAACGTGGCGTGGCTCGGGCTTTCGCCCTCGAGGGTGTATTCCAGCACCAGGCTTTCGTCGGGATCTCCGGGGACGACGTCGCGACGCTCGGTGTTCCGCTGCTCGCGCCCCCCCTCCTCCAACAGGCGACGCCAGATCTCCCGGGCCGCGAGAGCGGGGTCCAGGTCGGTGCCGTCACCGAGGTACAGTTCGTTCTGCGGCGTGGCGGTTCCGTGGCAGCCCGTGCACTGGCCGAGCACCGGAATCACGTCCGCCTCGAACGCGATCGGCTCGGTCCGGACCGCGACCTCCTCGGGCGTGATCAGCTCGAACGACGCTTCGCCGCACCCCGCGGCGAGAGCGAGCGCCAACGAAGCCCCCCACATCGTGACCGGTCGGTCCATGACCCCCTCGGATCTGGAGCGCCCTTCCCCCGCAGGACGCGAGGCGCCCCGGATGCGCCGAAGGCCGCGGATGCCGCCGCGGCCTTCGCGCGTGGTGCGTCTGCCGGCTGCCGTCAGCCCTTCAGCAGCTCCACGATGCTGCCCATCGTCCCCGTCTCGGAGCTCGCCGGGATCCCCAGCAGACGGGCCGTCGTACGCCACATCATCGCTTCGCTCACGTTCGGACCGGTGGAGAGGGTGTTCAGGCTGGTCGGATCGAACCCCTTGGTCTCTCCGTCCTTGGTGATGTTCCCGAAGCTGCCGTTCTTCACCATCTTCCCCATGTAGACGAACGCCTGCGTGCCGCCGTCGCCGTTGTCGTTCCCGGCGCCACCGCCATTGCGATTCGCGGTGCGGGTGAACTCCGAGGTGAGGCTCACCAGCAGGCCGTCGGCGACCGTCTTGCTCTGGTCGTCCGGATCGGGGAGCGCCGCCGCGGCGCGCCACAGGCCGGCGAGCGCATTGCCGACCGACCGGTTCCAACGGCCCTGCTTGCTGTTCGGATCGTCGAGCGCCGGGATGTCGCCGTGCCAGTCGCCCGAGTCCATCGAGATGGTAAAGGTGCTCGCCAGCCCGCGCGAGAAGGCCGCCGCCGCGTAGGCCAGCCCTTGTCCGACCGGAACGCCGCCCAGGTTGTTCGTGGCATCGGTGAAGTTCGCCGACGCCGCCGTGAACCCGGCCTGCAGGTTGGCCAGCGCCGAGATCTGCGCCTGGCCGCGTCCCTGCAGCGAGACGGTCGCGACCTCGTTCGCCCCCTGCACCGCCTTGGCGATGAACAGGTCGTCCATGCGGCCGATCGATCCCTTCTGGCCGTTCACCACGCCGCCGTTTTCGATCGTCCCGGTGATCACCTTGAGCTCGTCGAAGGTGAAGTACATCGGCAGGTCGCGGAAGAGCCCTTCGAACTGCGTCCCATTCTGGACCCGGGAGAGGGCCGGGAAGTTGGCCCGGGCGTTGGTGGTCGCGGCGCCGTTGTTCCACTCGATGGCCTGCACCGGTCGAGCCGGGGCGAACTGCGAGTGAAGGACCGCCGGACAGGCCATGCCGTTGTTGGGAGAGCGGATCGCGAAGTTGCCGGTGTGCTGTCCGTCTTGCAGATCGACCGTCTCGGAGGTGGCGACGTTCACCGCCGACAGGGCCGGATTGGTGGCCAGCTCGTTGCGGAGGCGGTCGGCGCCGTCACCGGCGGTGTACTGCGCGAAGTAGACGCGACGGCCGTCCCGCTCGAGCGGCATCACCCGGTTCTGCGAGGAGTAGAAGTTGAGCGCCTGCCCGCGTCCGGCGTCCATGTGACCGGCGGACGGGAAGAGGCAGTTGAACTGGAGGCCCGCCCGGAAGAGGATCTCGACGAAGAACTTCGCGCGGACGGTGTCCGCCGCCAGCGCTTCGGCGCCCCAGTTCCGTTTCGCCTTCTTGACGATCTTCTCCATCAAGCCGGCTTGGACCGCGCTCGACAGCCCCAGCCCGGAGACGAGCAGACCGGCGCGCGAGACGAAGTTACGACGGGTGAGCGGAGTCGCGTTCAAGGCCATGTGATCCTCGCCCTTTCCAGGTTTCGTTTCGCGATCAGTTGGCGGTCAGGAACTCGAGGGAGCCGAGCACCGTCGAGCAGACGGCCGCCCCTTTCTTCTTCTCGTCGCCGAACGAAGCGGCCACGGTGTCGAGCTCCGCGATCTCGTCCGCCGTCGGGGCGCGGCCGATCAGCGTCAGATAGAGGTGCTGGTAGCTGCCGACCCCTTGCGGGAACAGCGCCGCGCCGCTGGCGACGTCCATCATCCGTCCGCAGGCCGAGGTCGAAGCGAGGATCCACACCTTGAATCCTCCGGAGGTGAGGGTACCGGGCGCCTGGGTGGCGTTCGGATCCTCCTGATTATAGATCGGCGCCCCGAGCGAGTTCTTGTTCGCGTCGAGGAAGGAGATCGGGTGCGACTTGGGGCAAGCCGCCGTGCTGGCGCAGTTCCCGTCGAGAGGCCCCTCGGTCACCCCCATCGTGTCGGCGAGGGTCGACCGGAGGACTTCGTAGGAGACGGTGCGGTAGTTCGACTGGTCGCCGAAACCTTCGAGGACGTTGCCGCCGCCGAACGGGCTGGCCACGTGCGGCTCGGCGTTCGGGGTGTACTCCTGGCCGCAACCGACGAGGGCCCCCAGGGCCAGGATCGCCGACGCCGTCTTCACCGCCTTGAACCCGTTCATGAAGTCCTCCAGGTGCGGAAATGCGAACCGACGGGACGATCTTGAGCAAAGGGGGGGCCAACTGTGAGCCCCCGCACACCAACTCCAATAACAAGGAAAGTCAGCATCTTACGTCTGATCAAGGACATGTTGACTGAGGCGTCGACCACGCTCCTGGGGGCTTTGCCCCCCAGGGAGAACCGTTTCCCGTCGAAATGAGGGGTGAACTGTCACCAGGGGGTACGATTGGGGGTCTGTCATGGAACGCGTCCGCGATGGCGGTCGCGACCTATGGCGGCGGCGCCGGCCGTCGGATGGCCGTACCGACGAAACGGTTGGGTGGTGGGGTCGCCCACCGCAGTGGCCACGGAAACGGGAACGGCCGCCACCGCGGCCAGGGACGCGTTGTCCGTCGTGCGAGCGCGATGAGGTCCGCGCTGGCGGAGGCGTCCCGTCGGGATCGACCCGAATCTAGTTCTGCTGGCTGGAGAGGAACTCCTCGCCCTTGAACACCGCGCGCAGCAGCGCCAGCGAGTTCCAGTCGGAGACTTCGTAGACCTGCTTGTACTTGGACAGGATCGACGAGGCGACGGTCGACGGCGTCGTCCCGCCGGCGGCTTGCAGGCCCAGGACCCCCTGGCTCTTGCCGAGGACGAAGTTGTAGTGGCGCGTCGCCATGCACTCGTAGAACCGCTCGCCCGACACGGTTCGATTCATGATCGCGGCGCCGAAGTCCTTGAGCGTCGCCATCTCGAGACCGAGATAGTTCGCCGGCGGCTTTCCGCCGTTCACGCAGTCGGCGGCGTTCGGATCCATGTCGTCGTTCGCGTCGCCGTCGGCGCCGTCGGTGTCTCCGAGAACGCCGCAGTAGTCCTGGTTTCCGTTGACGTCGGGGGACTCGACCATCTTCCCCTCGTTCCCGTCGCCCGGATTGTTCGCAATCGTGCGGGTCGCATCATAGACGCCATCGACGTCGTACGGGGTGAAGACCGGCCGACGCGCGTTCAGCGACGAGTGGCACATGCTGCACTCGGCCCCCGAATCGCCGGGAAGTTTCGTCTGGTACTTCTTCGCGAGCCGCGGCGGCGACGCCGGATCGTCTGCGTAGGGAACCAGCGAAGGGTCGGGGACGTTGTTCAGGTCGGGATTGGGCGGCCACAGCGTCTGCGCGACGTTGGTGCGGACGAGTGACGGATTGGTGTCCTTTCCGTCGGGGTAGATGCCGCACGCGAACAGCTGGTGCACGACGCTGACGCGCCGCATGTTCACCGTGTCGGCCTGGCCGAACTTGGCGAGGAAGCCTTTCTGGCCGATGACCCCCGCGCGCTGTCCGTCGGGGGCGCCGTCCACGCAGGTCGCCTGGTTCATCGCGCCGTCGACGCAGTACTCCGCCGAGAGGATCTCGGTGACCGGGCGCTCGTTGACCACCAGGTACGTCGCGAGGTTTACCGGCGCGTCGTAGTCGATCCCGTTCACCGTGCCGGCCATCAGGAAGATCGAGCTGTAGAACGCCTTCAGCTGCGGAACGAGGTCGGGGTTCTGTGTCCGGTCGAGGTAGCGATCGACGATCGCGTCGTACGCCGTCTGACCGTTTTCGGTCACGTTCGCCGTGTCGGCGGCCGTCGGCAACCGGCCTCGCAGCCGTAGGCTCGCCACGCGCAACGCCGACGCGTAGGTCTCGTTGCTGAACTGCGGGGTCGGTGACGGCGTCGGAGTGGCGTTCGGCTTCTCGACCGAGGTGTCGAGCACCTTGCAGCCGCTCGCGGCGAGGACGGCACCGGCGAGCAGTGCGGCGAAACGGGTCGAACCGAGGCGATTCAAGACGCTCCTCCTTTGGGCGAGCCGACGGTCGCTCGCACGAAACCACGGGACGTACCAGCAAGCCGGGTGCCACCACCGCGCTCGGTCGCCCTCGGCGGGCGCGCCTTATCCTCCCAATGATAAAGGAGTTTTCGAGGACCCTCCAGACGGCGCCAACGCTCTCCATCGGATCGATGGGGCTCGCAGACCCCAGGAAACGACACGCGAGGACGCGGCCAGGAGTCGCCGCCCCCCACCGGGCGATTCCCGGGAATCCATGCGCGTTTGCGCCTCGTATCGAAGGTCGAGGGCCGTTTGACTTCGGAACCGTTCCAGCCGATCGTCGCCATCCCGATGCAGCCGGCCGGCTCCCCCGACGACGATCTTGCCCTCGTGCGGGCGGCGGCCGCCGGGGATCCTTCCTCGATCGGGCGCCTCTACGACCGGCATGCGCCGACACTCCTGGCGCTGGCGTACCGGATCCTCGGCAGCCGCGACGAGGCGGAGGAGGTGGTCCAGGACGCCTTCGTCCGCCTGTGGCAGGAGGCCGAACGCTACGATCCGGCGCGCGCCGCCTTCCGTTCGTGGCTCTGCACCATCGCGCGCAACCGCGCCCTGGACCTCGTGCGCCGACGCGCGTCGGCCGCGCGGGTGGCGGCCGGCGCCGAACCCCCGCCGCCGGGACCGGCCCCCGACGAGACGGCCGCCGCCGGCGAATCGTCGTCGCGGGTGCGGGCGGCGCTCGCCGCGCTTCCCGAGGCCCAGCGTCGCGCGCTGGAACTCGCCTACTACGAGGGGCTCACCCACGTGGAGATCGCCGATCGCACGAAATCGCCGCTGGGTACGGTGAAGACCCGCATCCTCGACGGGATGCGCAGTCTGCGGAAGACGCTGGAAGGAGTCGCGAGGCCATGACCGCCCAGGACCACACCGCCATCCGCGAGCTCCTGCCGCTGTTCGCGCTCGGCACCCTGTCCGGAGCCGAGGACGGCGAGCGGGTCTGCCGGCACCTCGCCAGCGGTTGCTCCGCGTGCGCGGCCGAGCTGGCGTCGTTCGCGGAGACGGCATCGCTCCTCCCCGAGGCGCTTCCGCCGATGGCGCTCCGACCCGACGCGAAGGCGGCGCTGGCCGCTCGCATCGCGTCGACGCCGCGTTCCGAATCGGTCGTCGTCCCGCTCGCGCCGCGGGCCGCGGCGAGCCCCGCCCGCCGCGTCTCGCCGGAACGTCGGCGGCTTCTGCTCGTCGCCGCCCTCGCGGCGGTGGCGGTCGTGGCGGTGGTCGACCAGCGGGGCCGGCGCGTGGCGACCGAGGAGCGGCTGGCCGACGCGAGCCGGCGCGCGCGCGAAGCGGAGGCGGAGCTCGGCGAAACGCGCGCGCGGGCGGCCCGGATGGAACGGGAGATGGCGCACGGGCACGAGGCGTTCGCCGCGTTGGCGGGACCGGAGGCGAAGGTCTTCCCGCTGAC
>CAYJRR010000096.1:0-16804 GCA_964372275.1 uncultured bacterium
CGGGAAGCTCATCAGCACCTTCCCCCCCACCAGCACGTTCCGTGCGCGCGGCCCCGCGCGGTAGTAGCCGCCGCCGATCCCCATCACCGGGTCGAACAGGGAGATGGAGAGCCCCGAGAGATTGGTGTTGGCCTCCCCCCACTGCTCCGTCCAGTCGAAGGAGAAGTGCTGGCCGGGGTACATCGTCATGTCGAAGAAGGTGTGGGTGATGCTGTCGCCGCGGAGCCTCCGGTCGAGCTCGCGCGCGAAGGAGATGCTGCGGTGGCTGCGCGCGCGCCCGGCAAGCCAGGGGTCGAAGTTGTCGGCGACGACGATCGTCCCGTTGCGGAGGTCGACCATCCGCAGCGAGACGCCGTCGGCCGTCTCGTCGAGCCAGATCGCGGTGCGCGCCGGCGGGGCGCCCCCGCGGACGCGCTCGTCGAGAGCCACGATCTCGTCGACCGCGAGGTCGGTGGCGAGTTGTTCGATCCGGTCCTCCTCGACGTAGGTCCGGGGAAGCATGCAGGCCTCGCAGGCGCGAAGGACCGACGACCCGAAGACGCGCGCCAGCGTCGCCACCGCGGCGTTCGGGTACCAGCTCTTCGACTCCTCGAAGGCGGGGCGGACGCTGACCACGATCGCCGGAACGAGCTCCTTGGCGCTCAGGCCCCCGTCCTCGACCCGCATCTCGAGCACCTCCTCCAGCCGCGACAGCGCGTCGCGCGTCGTCTCGCGCTGCGCGAGGGCCACGGCGGGCGCGACCGACGACAGCAGACCGAGCGCCAGCGCGGCGTGCGCCGCGATCCCTGGACGGGTACGGCTCAGAAGCAAAACGACACCTCCGTCCCGATCGACTCGAAGTCGGCGAATCCGACGTCGAGGTAGTCCCCGATCGCCGGGGCGTCGTTCTTGGAGGGGAGCGTCTCCAGGAACAGCCCGGCGGCGATGCGGTTCTTCACCCGCAGCTCGAGGCCGATCTGGACGGCGCCGAAGGAGTCGTGCAGGTCCTCGTCGCGCCCGTCGGCGAGCAGGTTCTCGAGCGTCGGATCGTTCTCCTGGAAGACGGCGGCGGAGCCTCCGCGGAGGTCGATCGCCGACACCCCGAAGAAGAGATAGAGATCGGGACGGGTGAGCGAGGTCGCCGGACCGGTGAGGAGCCGCGCGATCCGTCCCTGGACCATCCATCCGGTGTGCAGCTCCGGGGCGTAGCTGAAGCCGACCGAGATCCCGCCGGTCCAGGCGCGCGCCTGGGTGAAGGCCCCTTCGAACCCGGCCTGGAACCAGGCGAACGGCGGCGAGACGACCGGGAGGTCCCCCGACGCGTAGGTGCGGACGACGAGCCGGAAGGGGATCAGGTAAACGCTTCGTCCGCGGAGCGCGTCGAGGTACTCCTGGCGCGCGCCGGCGGCGCTCTTGAGCGTCTCTCCGCTGCGCAGCAGCGCCGGCGAGGCGGTCGAGGTCGAGAGCGTCTTGGCGTAGACGATCGGAAGCGCCGGCTCGAGCCCGGTGATGCGGGCGCGGAGCACCAGCGAAGAGCCCTCCGCCTCGAAGTCGAGGAACAGCGCGTGACGCGAGCCGGCGAGGTTGCCGGCCGCGGCGAGCGTCCCCGGCTCGTCGAAGCCGCGCGCCACGATCGTCCCCTTGGCACCGGAGTGGACGACCACCGCGGTGCAGGCCGGGCAGTGCGAGAGGACGACCCGGGTCCGTGGATTCCGGGTGAGCAGCGACGCGATGTGGTTCTCGACCAGCGACTGCATGCCGCTGCCGAAGCCAACCGGAACGCTGACGTCGGCGAGCACCACCGGCGTCTCGAGCGCGAACGGCGGCTGCTCGATCCAACTGTAGACCAGCTCGTCGAGCAGGTCGTAGGCCTGTAGCTGGATCTGGGCGGCCACTTCGCCCCGCAGCGTCTCGAGCTGCGCGCGCTGCGCGTCGGTAAGCTCCGTCTCGGCCGCGACCGCGGTTGCCGGCAGCACCGACGCCACCGCGGCCAGGAGCCAACGCCGCGCTCGCGGCCGCGTGCTCGCCCGGCGGAGGCGCGGCCTCAGCGGAACCATCGCCACCCTCCGTCCACGCACAGGCCGGCGTGGAGCAACGTCTCGCGCGGATCGACGATCGTGATCCCAAGGAGGGCATCGCCGGGGGCCAGCGCCCCTTCCGCGTGGTAGCGCGCGCAGGCGGTGGGATAGGCCTCCTTCGGATCCATCCGGCCGATCACGAGCAGGTCCCCGGCGGCGAGCAACGGAACCCGATCGGAGACGCGGTGCCCCCGTTCCGCCAGGTCGGTCCGGGCGGCGACCGAGATCTTCGCCGCCACCGCCGCGTCCGGGTAGAAGGCGTCGACGTGCCACACCACGTCCCGCGGAGCGAGGCTCGCCGCCGTCTGCGCGATGTCGGCGGAGCTCTGGCGTAGCGTGGTGAGGACCACCTCGTCGCGGTCGGGCCGTTCGCCGAGGCGCATGAACCGCCGCTGGCAGGCCAGCGCATCGGTGACCTTCGGCGACGACAGGGTTCTCGCCGGCGGCGCGGGGACCTGGCCGGGGAACCGTTCGTGCGCCTCGACCTGGCTCATCCGGATGCACTCGAGATTCCGTGCCTCCTCCTTGCTCTGGAAGATCCCCGGAGAAGGATCGCGCGCCCGGCCGGCGAAGATCGGCAGCGACAGCAGCAGGAGGATCAGCCAGCCTTCCATCAGTTTCCCGGCTCGGGCAGGTCCTGCGTCGCGGCGGCGCGAGGCGGCTCATCGAATCCACGCAGCACCGAGGCGCGGACGCGGGCGTTGAACGCGAGTTGGCTCATCTGGCGGTAGTAGTCGCGCGAGAAGTCCTGCTCATGGGTGTCCTCGGTCAGCCGTTCGGAGCGCGGTCGAACCAGGAGGTCGAGCGCCCGGTTGACCGCCCACAGTCCGGCGCCGGTGTAGCGGACGAAGCGCGCCTGCAACGAGTCGGCGGCGAGCTGGAAGCCGTCCCGATCCCGGATCGAGACGTCCTGGGCGACGGTGTACTCGGTGATCGCCGGGACCATCGAGAGAGTCGCGAACGACACGATCCAGAGGAAGGTCGGATTCTCCTCGTGCAGCAGGCGCGTCTTCAGCTCCAGCACGAGGTCGGGCGGGGCGGCCGGCTCCCCCGTCTCCCCCGGCGTCGCCCCGGGGCGCGGAACGACCGTCTCGACGATAGCCCCCTGGTTGGTGAAGAGGGTCTGCAGGCGCCGGCACAGCCGTTGCGCGTCGTCGGCCTTGACGTAGTCGCCGGGGACGCAGCGGATCAGGAGTCGCGTCCCGTCGAAGTTCGGGACTTGGGGATCGAGGACGGTCGGACGCTGGAGGGACGTCAGCGGCTGGTAGACGGTGACGTTCACGCACCCCGCCGCCAATGCGACACCGATGGCAGACAGCCGGCCGAAGAACCGTCGCATGAGCGAAGTACACCCCGAGAAGCGCCCGAATCAATTCAATATCGGTGCCGGCGGAGGGTTTCGGCGGCGGACGCGGGACTCGGCGCCGGGCTCGGGTGTCGGATGCGCGCTTCGGGTTACGATCCGACGACCATGCCTCCGCGGGACGGCGACGAGCCTCCGTACTGGGTGCTGATCTCCGTCCTGTTCAGCTCGATCCCGCTCGAACGGGAGGTGGCGTGGGCGCTCTACGACGCGGCCTGCGACCTGGTTGCGGCGGAACAGGAGGAGGCGGCGCTCCATACCGAAAGCGTCTCCGGCACGGTCCGCCGGACGGGGGGACACGTGGTGATGGGCACCCTCGGCGGCCCGACCTTCGAGGCGGCGATCTCGACCCCGGCGCGCGCCGACGCGCAGGTACGTTTTTTCGTCACCCGCCAGGGGATCGAACACCGCGAACGGAGCCAACCCCGCCCGCCACGGTCGAGCATGAACTGACGTGGAGGGCACGTTTCGACTTGCCTTGCCGGCCGGACGCCTGCGATACACGGGCGCCATGAGAACCCCCCGTTCCCTCCTGGCCGCCCTGCCGCTCGCCCTGGCCGCCGCGGCGTGCGCCGGCCGCCCTTCCCCTTCCACCCACTCCGGCGGAGCCGCCATGACGTCTCGCCCGAATCCGTTCCTCGCCGAGAGCCCGCACACGTTCGGCTACCCGATCTTCGACCGGATCCAGGACGCCGACTTCCTCCCCGCCTTCGAGCGCGGCATGGCCGAGCAGATCGCGGAGGTGGAGCGGATCGCGAACGACCCGGCCCCCGCCACCTTCGACAACACGCTGGTGGCGCTGGAGCGCACCGGCCGGCTCCTCGACCGGGTGAGCAAGGTCTTCTTCAACCTGGTCAACGCCGACACCAACGACAGGCGCGAAAAGTTGCAGGCGGAGGTCAGTCCCAGGCTCGCGGCGCACGCCGACGCCATCGCGCTCAATCCGAAGCTGTTCGCGCGGATCCGTGCCCTCTACGACGCGCGGGCGACGTTGGGTCTCGACGCCGAAGGGACCCGCCTCGTCGAGCGCTACTACACCTACTTCGTGCGCGCCGGGGCCAAGCTCTCCGACGGCGACAAGTCGCGGATGAAGGAGATCAACGCCGAGCTGGCGCGGCTCGAGACCGAGTTCACCCAGAAGGTGCTGGCCGAGGTGAACGCGTCGGCGGTGGTCGTCGATTCCAAGGAGGAGCTGGCGGGCCTCGACGAAGACCGGATCGCCGCCGCGGCGGAGGCGGCCAAGGAGCGCAAGCTCGAGGGGAAGTACCTCCTCGCGCTGCTCAACACCACCGGCCAGCCGGCCAACACCGACCTCGCCAACCGCGCGCTCCGGGAGCGGGTGCACAAGGCCTCCGTGGCGCGCGGCAGCCGCGGCAACGAGCACGACACGACGGCGATCGTGGCGCGCGTGGCGCGGCTTCGCGCCGAGCGGGCGCGGCTGTTGGGCTACGCCGACCACGCCTCCTTCGTCCTCGAGGACGAGACGGCGAAGACCCCCGCGGCGGTGAACGCCCGGCTGGCGCAGCTCGGCCCCGCGGCGGTCGCCAACGCCCGGCGCGAAGCGGCCGAGATCCAGAAGATCGTGAAAAAGGAGGGGGGGACCTTCCGCGTCGAGCCGTGGGACTGGGCCTTCTACTCGGAGAAGGTGCGCAAGGAGCGCTACGACTTCGACGAATCGCAGCTCAAGCCGTACCTCGAGCTCGACCGGGTGATGAAGGACGGCGTCTTCTACGCGGCGACGCGGCTCTACGGGATCACCTTCCACGAGCGGAAGGACCTCCCCGTCTACCACCCCGACGTGCGCGTCTTCGACGTCGCGGACGCCGACGGCCAGCCGTTGGCGCTGCTGGTCGCCGACTTCTACGCCAGGCCGTCGAAGCGCGGCGGCGCCTGGATGAACGACTACGTCTCCCAGTCGAAGCTGCTCGGGCGGAAGGCGGTGGTGGCGATCCACCTGAACGTCACCAAGCCGGCGGAGGGGCAGTCGGCCCTCCTCACCTGGGACGAGGTGACGGCGGCGTTCCACGAGTTCGGGCACGCCCTGCACGGGATGCTCTCCGACGTGCGTTTCCCCTACTTCACCGGGACCAACGTTCCGCGCGACTTCGTCGAGTATCCATCGCAGGTCAACGAGATGTGGGCGACCTGGCCGGAGGTGCTGAAGAACTACGCCAAGCACCACAAGACCGGCGAGCCGATGCCGCAGGCGCTGGTGCAGAAGGTGATCGACACCCAGAAGTTCAACCAGGGTTACGCCACGACCGAGTACCTGGCGGCGGCGATCCTCGACCAACGGTGGCATCAGCTGGCGCCGGAGCAGGTACCCGACGCGGCCGGGGTGATGGCGTTCGAGGCGGCGGCGTTGAAGAATGCCGGCGTCGACGTGGCGGAGGTCCCGCCGCGCTACCGCACCCCCTACTTCAGCCACATCATGGGGGGCTACTCCGCCGGCTACTACGCCTACATCTGGTCGGAGGTGCTCGACGCCGACACCGTCGAGTGGTTCAAGGAGAACGGGGGGCTGACGCGCCAGAACGGCGATCGGTTCCGGCGGATGCTCCTCGGACGCGGCGGCAGCGCCGACGCGATGGCGATCTACCGCGAGTTCCGCGGCCGCGATCCCGACATCAAGCCGTTGCTGGAGCGGAGGGGCCTGAGCCTCCCCGCGGCCGGCGCGTCGACGCGGAAAGCGGCGGGGGCCCGGTAGCTGGCGAGCGGCTTCGCGACAGGGATCGCGGCTACGGCGCCGAACCGGCGGAGGCGCGGTAGGCGGCGATGCCGCGGAGGAGGTGTTCCCGACGCGCGGCGTAGCCGTCGGCGAGGCGTTCCTGCTGCTCGCGGATCTCGGACTCGGCTTCGGCGGTGGTCGAGGGGTAGTCGAGCTCCTCCGAGGCGGCGAGGATCGCCGGGTCGGAGAAGTACGGAAGGAGCTCGGCGACCGTCTGCTCGATCCGCGCGTGGAACCGCTCGGGGGTGATCCGCTCCAGCATCTCCTCCAGCGCGTCGACGTAGCGGGCGTAGCCGGTCGGATCGCCGAGCAGGCGCTTCTCCAGCCGGCCCTCGGCGCAGTAGGCGAGCCCCCACCGATCGGGGAGCGCGTACATGCCGTGGAAGTGGCAGATCGAGTAGAGGTCGTCCATGTCCCAACTGGAGACGCCGAAGAACAGCCCGTCCGGCGAGCCGACCGCCTCGGTGGCGGAGAAGAAGACCTCGTCGACGTAGTCGCCGTCGCCGACCACGGTGTTGAAGGCGACCCATCGCAGGACCTGGTCGACGTCGACGCGGCGGCCAACGGCGGCGAGAAGCGCCTCTCCGGCGAGCGACTCCGCCTCCTGCAACATCGATTCGTACGCGGCGGCCGCGTCGACCCCCTCGGCCGCGAACTTGATCTCGGGGTCGGCGAAGTACCCCTCGTTCTTGCGGCGGAGAACCAGACGCGCTCGGGCGTGCGAGGACTTGAGCGTCTGGGTCGGCTTGGCCATCAGCAGGTAGACCCCCTGGCTCTCTCCGTCGATCGTCAGTTCCACCAGCCGCGATCGGTAGGGCATCAGCCCGAGCGCGTGGGCCATCGCGTCGGCAGTGATCTGGTTGCTGTAGGCGCGGTCACGGCACATCGAGAGCAGGAAGAACTCGTCGCTGGCCCAACCCGGAAGGAGCGCGCGGGGCGCCCCGCCCTCGAGGTCGACGTCGAAGCTCTTGCGCAGGCAGTGGAGGGAGTTCTTGCCACGGAAGTGCGCGGTGGCGGAGATGGGAGAAAGCGCCTCACCGAGCCGGACCGACAACGCGAACTCCTCCTTGCTCTCGGAGGCGTGTCGCGCGTCGTAGGCGGCGCGTTGTTCGGCGGTGAATGTGAGGTGGATCCGCCCGAACGGCGCAGGACCACCGACGGACGCCGTCGCGGCATCGCACTCCCCTTCGAGCGCGTCGGGATTCGGCTCCAGGAGCGGAATCGTCGCGGACTGCATCGGACCTTCCGGCGCGGCGATCGAAAGCGTGGCCGCATCGCACACGCCGACGCCGACCGCGCCGGCATTCGTGACGGTGTCGAGCGCCTCCGACGCGGCGGGCACCGCGCCCGCGAGCGCGTCGGCCGGCGCGTCGACCCAGACCAGCGAGGCCGCCCGCGGTGACGGCGCCGGGGCGGCGCGACCCGGCGCGAGCACGACGACCGCGCGCCGTTCGAGGGGGCCCGCGCCGTCCACCGCCTCCATGGCGGATCGCGCCTCCTCCGTCACCTGCTCCGCGGGGAGGGGGGGGCCGGGCGCCACGGTGGCGCCCAACCCCGTCGCGGTGAGCGTCGCCAGGCGTCCGCGATCGGCGGTGAAGTCGGCGATCTGCGTCAGGGCCGCCCCCCAACGATGGACGGCGATCCGCTCCGACGCCGGGCGAGCCGCGGCGAACTGCCCGATGGCGTCGGCGAGGATCCGTCGTTCCTCGTCGGACGCCGGATCCGGGACCAGCAGCAGCGTCGAGGTTCCCTCATACCGGCGCGGAGCGAGCCTCGCCTCCGGCGCGTCGAGACAGAAGGCGTAGTTCGCGGGAAGCGCGCGCCCGCACCCGTCCTCCAGGCGGAGGTCGACTTCGATGGCGCGTGCCGGATGGCTCACCTGACGCAATACGACGACCTCTCCCACCCGCGTGCAGTCCGGCGGCGCCGAGACGTCGACCGGGGGTCGATCGCACGGCGCCGGTTCCGGAAGATCTTCGTCCGCGACCGGCCCGGATCCGTCCGCGTCCCCGCGGCAGCCCGCCGTCAGGGCCGCCGCCGCAAGGATCGCCGTCCACGGTGCGCCGCCCGAGCGGTGTCGCATGCCCCCAACGCTGCCGTCGCCCGGCTCCGACGCAACCCCGCACCGCGCGCCGGCCCACGGGCGCGGTCCCGGGTGGGGTCCGCGGTCGCCGAAGAGGGGCGGCTACATCCCGAATCCGGTCTTGGCGGTCTCTTTCAGGAGGGCCACGAGGGCCTTGCCGTCGAGGTCGTCGACGCGCTTGAAGGTGACGCAGCTCTTTCCGATCTTCGCCTTGGGGAGCCGGTCGCGATATCGCTCGGCGACGTAGCCCTTGGCGTCGGCGGCGCAGGCGTAGAGCGAGATGTAGTTCTTGTTGCTGGCGACGCCGATCTTGAACCAGTCCCCTTCCCGTCCGCTCGGGTAGCGGTAGTGCATCGGTCCGTAGGCGAGCATCCCGGCGTGGACGAACGGCTTCAACGCCGGCACCGTCTTGCGGACCAGACGGTCGAGCCGGACGATCTCCCCTTTTCGCGGTTCCTCGAGCTGCTCGATGTACGCCTTGGGCGTCGAGGCCTTGAGCTGTCCTTTCATCACGACCCTCCCAGGTAGGACTTGGCGGCGGCGACCTCGGCGCGCGGGCTGTCGGGGCTCGCGATCTCGACGATGCGTTCGTAGTAGCGGCGGGCGGAGACCTTGTCCCCGTTCCGGTCGGCGGCGACGGCCGCGCCGTAGAGGCTGTTGAGGCGATTGGGGCTCAGGGCGAGCGTCTTCTCGTATTCGTACCGCGCCTCGCCGAACCGTCCGTTCTCGATGAGGAAGTCGGCGAGCAGCTCGCGGGCCGGCAGGAGCGAGCCGGGGCTGACCGGGTGCTTGCCGAGCAGATCGTCGGCGTCGGCGGCGGTCACCAGGAGCGTCTCGGCGTTCTCCTTCTTCCCTTCGGCGAAGGCGATCCACCCGCGGACCGCGACCACCTGGGTCTGGATCTGCTTGGCGAAGTACTGGAACCGCGGCTCCTCGGCCGACGCGGCCAGCGACTCGAGCCGCTCCAGGGCTCGCCGCGCCTCGTCGATCCGTCCCCGGCGCGCCGCGCCCAGCGCGCGGGCGAAGGCGACGTGCCCTTCGGCGAAGGCGAACCGCGCAAGCGACGGATTCGTCGACACCTCGATCGCCGACGCTTCGTCCCACGCGCGGCGTTCGAGCGCGTGGCGGGAGGGGATCGCACCCAGCGCGTAGGCGAGCACGAAGTCGACCTCCGGGTGGGTCTTGCGCACCGCCGCGGCGCGGGTCACGACCTCCTTCGCCTTGACGTCGTCCCCCCGCTGCAGGTGGCCGTAGATCAGATAGTCGAGGGCGTGCAGCTCCTCGAACGAGGTGGCGTCCGGGTGCCACGTCGCCGCGTACTGGCGCGCCGCCTCGGCGGAGGCGAGGTTGGCCTCGATCACCTCGTTCCACATCCCGAGGCGGGTGAAGATGTGCGCCGGCATGTGGAGCACGTGCGGAACCCACGGCGCCATCGACGCGTAGGCGCGCGCCGCCGGCAGCCCCCTCCCCGCCAGCTCCGGCGAGTCGTAGCCGTGGATCAGGTAATGCGCGATCCCCGGGTGGTTGCGCCGCTTCTTCCAGAATCCCTCCAGGATCTCGGTCGCCTTCTTCTGGTTGGCGAGGGTCTTGTCGGTCGGCGGCGCGGTGGCGATCAGCGCCAGCGCGTAGAAGGTCGCGATCTCCACGTCCTTGGGCCTCTCGGCGTGCAGCTCGGCCATCGCCTTTTCGTAGGCGAGCGCGCGGCTGCGGTGGTCTGCCGCGGAGGGGCCGTGGCAGGTCTGCGCCGGGTCGCCGCCCGGCTGAGACGGCGCCCGGTAGAAGGCGAGCAGCGCCCGGATCAGCCCCTTCTCCACCGGCTTCTTTCCGCCCCCCAGCGACTCGGCGCGCTCGGCGGCAGCGAGACCGGCCTGCATCTCGGAATCGCTCGGCGGGGTCCACAGCGGATGCCAGTGGGTCATGGCGATCCCCCACGACGCGAGCGCGCACGACGGATCTTTCGCCGCCGCCGCCTCGAAGCCACGCCGCGCCTCCTCGTAGAAGAAGGAGTGGAGCAACGCGACCGAGCGGCTCAGATCGCGCTGCGCTTTGCGCGAGCAGGAGTTGGCGATCTTCGCCGTCCCGACCTTGCGCAGGTCACCGAGCGACGGCGGCCGCTTCGCGCCGCCGGCGCGGGCGGCGGCCGGCCACGCCGCGAGAAGTGCCGCGAGGAAGAGAAGCGCGCGAATCGTCATGGGTCCTCCTGGCGAATGGCGCGAAGCATCCGGCGGCCGGCTCACGCGCGCAAGTACTTCGGGGCCGGTTACCCCCGGACGAGGCCGGGCTATCATGCCGCCCCATGATCTGGATCGCCGGCGTCCTGGTCGCGGTCGTCGCCGCCCAGCACCTCCTGTTCCTGGCGCTGGAGATGTTCTTCTGGACGACGCCGCTCGGGCAGAAGGTGTTCCGCACCACGCCGGAGTTGGCGAGGGCGAGCGCGGCACTCGCCGCCAACCAGGGCCTCTACAACGGTTTCCTGGCGGCGGGCCTGATCTGGGCGCTGACCGCGTATGGCGTCGTCGCCGGCCGGCCCGTGCTCACCTTCTTCCTCGCCTGCGTCGTCGTCGCAGGGCTCTACGGCGGCGCGAGCGTGAACCGCCGCATCGTCCTCGTGCAGGCGCTCCCCGCCGCGATCGCGCTCGCAGTCGTCTGGGCGGTCGGCCGGACCGCTCCTGATTCAATTCAGTACCGCGGAGGGTCGATGGAACGAGTGGTCGGAATCGGAGGCATCTTCTTCAAGACGCAAGATCCGAAGAAGCTGAAGGCGTGGTACGTCGAGAACCTCGGGTTCGAGATGGACGAGAACGGCTACGTCACCTTCCCGTGGCAGGCATCCGGCGGGTCCAACCCGAAGGCCCGGACGGTGTGGGGACCGTTCCCGATGGAAACGAAGTACTACGAGCCGAGCACCGCCTCGTTCATGGTGAACTACCGCGTCCGCAACCTGGACGCGATGCTCGCCCAGCTGTCGGCGCGCGGCATCCATGGCGTCGGTGAGCCGGAGTCGGGCGAATTCGGCCGCTTCGCCTGGGTGATGGATCCCGAGGGGAACAAGATCGAGTTGTGGGAACCGCCACCGGACTGATCAGAGGCGCGCGGCGATGGCGTCGGCGAGGCGGCCGGCCGCCGGCGGGTGTTCGCGCAGGAAGAGCGTCGGTTCGCACATCTCGAGCTCCATCACCCGGAAACGGGGGTGCGGGGAGCCCGGAGCGCGGACCGAACCCGTCGGTTCGCGGAGGAGGTCGACGCGCGCGTAGAGCCAGGGGCTCCGAACGGTGGCGAGGACCCGCTCGGCGAACGCCACCTCCTCGCGCTCGGCGACGACGGGGTCGGCCTCCGGGTCGCCGGGACGGCGCGTGAAGGCGGGACGCTTGCACACCGCGTGGCTGAATCGCCCGTCGAGGAAGATCATCGAGCGCTCGCCCCCCGCCTCGACCGCCGGCAGGAACGGCTGGACCATCATCGGGCGTCGGGGGAGGTGCTCCTCGAGGTGCCGCTGCCCGGGCCCGACGTCGGCCGCATCGACGCGGATCGTGGCATAGGCGCCGGCGGAGATGCGGGGCTTGACCACCGCCGTCGCCCAGGCACGCTCGGCCAGGATGGCGCGAAGGTCCGGGATCCCCGAGCTCTCGTCCGCGCGGTCGATCCAGACGGTCGGGGCGATCGCGATCCCCTGCTCCTCCAGCGCACGCAGGTAGACCTTGTCGACGTTCCACCGCAGGACCTCGGGCGGGTTCCACAGCGACGTGGCGCGGGCGGTCGACTCGATCCAGCCGCGGAAGGCGTCGATCGCCCGGTAGTAGTTCCAGGTGGAGCGGAGCACGGCCACACGCGCGTCCTGCCACGCCGAGTCCGGGTCGTCCCAGCTCATCGCCGCGCACGAGATCCCGCGCGCCTCGAGCGCGCGCACGAGCGGATGGTCGTCCTCGTGCAGGCCGGGAAGGCCCGTCCAGGTCACGAGAGCCACGTCGAGAGGTCGTTTCATCGTTTGGTTCCCGGGCGGAGCTCGCTGGCGGAAGCTTCTCGGATAGTATCCTCCGGTGGTCCTACCGCCGACGGTTCGAGCCATTCTCGCGGCGTGTGTCGTCCTGGCGACGACGCCGGTCGCGGATCGGCCGGCTCCCAACGTCGTAGGAAAGAAAACGATGAAGATTACGTTTCGCGGAACGGAGTATCTGCACCGCTTCTCCAGCGCGGGTCAGAGCGAGTTCACGCCCGCCGCCGATGCCGACCTGTCGACCTGGAAGGACATGGTCACGATCAACCTGCACCCTACCGCAAGGAACGGCGACCAGCTGGCAGAGGTCGCCAATCACGTGCTCGGGAACTACCGGGCAAACGGACGGATCTTGCGGACGGATTCGGTGCCAAGAACCGACAAGCGATCCGCCGAGCATCTGGCCGTCGCCGTCCTGGGAAACGCCAGCTTTCTCGAGGCCGCGTTTGCGCGTTTCCTGCTGCACGAGGGGACCGGGATTGTTGTCGTCTACTCACACCGGATCTACGACACGAACGCCGGGCCTGCGATGAGCTCCTGGCTCGCCGAGAACGGCCCGTCGGTGGAGGCTGAGCTCATGGGGTGGACGCCTCCGAGCGTGAACGCGATGAACGGTCTCCCTCAGAATCCCTGACGGCGCAGTTCTACTGCGGCGCGTTCGGCCCGAGCACCGCGTTCACCGCCGCCACGACCGGGTCGAAGACCTTCGGCCGTCGCGGATCGCCGGCGAAGCTCCGCTCCCCGCGCGTCGGGAGGTAAGGGAGGTAGGCGTCGGTGGCCTGCGGATACGGCGCGTCGACGTGGAGCATGCGGAACACCAGCCCGTCGTCGTGGACGTCGTCCATGTCGTAGTCGGCGTAGGTCGGGGTGTAGCGGACCTTCACCTCGCCGTAGACCGAGACGTCGACGTCGTGGAGGTCGATCGCGACGAGCTTGTGGGTGCCGATCGCGTCGTAGAGGGGGGAGCTCGGGTTCCAGGCCGTCGTCTCCATCGGCACCCCGAGGAAATCGGCCATCTCGGCGAGCGCCTCCGGATCGCGCGCGGTGACGGTCGGGTACGCCACCGCCGAGCCCTCCTGGGTGTAGATCCCGAGCGGCAGCGGGAAGATCGCCTTCCGGCCGGTCCCCTCCTCACGCTTCAACTGGCTCGTGGCCAGCGCGAGGGGGACGTCGCGCACGGTGACGGTTCGGTTCCGCCGGTCCCGGTAGCCGGCGTAGATCTCGACCGTCACGTCGAACGTCTCGTTCGAGGTGATGCGCATCGACCGCAGCGAAAGCATCACCCGGCTTCGCGACCGGGCGGACGCCGCGAGCTCGGGGCGGCCGACGAGATGCTTCCAGAGGTCGGACCCCTTGCGCAGGTCGGTGAAGTAGCTCGGGGCCGGCTCCTCGCCGCGGCCGTTCCAGACGCCCTCCGGAAGGCGAGCCAGCCCGGCACGCAGCGAAAGCGCCTCGCCGACCGGGTCGGCGATCGACGCCACGCTCGAGTCGCCCGACGGGGCGCAGCCGCTCTCGCCGACGGCAGCGAACGCCGGCATGGCGCCGGCGCCGAGCGACGCGGACAGGAGGGCTCGCATCGTCCAGGTACGAACGGGGGTCGTCATGATCGGCTCACCTCGGCGCGGCGCACCGGCAAGCGCCACGCCAACGGCAACCTCGCGGAATCACGACCGGTCGGAGGGGAACGCCGCCGCCAAGAGACGCGAGCGCCTGTCCCGCCTGCGACCGGCCGGACGCACGCGAGGCGTCGGCAGGAACGCCGGACGGCCGCCGCTATTCGACGCCGTAGGCCTCGACCAGGTAGTCGGTCAGGGGATCGACCAACGCCTCGGGGATCGGCGCCTTGTAGTTCTTCTTCATCTTCTCCACCGTCTCCCGCCAGAACGCTCGTTTCGACGGCGGCTGGTTGGCGAGGTACTCCGGCGAGTGGCAGAGCGCGCACTGCGCCATCGCCAGCTCGACGCCGGGGGCCTCGCGAAAGGCACCGATCGGCGTCGGGAGCTGCACCGCGACGCCGTTCGGCTTCGCGGCGGGGGGCGGCTCCGCCGCCGACGTCGCGGCGAGGACGACCGCCGCGGCGACGACCGCGATCGCGGCACGCCGGGTGCTCGACCGTCGGGCGGCAAGGTCCGCGGCCGCCGGTCGGAATTCGCGCGTCATGTGACGTTCACCTTCACCGTCTCCACCACGTTCCGCATGTAGCCGGCCGGGTTCCACAGCGGCTCGAGCGGCTGCGACTGGCCGATGCGATTCACCGCGCGGACCTTGAGCGCGCGCGTCTCGCCGGCGCCGCGCACCTTCATCTGGATGCTCCACTCGCGGAACGAATAGCGGCCGAAGTCCTTTCCGAGCTGCGCCGCCCGCCAGGTGGCGCCGCCGTCGTCGGAGAAGGCGACCTCGCGGATCCCGTATCCCCCGTCGAAGGCGATCCCGCGCACCATCTCCCGCGATCCCGACCGAAGCGTCTCGCCGTCCCGGTGGCTGGTGATGAACGACCGCACGTTGAGGCGGGAGATCGGCCGCGTCTCGACCGACCGTGCCTTGGGCTCGGTGCACGCGCAGTCGTTGTCGGGAACGCGGTAGGACTTCTTCATGTAGAAGCCGTCGAACGGGCTGTCGAGGACGGTGATCGACGTGACGTGCTTCATCCAATAGGTGCCGTAGTAGCCCGGGACGACCAGCCGCAACGGGTAGCCGTTGAGCAGCGGGAGGTCCTGGCCGTTCATTGCCCAGGCCAGGATCACTTCGCCGTTCATCGCGTGATCGATCGGCAGCGACTTCTGGAAGTCGGGCGAGGCGTAGTAGAGCGGCTTGTCGAGGCCGTCGAACACCACCTCCACCGCCCGCTCGGAGACCCCGGCCCTCTCCAGAAGCGTCGACACCGGGACGCCGGTCCAGCGCGCGTTCCCCATCGCACCATTCGCGATCTGACCACCGGCGACGCGGGGCTCGGAGAAGCCGCGCCCGTTTCCGGAGCACTGATTGACGGCGACGAACTCCGCCGGATCGAACTCCTTCACCTGCGCCAGCGTGAGCGAGAGCGGACGGGCGACCTTGCCGGTCACCTCCAGGCGGTACTCGTCGAGGCGCACCTCCGACAGCGGCTCGGTGTGGTAGCGGACGAAGAACGAATCGTTCGGGGTGATCGCGCCCAGGTTGTAGACCTCGAACGGCGTCTCGAGGTTGATCGGCCGCATTCCGTGGACGATCAGCGGCCGCTTCTGGGGATAGGCGATCAGCGGCCGGCGGCCGTTCGCGAACGGAAGCTCCACGAACGGTTCGGCGGCGCGCGCGTGGCGGGCGGCTCCGGCGACGGCGATCCCGACCGCCCCCTTCATCCACGCGCGACGCGAGATCCGATCGACCATCCTCGCTCCGTAAGGGCGCGACGGTATCACGCATGGTTCTTCGAGTCCTCAGACAGCGGGGCTCCGGTCGACACGTATCTTTTTCCCGCCCGATCGCGTCGGCGAACCCTGGCGGACACCTATTTCCTAATATTATTCGAAGACTTCCGTCGACGAGACCGGTTGGTCGCACCCTTGCAAATCGATCGAGTCGAGGGAGGGCTCGACCATGAAGCGGATGGCGGCGTGGGGCGTGCGGGTGGCGGTGCTGATGGGATTGGGCGTCCACGGATGCGGAGCGAGCACCGCGGTCGGATCGGGGGAGTATCCGGACGACGGCAGCGAAGAGGAGAACGGCGGGGAGAACGGCGGAGAGCAGGAAGAGGAGGAGGAAGGAAGCGGCACCCAACCGACCTCCTACGGTCCGCCGATCCTCGTCTCGCCGGCGAACGGCGCGCACCTCGGCGGCCTGGGCGCCGAGCTCGCGTTCGTCACGCACGACGGCGCGACGCAGTACCAGGTCCAGGTGCGCCCCTACAACGACGACGGTCCGGGGATCGACCTGATCCGCAACATCGAGTCGAGTTACACCGTGGAATCGCCGGTGATGGGGTACGGTCCCTACGTGATGCTCCCGGACATGACCTACAGCTGGCGCGTCCGCACCACCGCGGCGATGACGGCGGTCGGCCCGGACGACGCCGCGTGGGGACCGTGGTCCGACACGCGCACCTTCACCACCGCGAGCCGGCACAGCGGCGGGATCACGCAGGTGAGCCCTCCGAACGGAACGGTCGTGCTCTCGACCGCCTCCTTGAACCTGCGCTGGTCCAACGCCAACAACGACGTCTTCCTCTACGAAGTCCAGGTGAGCCGGGATCCGACCTTCAACACCGATCCGGCGACGGCGACCTCTTTCGTCTGGTGGAACATCGTCCACGGCGGCGATAGCGCTCCTCTGAACAGCTGGTGGACCCCGATCCTGCCGGCGAGCTCGACGATCTACTGGCGCGTGCGTCCGCGCGTGCAGGGGGACGGATCGCCCGTCGCCTGGTCGCAGACCTGGAGTTTCCGCACGCAATGATCGAATCGGCCTGGACGATCCCGTCCGCGTGGTACGTCGACCCGGCCCGGCTCGAGCGCGAGCGGGACCGGGTCTTCGCCCGTACATGGCAGGCCGCGGTACGCGAGGACCAGGTGGCGCGCGCCGGCGCGTTCGCCACCGCGGAGGT
>CAYJRR010000096.1:16814-17686 GCA_964372275.1 uncultured bacterium
GGGTACGGTCACTACGAGTTGCTCGCGGACATGTACTCCAGCTGGCGCGTCCTCCCCACAGCGGAGGTGGCCGGCGAATCGATCGTCGTGGTGCGGGGCCGGGAGGGGACGCTGCGCGCGTTCCACAACGTCTGCCGTCACCGCGCCGGGGCGGTCGTCGTCGGCGAGGGGTGCCGGCCGACGCTCCGGTGCACCTACCACGGCTGGACCTACGGCCTCGACGGCGCGCTCCAGGCGGCGCCGGAGATGCAGTCGGCGCGCGATTTCGACCGCGCGGCGTTCGGACTGGTCCCGGTGCGCTGCGAGGCGTGGGGGGGCGTCGTCTTCGTCTGCCTGGACCGGGATGCGCCGTCGCTCGTGTCGACTCTCGGCGGCGCCGCCGGCTTCGCCGAGGCGCACGGCGTGGCGCGCCACCGGTTCGGGAAGCGGCGCACCTACGAGATCGCCTGCAACTGGAAGGTCTACGTCGACAACTTCCTCGAGGCCTACCACGTTCCGCGCGCACACCCGGGCCTGCATCGCACCCTCGACTACGCGCATTACCGCGTCGTCCCCGACGGCGAGACCGTCGTCCAGATCGCCCCGCCGCGCGCGCGGCGGGTCTCCGGTTCACGGCGCGCTCGGCCCGGAGACGCCCGCCGCAATCCCGGCGGGTCGGCGTATCTCTGGCTATTTCCCAACTTCATGCTGAACGCGAACCCCGACTACGTGCAGACCAACGTGATCGTGCCGCTCGCGACGGAGCGGACCCTGACGGTCTTCGACGACTATTTCCCCCCCACCCTCTCCGCCGCGAAACGCCGCGCCGCCGAGCGTTGGTCGGACGAGATCCAGCGCGAGGACATCGCGCTCTGCGAGAACGTGCAGCGCAA
>CAYJRR010000097.1:0-17378 GCA_964372275.1 uncultured bacterium
GACCGTGCCCGCGCCCGCGACCTGGCGGCGCTCGCCGACCTCGAGCTCGCGCTCGGAGAACCCCTTTTCGGAGACGAACGATGACGACCGACGAGACCAAGGCCGCCGCGCTTCACGCCCACGACGAGGGGGACGAGCCTCCGCCCCCCGGCGTCCACGTGGCGGCGATCGTCCGCTGGGGGATCATCGCCGTCGCGCTGCTGGCGGCGGCGTGGAGCGTTCTCTCCTGGCTGGGCTTCTTCGGCGCCGTCCGCGGGATGCTGGGCGGGCGCACCGGCCACGTCCACGAGCAGGGGGCGAAGGCGATCTACCAGTGCCCGATGCACCCCGCGATCGTTTCCGACCGGCCGGGCGACTGCCCGATCTGCAGCATGAGCCTGGTGAAGGTGGAGCAGGCAGGCTCGGACGAGCCGACCGAGGACGGGTCGCAGATTCCGGGATTGGCGACGGTGACCTTCACCGACGACAAGATCCAGAAGAGCGGCGTGACCACCGCCGTCGTCGAGCGGGCGACGATCGCCGACCCGGTCCGCACCGTGGCGATGATCGCCGCCGACGAGGGGCGGATCCACAAGGTGCAGACGCGGTTCTCGGGTTGGGTCGAGTCGCTCCGGGTCGCGGAGACCGGACAGAAGGTCTCGAAGGGGGAGGTGCTGGCCGCGATCTACAGTCGCGAGCTGTTCACCGCGCAGCAGGAGTATCTCCAGGCGCTCGCCTGGTCGAAGGACGGACCGGCGGTCTCCGAGGACCTCTCGCGCCACGCGCGGCAGCGCCTCGAGCTCCTGGGGATCGCCGGGCCTGAGATCGAGGAGATCCGCCGCAAGGGGGAGCCGATCCGGGCGCTGCCGATCCGCGCGCCCGCCGGCGGGTACGTGACCTTCAAAGGGGCGGTGGAGGGGATCTTCATCGACCCCGGGGCCGAGCTGTTCGAGATCGCCGACCTCTCGCGCGTCTGGGCGTGGGCCGAGATCTACGAGCGGGACCTCCCCCGCGTGCGCGTCGGACAGCTGGCGGAGGTCACGGTCGCCTCCCTCCCCGGCAAGCGGTTCGCCGGGAAGATCGTCCTCCTCCAGCCGGTGGTCGATCCGCGCAGCCGGACGGTGCGGGCGCGGATCGAGCTGCCGAACCCGTCGCTCGAGCTCCGCCCCGGCCAATACGGCAACGCATCGATCGCCGCCGAGACGCGCGAGGGACTGGTGGTGCCGCGCGAGGCGCTGGTCGACACCGGCGAGCACCAGTACGTCTTCGTGGAGGTGTCGCCGGCGCGATTCCAGCCGCGCGTGGTGACGGCCGGCGAGCGCGGCGATCGGGTCCGGATCCTGGCCGGGCTCGCCGAAGGGGAACGGGTGGTGACCCGCGGCAACTTCCTGGTCGACTCCGAGAGCCGCCTGCGCGCGACGGCGCAGGCCGCGGCGGAGACCTCGGCGGGACGGCGCACCGACATCCCGATCGACCGTGAAAAGTATCCCGACAAGTACCGGGAGTGGCTGGAGTGCGAGCGCGTCCATCGCGGGATGGGGACGATGGAACAGGACTGCAAGAACGCCATCCCCGAGCCCTGGAAGTAGGAGGCCGCCGTGATCGAAAAGATCATCGAACTCTCCGCGCGCAACCGCTTCCTGGTGCTGCTCCTGACCGCGTTCGCGGCGGTAGCCGGGTGGTGGTCGTTCCGGAACACGCCGGTCGACGCCATCCCCGACCTCTCCGATCCGCAGGTGATCGTCTTCACCGAGTGGATGGGGCGCAGTCCGACGCTGGTCGAGGACCAGGTGACCTATCCGATCGTGTCGGGCCTCCTGGCCGCGCCGAAGGTCACCGACGTGCGCGGCTTCTCGATGTTCGGGATGAGCTTCATCTACGTCGTCTTCGAAGAGGGGACCGACCTCTATTGGGCACGCTCGCGCGTGCTCGAGTACCTGAGCGCGATCCAGCGGACGTTGCCCGCCGACGCCGCGCCGACGCTCGGTCCCGACGCCACCGGGATCGGGTGGGTCTTCTCGTACGCGCTGGTCGACCGGAGCGGGAAGCACGACCTCGCCGATCTGCGCACCTTCCAGGACTTCTCGCTTCGCTACGCGGTCGCGTCGGTCCCGGGCGTGGCGGAGGTCGCCTCGGTCGGCGGTTACCAGAAGCAGTACCAGGTCACGGTCGATCCCGACCGGCTGCGTGGGTACGACGTGACCCTGCCGGAGGTGGTCTCGGCGATCCGGCGCAGCAACAGCGACGTCGGTGGCCGCATCGTCGAGATGAGCCAGCGCGAGTACTACGTGCGCGGGCGCGGCTACGTGACCGACCTCGCCGACGTGGAGAACGTGGTCGTCCGCGCCACCGAAGGGGGGACGCCGATCCTGGTGAAGGACGTCGGCGAGGTCCGTTTCGGGCCCGACATCCGGCGGGGGCTCGCGGAGCTCGACGGCAACGGCGAGACGGTCGGCGCGATCGTCGTGATGCGGTACGGCGAGAACGCGCGCGAGGTGATCGAGCGCGTGAAGCGGAAGCTCGAAGAGGCCAAGAGCTCCTTCCCCGACGGCGTGGAGGCGGTCGTCACCTACGACCGGTCGAGCCTGATCGACCGCGCGGCGGAGACCCTGAACCACGCGCTCCTGGAGGAGATGCTGGTCGTCGCGCTGGTGATCGGCCTGTTCCTCCTCCATGCGCGGAGCACGCTGGTGGCGGCGATCGCCATCCCGCTCGGGGTGCTGATCTCCTTCGTGCCGATGCGGCTGACCGGCATGACCAGCAACATCATGAGCCTGGGCGGGATCGCGATCGCCATCGGAGCCATGGTCGACGCGGCGATCGTGATGGTGGAGAACGCCCACAAGCGCCTGGAGCACGCACCGCCCGGCGCGAATCGCCGCGAGGTGCTGATCGAGGCGGCGAAGGAGGCGGGACCCGCGATCTTCTTCTCGCTCTTGATCATCACCGTCGCCTTCCTGCCGATCTTCACCCTCCCCGGCCAGGGCGGGCGCCTCTTCAAGCCGCTCGCCTACACGAAGACCTTCGTCATGGCGGCCGGCGCGCTTCTCTCGATCACGCTGATCCCGGCGCTGCTCGAGCTGTTCGTCCGCGGAAAGATCCACCCGGAGGCGCGGCACCCGGTGTCGAAGTTCGTCATCCGCGGTTACGAGCCGTTCGTGTACGTGGCGCTTCGCAATCCGAAGACCACGGTGCTGATCGGTTTGGCCGCGCTGGTCTCGGCGGTGCCCCTCTTCCTGCGGCTCGGGTCCGAGTTCATGCCCCCCTTGAACGAAGGGGACATGCTCTACATGCCGATCACCTATCCGAACATCTCGCTGGAGGAGGCCAAGTCGCAGCTCCAGCTCCAGGACCGGATCCTCCGGGAGACGCCGGAGGTGAAGAGCGTCTTCGGCAAGGTCGGGCGCGCGGAGAGCCCCACCGACCCGGCGCCGATCACCATGGTCGAGACCGTGGTGCAGCTCAAACCGACCGAGGAATGGCGCACGATCCACGTCGATCGCTGGTGGTCGTTCCTCCCGTCGTTCCTCGAGCCGCCGTTCCGCCTCGTCTGGCCGGACGAGCGGCGCATCGGATGGCAGGAGCTGATCCAGGACCTCGACATGAAGATGCAGTTCCCGGGGTGGACCAACGCCTGGACGATGCCGATCAAGACGCGGGTCGACATGTTGACCACCGGGATCCGCACCCCGATCGGGATCAAGGTGTTCGGCAAGGACCTGGACGAGATCGAGCGCATCGGGATCGACCTGGAGTCGGTGATCGCCCCGATCCCGGGAACGCGCAGCGTCCTCTACGAGCGGAACCTCGGCGGCCTCTACATCGACATCGTCCCCCGGCGCGAGGCGCTCGCGCGCCACGGCCTCACCGTCGGCGACGTGCAGGAGATCATCGAAGCGGCGCTCGGCGGGAGCGTCGTCACCACCACCGTCGAAGGGCGGAACCGGTTCAGCGTGAACGTCCGCTATCCGCGCGATCTGCGCGACGACCTCGACCGGATCCGGGAGATCCTGGTCCCGATCGGCGGATCGCCGGGGGGCGGCGGAACGAACGGGATGAACGGGATGAAGGGGGCCGACGCGAGACCGGCATCGCCGCCGTCGACGCGTCTCGCGGACGGCGCGAGGAGATGGCCGCCGCGAGGGATCCTCTTGGCGCAGATGGAGATGGGCGGAGGTCGCCAGGGGGGCGTGTCGACGTCGAGGCCCGGGCTCCCCGAGATCGGCGGGATGGCGACCGATGCCATGCCGGCGATGCCCACGATGCGCCCGATGAACGACGGGATGGCGGAGAGCGGGATGCGCCCGATGCCCGGCGGAGCCGGCGCGTCGGCCGCCGGGGGGTCCCGCTCCGGCCCGGGCGCCACTTCGAGCCGCGTCGCGCACGTCCCGCTCGGCCAGCTCGCCGACGTGCGGATCGTGGGCGGCCCGCCGATGGTGCGGGACGAGGACGGTCTGCTCGTCGGTTACGTCTACGTCGACATCGACCTGGCGCAGCGCGACATCGGCGGCTACGTGCACGAGGCCAAGGCGGCGGTGGAGGAGGCACGGAAAGCGGGGCGACTGGGACTGCCGAGCGGCTACTACCTGAAGTGGACCGGTCAGTACGAGCTGCTGGAGGAGATGGTGCGGCGCATGAAGGTGGTGGTGCCGCTCACCTTCGGGATCGTGGTGCTGCTGCTCTTCCTCCACTTCCGGAACGTCCTGGAGGTGCTGATCGTCCTGCTGTCGATCCCGTTCGCGCTCGTCGGGAGCGTCTGGCTCCTCTACCTGCTCGACTACCGGCTGTCGACGGCGGTGTGGGTCGGCATCATCGCGTTGGTCGGTCTCGCCGCGCAGACGGGGATCGTGATGATCGTCTACATCGACCACGCCTACGAGCGGCGGAAGCGCGCGGGGAAGATCCGCGATCTCTACGACATCATCCGCGCCCACACCGAAGGGACGGTGCAGCGCGTCCGCCCGAAGCTGATGACCGTCTCGACGATGCTCATCGGGTTGGTCCCGCTCCTCTGGGCCTCCGGAAGCGGCGCCGACGTGATGAAGCGGATCGCGGCGCCGATGGTCGGGGGACTGCTCACCTCGGCCTTCCTGACGCTGGAGATCATCCCGGTGATCTACACCTACTGGCGCCGGGAGCAGCTCCTGTGGGAACGGCTCGAGGAGCGGCGGGACGAGGGCCTCGCGCGGCTGAAGGTCTTCGCCTACGGTCTGGCGGCGGTGGGAACGGCGTTTGCCGGAATCGGCGTCCTGGCGATCGTGCTCTCGCTCTCGCGAACCTGGGCCGCGACGCTTTCCATCGGCTTGATCCTGCTCGGCGCCGCCGGCATTGCCGGCTACGTGCGCGAGCGCGCGCCGGCGGTGCGCGCGCTGGCCGCGGCCAAGGTGCGGTGGTGACGCGGCGGGCGCAGCTTGGAAGCGGATGGTCGTTCGCGGTGGTGACGCGCCGATTGCGGCTCCGGAACCGGGCGTCGCCCGCCGCTGCCGCGGCGATCGCGGGAGCGCTCGCGGCGACGATCGCGGCACCGGCGACGGCCATTGCGGACGGCGACCCGAGCGAGCCGTGTCACCTGCTCTGCGTGAACGACGCCGGCCGGACCGAGGCCCCCGCGCGCGGGGAGCGGCCCCCCGGAGGGCGATTCCTCGTCCGCGTGTCGACCGCCTACCTGGAGCCGATCGGGATCTACGCCGAGCGCCGCTACCTCGCGCGGCCGCCCGGCAGTCGCGCCTTCGCCGTGCAGGTCGTCCCCTCGGTGACCTGGCTTCCGCGCCGCGATCTCGCCGTGACCGCCGGCGGGTCGGTGGAGCACAACCGATCGCGGGGCGTGGTGCTGCCGACCCTCCTCCCGCGGGACGAACCCCACGCCGAGACGGCCCCCGGGCGGCCGTTCATCTCGATCCGGACGCTTCTTGCGCCGTCGGCCGGCGCCGAGCCGTGGATCGGCCTCGGCTACGCCCTCTCCGATCCGATCGGCACCGTGGCGGTCGAAGAGTCGCTGCGGACGACGCCGCAGACCGGGGTCGAAGCGCTCGGCGTCGGCACCGACGACCTCTACGTCACCGGCGAGCTGTTCGCCCGGCCGAGACCGGGATGGGAGGCGTCGACGCGCGGCGAGCTGCGCCTCCACGCGCTGCCGCGGGGCGAACGTCTCTACGCCACCACCGTCGCCTACGGCGCCTGGCTCGGACGCGAGCTCGACCCGGCCTGGACCGTCGGCCTCCTCGCCGGCGGATACCGCACGATCTTCCACACCCTCCCGATCCAGCAGGCGACGGTGCTCGCGGTCACGCCGACGGTTTCCCGGAGGATCGGTCGCAGCCGCATCTCGATCGGCGTCGGCGGCACCCTTCCCGGAGCCGCCCTCAACCGGAACGCGCTCCGGATCGTCACGATGCAAGCGGCGGTCGACGCGGCCTTCTAGGCGGGATCGAAGTCACGCGGCCCGGCGATCCTCGACGCGCATCGAGCGGCCCGGGCCGGCCAGCCCGACGTACGCCACCAGCAGCGCGGCGACGACGGCGATCCCCAGCGCCAACCCCCACCACAATCCGGCAAGTCCGAACCCGGCGCGGAGCGAGAGCCACCAGGCGAGCGGCAGCGCGATCAGGTAGTAGCCGACGAAGTTGAACCACGCCGCCGGCCGGGTGCGGCCCATGCCGCGCAGGATCCCGCCCCCGACCACCTGCACGCCGTCGAACAGCTGGAAGGCGGCGGCGATCGGAAGGAGGCCGGCCGCGGCCGCCGCCACCTCGAGATCCGGGGTGTAGATCCGCGGGAGTCCTTCCCGGAACAGCAGGAAGAGCGCCGCCGACGCCACCATCACCGCCGCGCCGAGCGCGAAGGCGACCCACGCGCTCCGCTGCGCGCCGGCCGGATCGCCCGCGCCGATCCGATTCCCGACCAGCGCCGCCGCACCGATCGAGATCCCGAGCGGTACCATGAACGAGACGGCCGCCAGATTCAGCACGACCGAGTGCGCGCCGAGCGGCGCCGTCCCCATCTTCCCCGCGAAAAAGGTCGCCGCGTGGAAGGCCCACATCTCGAGGCCCAGCTGCACGCCGACCGGGATCCCGAACCGGAGGACCGTCGCCAGCCCGGCGGCGCGGAACGACTCCCGACTCCACGGCGTCCAGGCGCCGCGGTGGAGGCCGAAGAGCGCGATCCAGGCGGCGAGTCCCGCCCCCATCAGCAGGCGGGTGAGGGCGCTGCTGACGCCGGCCCCCACGAGTCCCATCGCCGGAAATCCGAGATGGCCGAAGATGAAGACCCAGTTGAGGGCGGCGTTGGCGACGTTGGCGATCAGCACGATCCACAGCGGCGGCAAGGTCCTCCCTTGCGCCATCAGGTACTGCCGCAAGGCGATGAACCCGAGGAATCCGGGGATGCTCACGATCTGCACGCGCACGTAGCGGTGGGCTTCGGCAGCGATGGCCGGATCCTGTCCAAGGAGCCTCAACCCCGGCTCCGTCAGCGCCCAGGCGATCCCCACCCCCACGCTCGCGAGGAGCGCGACGACCAGGCCCCGCTGCAGACCCAGCGCGACGCCGCGGCCGTCGCGCGCGCCGTGCGCCTGCGAGACGATCGGGTCGATCCCGAGGACGATCCCCATGCCGACGATCAGCGTCCCCATGATCCAGGCGTTCGCCACCGCCGACGCCGCCAGCGCCGTCCGGCTGACGCGCGCCACCATCAGCATGTCGACGACACCCAAGCCCATCATCCCGAGCTGCGCGACGATCACCGGGAAGGCGAGGCGGGTGAGCGAGCGCGCGTCGGCCCACGCGGCCGGCCAGGACCGCGCGGCCGCCGCAGGGGTCGCCATCGCCGACGGATTCATGATCCCTCGCAGCGGGTCGCGGCCAGCATCCCGCACGCCGCGTGGCGGGACGCGCCTCCCGAATAGCGGCGCACGACCGGGACCCCCAGCACCTGAAGCCGGTCGACGAAGGCGAGCCGCTCGGCGTCGGACGCGCGGCGATACCCGTCGGGCCGGTGGTCGTTCACGTCGATCAGATTGATCCGCAGCTTCACGTCGCCGAGGAGCGCCCGCAGCCCCTCGACCTCCTCCCGCCCGGTGTTGATCCCCGACATCAACACCCAGGCGATCGTGACCCGGTCGCGGCAGGACGCGGCGTACTCGCGGATCGCCTCCGCCAACTCCTCGAGCGACCACCGCGAGGCGATCGGCAACAGCGATGCGCGGCGTCCGGGAACGGCCGAGGTCAACGACACGATCAGCCGGAACGGATGCCGCTCGCGCGCGTATCGGCGGATCTGCGGGACGAGACCCACCGTGGAGAGCGTGATCCCCTTCCCGGGGATCCGGCCGCCGCAGGGGTGGGAGAGGATCCGCGCGGCGCGGATCACCGCGTCGTAGTTGTGCAGCGGCTCCCCCTGCCCCATGAAGACCGCGCCGGTGACGCGACCGGGGGCCTCGTCGCGCACCGCGCGGAACGCCTCCACCATCTCCCAGGCCTCGAGGTGGCGCGCCAGCCCCAGCCTTCCGGTCGCGCAGAAGTCGCACTTCATCCCGCAACCGACCTGCGAGGAGAGGCAGACGCTGAACCGCCCGCTGCGCTCGAGGGGGATGCGAACCGCCTCGCTCGACAGGCCGTCCCGGTGGCGGAAGAGGTACTTCACGAACCCGTCGCCGGGATCGGTCGTGCGCTCCACCACCTCCAGCGTGCTCCGGTCGAAGATCGCGTCGACCGACGCGCGAAGCGCGCGGGAGAGCGGACGGCGCGCCGCGTCCTTGGCCGCCGTCGGCGAGAGGGCGTGCGCGAGGATCCGGCGCGCCTCGTCGTCGCGGGTGGCCACGCCGTTCCGGGCCAGGACGGCACCGATCTCGTCGGGAAACGACGCCGACAGGTGCGGTCGGATCGACGGATCGGAGGCGGCGATGGCGCTCACGGAACGCCCATTGGCTCGAAGGCGCGCGCCGAAGGCAAGAACTTAGCGCGCCAGACCGGCGCCGATGAATCCGTCCTGGCCCGGGATCCCGGCGGCGCGCGTCGGCGCCCGTCGCGGGACCGCGGTGCCGAGCTGTCGGCGGGCCTCGTCGACGGCCCGCTCGGCGGCAGGGCCGGGAAGAAGGCGGCGAAGCTCTTCCATGGCGGCCATCGCCGCCCTGCGTTCCTCGCCGGCCTGTTGGTAGTAGTGCACGCCGAGCCCGATCATCAAATACGAGCTCATCACCAGCACGGGGCTCCACGGTCCCCAGGTGACCAGCGTGGCGACCCCGACCGTCGATCCGAGTCCCACCAGGGTCCCCGAGGCCGTCGACGATCGTTTCGAATCGCGTTCCTTGACGGCGACGCGCATCGCGAGCTCCTCCGCCCGGCCCTCGGCGACGGCGTTCCCCTCCTCCGGACCTTCGGCGCGCGCCGGGGCTGCGAATCCGGTCGTGGCAACGAGGACCGTGGCGATCCGGACGCGAATCGACGCGCGAAGCAGACCGTGGCGCATGGTGTCCTCCCGATGACGAGCGCGCGGTGGTGACGCCCGCCGTCACCTCTGCACCCTCGATGCCACGGCGGCCCCGCCTCGCGCGGGGCGCGGCGAAGTGCCTCTCCTCGTTGGAGACTTTTCGCGCGACCGGCGACGCGCAGAGGAGTCGCAGCGGCATGCGCGTCCCGAATCCCGGCGGGCGCGCCTGGACCGCCATGTCGCAACCCACGGAGTCCGGCGTGGTATCGTCGCGACGAGGATTCGATGAGCGACCGTCGAGAGTTGTCCGCGCGGCTCGGATCGGTCGCCGAGCTGGAGCGGCAGCGCGACTACGTCGGACAGGGGGCGCTCTTCCTGCCGGCCAGCGATCCGCCGCCGCAGCCGCTGGAGACGTTGGAGGTGCACCTCTTCGCGCCGCACGGCGGCCACGTGTCGGTCACCGCGCGCGTGGTGCAGGTGTCGGCCGCCACCATGGCGCTCGCCCCGCTCGACGCGGCCGCGGCGACGTCGGGCGTGCAGCGGCTGGTCGACGAGGCGCGCGCCGCCGGCGAGGTCCCCCCCGGACCGACACGGATCGCGTGGGGCGGTCAAGACCCGGGCGCGGCCGAGCTCGGTTCCGCCGCGACGGATTCGGACCCCGCCGCCCCCGAGCCCGCGGCGACGGACGCCGCCGCGCCGGAGGCGACCAACGACCCGCTGGCGGAGCACGACGACGCCGCGACCAAGGCGCTCTACGACCAGATCCGCGAGATGTCGGCGCCGGACAAGATGAAGCTCGCCGCCCACGGCGATCGCGCAGCGCGGCTCCTCCTGATGAAGGACACGCTCAAGGTGGTGCACGTCTTCGTGCTTCAGAACCCCCGGATCACGATCGAAGAGGTGATCCACATGGCCGGCAGCAGCCACACCAGCCCCGACGCGCTGCAGATGATCGGGAAGAACGCCGAGTGGATGTCCAATCCTCGCGCCGCCGCCGCGCTCGTCCGAAATCCGAAGACGCCGCCCGCGCTCGCCGTGCGCCTGCTCGACCGCCTCCCGCCCGCCGAGATCCGCCGGCTGGCGAAGTCCGCCGACGCGCCGCGCGCGGTGGGACAGGCGGCGAAGAAGAAGGTGCTCGGCGGCGAGACGTAGCGGCCCGCCGAGCGATTCATCGGAACCGGCGCGCAAGCGCCGCGAGGAGGAGAGCGAAGACGGCTCCCGCGACCGACGGGCCCTCGCCGCCGACGGCGGCGACGCGGCAGCCCATCGCGCCATCGACACCCTCCGCCTCGAGCCCGGCGCTCGTCGCGACGGCCGCGCCCACCGGAGCCAGCGCGCTCCGGGTCGCCGCCCCGTGCGGATCGACGGCGGTGACGCGCCAGCGGCGCCCGTGCGCGGCCTCGCCCGCCAGGTCGACGGTCCATCCGACGGTCGACGCGCCCGTCGCCTCCTCCGGCGGGATCCACCGCACCGCGACCGGCTCGGGCCCCTCCTCGGAGAACAGCTCGAAGAGGTATCCGACGCGGCCGTCGTCGGGATCGTGCGCCGTCTCGACCCGGAACGTGCGAGCGAACCCGTCCACGATCGGCAGGACGACGCGCGGCGACGCAGGGGGATCGTTCACCGGGTTGTAGGTCGTCTCCCGCCACTCGCTCCACGCCGACCCGTCCCCCTCCACGCGCGCGCGCCAGAGGTAGCGCGCGTCGTCCTCGAGCTCGACGTCGTGGGCGTTCCCCGGATCGTCGTCGTCGATCCCCTCTTCGGTGTGCAGGTCGTCGAGCGGGAGCGACGCCCGCCCATCCGCGGCGACGGCGGTCCGGCCCAGGAACAGACGGCGGCCATCGCGCGCGAGCTCGAAGCGGACGGCCAGACCGACGAGGTCCGCGCCGACCTCGTGGGTCAGCTCGAGGTCCCCGGCGAGCGGTCCGTCCGCCGAGGCGGCGGCGGCCACGTTCACCAGGATCGTGGCGGCCTCCGACTCGAGGATCCCGTCGCTCACCCGGAAGGTGAACCGGTCGGTGCCGGTCGCGCCGATGTTCGGGACGTAGATCACGTGGGGCGGATCGCAGATCAGCGTTCCGCGGACCGGATCGTCGACGATCCGGTAGGTCAGACGGTCGCCGTCGACGTCGGTCCCGACCAGGATCAGCGACCGCGGGCTGCCGGCGGTGGTGGTGTAGCTGCGGCCGTGGGCGACGGGCGGATCGTTCACCGGACGGACGTCGAGCGTGATCTCCGCCGGGGAGGCGAGGTCACCGTCGGAGACGCTCACCACGAAGCGGTCCCGGCCGTTGGCGTTCGGGTCGGGGACGTAGAGGAATCCCGGCCCGGTCCCGGAGAGCCGTCCCTTCGCGGGCGGAACGTCGACGGAGAAGGCGAGCGCGTCGCCGTCGGGGTCGGTGGCGGCGATCGACAGCTCCACCGCGACGTCCTCGTCGGTGCCGAACGCCTGGGGCGCCACCTCCGGCGGGCGATTCTTCGGCACCCGCTCGACGGTGACGGTCGCCAGCTCCGACGGCGCCGAGCCGGCGTCCCGCACGCGGAAGGTGAAGCGGTCGGTCCCGGTGCCGTTCTGGCGCGCCGAATAGCGAAGGTTCGGCGGGGCGCCCGAGAGCGTACCGTCGGTCGGCAGGTCGACGATCTCGTAGACGAGTCCGGCGTCCGGCGGCATCGCCACCGCGGCGACCGCGAACAGCGGAACGCCGGCGAACCCCCCCGCGACCGGTCGAGCGGTCGCCGTGGCCGGACCCGCGGTCGGCGCGGCGTCGGGATCCGAGCCCGCCAGCACCACCTCCACCGGGTCGACGCCGACCGCGGTCACGGTCTGCGATTCGGCCGACGGCGGGTCGTTCACCTCGCGGACGACGATCGACACCGTCGCCAGCGGCGAGGAGGAGACGGCGTCGGTCGCCTTGAAGGTGAACGAGTCCGGCCCGGAGAAGTTGGGGGCCGGCGTGTAGGTAAGGTCGGGGGCCGTCCCGGCGAGGGTCCCCTGCTTCGGCTGCCCCACCACCGCGAACCGCACCGCCTCGCCGTCGGCGGGATCCGACCCTTCGAGCCGGAAGGCGAGGCTCGAGTCCTCGTCGACCTCGAGCGTCCGCGCGACGGCGATCGGCGCGTCGTTCCGCGCCGCGACGCCGATCTCCACCACCGCCGAGGAGGCGGCGGTGCCGTCGCTCACCTCGAACAGGAACCGGTCCTCGCCGAACGCGTCGGTCGCCGGGGCGTAGAGGAGGGTGGGCGCGCTCCCGGTGAGCGTCCCCATCGCCGGACCCTCGACCACCCGGTAGGTCAACGGATCGCCGTCGCCGTCGGTCCCCTTGAGCACGATCGTCACCGGCCGGTCCTCGGCGGTGCCGACCCGCTGCGCCTTCGCGACCGGCGCGTCGGGAACGGGGGTGACGCGGATCGAGACGGTCGCCGGGGCCGAGTAGGCGCCGCCGTCGTGGACCCGGTAGAGGAACGAATCGTCGCCGTGGAAGTCGGCCCGCGGCTTGTAGGTGACGCGTGGGAAGCTGCCGGAGAGCGTCCCGTGCGAAGGCTTGGCGTAGATCGAGTAGGTGATCGCTTTCCCTTCGGGATCCGATCCGGCGAGCTCGATCGCGACGGGCGCGTCCTCCGCCGTCTCCGCCGCGCGGTCTTCGGCCTGCGGCGGCTCGTTCACGTCGAGCACCTTGATCGTGACACGCGCGGGGGCGCTCTCGAGCAGGCCGTCGTTCGCGACGAAGTCGAATCCGTCGACCCCGACGAACGCCGGATCGGGAGTGTAGACCAGCGACGGGGGCTCCCCTTCGAGCGTCCCGTGCGTGGGGGGATTCACGACGCGGAAGGTGAGCGGGTCGCCGTCGACGTCGGTCCCGTTCGTCGGCACCGCAGACGTCGCCCCCTCCGGGACCTTGACCGTCTCTGCCTTCGCCGCCGGCGGATCGTTCACCGGACGGACCTCGATCGTCACCATCGCCGAGGGGCAGGCCGAGGACGCCGCATCCCGGAAGTGGAACGTGTCGGATCCGAAGAAGTTCCGACGCGGGGTGTAGACCAGGTTCGGGGAGGTCCCGGACACCGCTCCGAACTTCGGGGAGACCGCGACGCGATAGCGGGCGCTCGGATCGGCGCCGGCCAGGACGACCGGGACCCGCACCTCCTCGTCGGTCGAGACCGATTGGTCGAACGGGACCGAGCACGACAGCGGGGCCTTGACCACCACGACCGCTTCGGCCGGCGCCGAGGAGAGGACGCCGTCGTCGGCGATGAAGGTAAAGCGGTCGGTGCCGGAAAAGCCCGGGGCCGGCTCGTACCACATCTCCGGACCGCCCGCCGAGACGACGCGTCCGTGCGCCGGCTCGGTCACCGCGCGGTACGAGAGGACGTCGCCGTCCGGGTCGCTCCCCTTCCCCGGGACGGCGACGCCGGACTCGAACGCCGTCTCGGCCTTCGTCGGCTTGGCGATCGGCGGGTCGTTCACCCCCTCGACGTCGATCGTGACCGTCGCCGCCGCGGACCACTGGCCGTTGGCGCGCACGCGGAAGCGGAAGGCGTCGGCGCCGAAGAAGTTCGACGCACCGCGGTAGGTGACGCGTGGCGGCGTTCCGGAGAGCGTCCCCCCGCGCGGTACCCCCAGGATCGCGAACTGGAGCGGATCCCCTTCCGGATCCGAGCCGGTCAGCACGATCTCGACCGAACCCTCCTCCACGGCACGCACCGCCTGTCCGTCCGCGGTCGGCGGGTCGTCGACCGCGTGGACCGAGAGCGAGACGGTCGCCACGTTCGACGCCGACGCGGCGTCGAGAGCGCGGTAGGTGAAGCGGTCGGCGCCGAGGTGACCGGCGGCAGGCCGGTAGAAGACCCGCGCGCCGCCGTCACCGGTGACGGTGCCGTTCGACGGCGGCTCGACGACCTCGTAGCGCAGCGGCTCGCGGTCGGCGTCGGTGGCGAGGAGGGTCAGCGGAGTCGAGGCGTTCTCCGGAACGTGCGCGGCCAGATCCGACGCGACGGGGAGGTCGTTCACCTGCCGCACCAGGATCTTCACCAGCGCGGAGGGGGAGGCCGCCTCCCCATCGCGGGCGACGAAGTAGAGCGTGTCGTACCCGAAGAAGTCCGGTGCGGGCGCGTAGGTGAGCGCGGGGGGCGTGCCGGCGAGCGTTCCGCGCCCGGGGGCGCGCACCACCGTGAAGACGAGCGCCTCGCCGTCCGCGTCGACCGCGCCGAGCTCGAAGGTGACCGACTGCTCCTCGTCGACGACCACCTCCGCCGGGAGCGCCTTGGGGGGATCGTTGACGGGAACGATCCGTAGGGCCACCTCGGCCGGTTCCGACGCGAGCGCCCCGGAGACGGCGCGGAAGGTGAAGCGGTCGGCGCCGTGGTAGTTCGCGTCGGGTCGATAGGTGCGGCAGGCGCCGGTCCCTTCGACGCGCCCGTGCGAGGGGGGCGTCACGATCTCGAATCGGACCGGCGTCCCGTCGGGGTCCTTCGCCTGCAGGGTGACCTTGGTCGGCGCGTCTTCGGAGAGGACGACCTCCTGGGCGGAGGCGACCGGCGGAAGGTCGGTCGGCTTGACGACCTGGATCGAGACCGTCGCGGGGGCCGAGACGAGCCCGCCGTCGGAGACGGTGAAGGCGAACGCGTCGGCGCCGCCGAATCCGGCCGCGGGACGGTAGACCCTCCGCGCGCCAGACCCGGTAAGCGTTCCGCGCGTCGGCGCCGTCGTCACGCGGAAGGTGAGCGGCGCCCCCTCGACGTCGACGCCGGCGAGGACGACCGGCAGATCCTTTCCCGCGTCGGTCTTGAGCGCCTGGGAGAAGGCGACCGGCGGATCGTCGACGGGCCGGACCTCGATCGAGACCGTGGCGGGCTCGGTCCCGGCGAACGCCTCGTCGACGGTGAAGACGAAACGGTCGGCGCCGTACGCGTTCGCGTTCGGCAGGTAGCGAAGGCGCCGGCCGGCGCCGACGAGGCTCCCCAGGGACGGCGCCACGAGAATCCGGTAGTTCCAGCGGTCGGGATCGTCGTCCTCCTCCACCGCGTCGGCGGCGACCTTCTGTCCGGGCAGGAGCTGGATCGGCCGGAGCGGAGCCGTGAGCACGACCTCGAGCGGCACGTCCTCGTCGGTGGCCAGGCGCTGACCCTCGGGGACCGGGGCGACGCGCGCCGGGAGGTCGGCCTCCACCGGCGCCAGGTCGTGTCCGGCGGCGGCTCCGCGCCGATCGTCGCCGTCGTCGGCGAACGAGACCCGGACCTCGAGCTCGATCCGGTCGGCGTAGTCGACGTCGCACTCGCAGATCCACTCGAGCACATCGCGCACGTGCTGGGCCAGCGGATCGAACGGAACGGAGAAGTGGAACGCGTTCGCGGCGCCGTCGACCCCGAACGGGCCCGCCAAATCGATCCCGGCGCGGTATCCCATCGGATCGGAGAGGGTGAGCGACGCGAGGTCGACGTCGCCGGCGTCCACCGAAAGGTCGAGCGATGCGGTCGGAACCTCGCAGGTGGCCGTCACGTACGGAACCGGCGCGTAGAGATCGATCGGCCGGGGAGAGACCGCGCAGCGCAACGGAACCTCCTCCAGCCGGAACGGCACCACCATCGTCGCCCGGTTCCCGGCGACGTCGTCGGCTTCGACGAGGAGGCGGTGCTCCCCGGGATCGAGCCTCCCCAAATCGAGCGATCCGTCGACGCACGACGCTCCGGCGTCGCACGCGACCTCCGCGGCGACCGGACCCGCCAAGAGGCCCGGGGCCGGCTCGCGGTCACGCGCGAAGGTTCGCGACGCGAGCGGAGACTCGTGATCGGCGCCGGGATCGAGGGTGACGGCGATCCGGGCGATCCCGCCGGCCACCGACCCCGCCGCGTCATCGGCGCGCGCGGCGAACGCGAGGTTCTCGCTGACGTAGAGGATCGGCCAGGTCGCGGCGTCGTCGAGGTCGACCTCCGCGAGATCGATGCCGGCCACGGTGACGACCGGAGCCGTCCGATCGATCCCGAACGGCGCGGCCGCCTTCTCGGCGCGGTTGCCGGCGGCATCGACGGCCTCGGCGATGACGTCGTGGATCCCCTCGGTCCGGTAGACGCCGGCGATCGTGCCCGCACCGGACTCCGACGCGGCCGGCTCGGGCCGGAGGGCGAGTCGCGGCGCCTCGTCTGCCACGTCCTCCGCGGTGGCGCGCACGACCGCCGCGTCCCGGACCCAACCGCCCGGAGACTCCACGATGAGGATGGCCGGGGTGGTGTCGACGACGACGACGCGCAGCTCGGCGCGTGCCGCGTTCTTCTGCCCGTCCTCCGCGACGGCGGTGACGAGCGTCGTTCCCGCCGGGAAGCGGGCCGGCGCGTCGACGGTCACGGTCGGCTCGTCGAACGGCTCGACGACCGCCGGCGACGGGAGCTCGACGACGGTCCCTTCGCGCGAGGCCTGTTCGGCCGTCACCTCCGTCACCGGATAGGAGATCGTCGGCGGGACGGTGTCGCGCACGTCGACCCGGATCTCCGTGGTCGCCACGTTCCCCACGCCGTCGACGGCGCGGACGTGAACGGTCGTCGACCCGAGCGGAAAGAGTCCGGGCGCGTCGTGGCTCACGGTCGGTTCGGCGTCGCAGGCATCGGTCGCGGCCGGAATCTCGATCGACCCGGTGGCCCCCTCCTTCGCGTTGCGCTCCAGGACGACGTCGGAGGCGGGGGCGAAGACCGGCGCTTCGCCGTCGGCCGGCGCGTCGAACGCCACCCGCCCCTTGAACGCGCCGGCGTAGGCGCTTCCGGCCTTGTCCCCGGTGGCGGCGTCGAGCACGCTGCCGTGGACCTGCAGGTGGACGCTCGCCTCGCACGATCCCTCGTCGATCGAAAGATCGGCGAGCGGGACGCGAAACTCGAACCGGCCGGTTCCGGCGGGAAGGGGATCGGCGCCGTACGGGCACTGGCCCGGCGGGGTGAAGGCGAACGGCGCCTCCTCGACGCAAAGGTGGGCGTCGGCGAGCTCGAAC
>CAYJRR010000098.1:0-17263 GCA_964372275.1 uncultured bacterium
TCCCGACCCGACGCTCTTCCGATCTCTGCTCGAGGATCCGTTCCACCCGATCGAGCGGTGTGTCGCTCTTGAGGTCGACGACCACGTTGAAGGTGCTCGAGAAGCCGGTGCTCTGCTGGTAGACGCTCACCCCCTGGGCGAGCTGGGTCTCCAGGACCAGGATCTTGTAGAGCCGGCCGGTACCGGAGGCGCCGAGGGCGCTGGCCGCGATGTCGAGCTCCGCGTCCCCCGGTCCGTAGATTCGGGGCGAGTGCCAGGCGTAGTGGAGGCGGCGGAGGCGCGCGAAGTCGTCGTTGATCGTCTCCCGCTTCGGCCCGGCGACGGAGGGGGCCGCGACCTCCCGCCGCGCCGGCTTGGGGAATGCCGGGAAGGTGCCGAACCACTTCTGCACGAGCGACTTGGCGGTGGCCACGTCGAAGTCGCCGGCGAGCGTGAGCGTCGCGTTGGACGGGACGTACCAGGTGCGGAAGAAGGCGCGGACGTCGTCGGCAGAGGCGGCCGCCAGGTCCTCGTGCCGGCCGATGGTGAGATAGCGATACGGATGCCCCTCCGGATAGAGGAGCGCGGCCAGCGTGAACCGCCCCTTTCCGTAGGGGACGTTGTCGTAGCGCTGCCGCCGCTCGTTGCGCACCACCTCGCGCTGGTTGGCGAGGCTCTTCTCGTTGAGGAGCGGCAGCATGTACCCCATGCGGTCGCTCTCCAGCCACAGCGCCGTCTCGAGCTGATGCGACGGAACGACCTCGTAGTAGTTGGTGCGGTCGGGCGAGGTCGAGCCGTTGGTGTTGCTGGCGCCGATCTTCTGCAGGATCTGGAAGTGGCGGTCTTCGCCGACGTGCTCGGAGCCCTGGAACATCATGTGCTCGAAGAGGTGGGCGAAACCGCTCTTCCACGGCGTCTCGTCGCCGCTGCCGACGTGGTACCAGACGCTCACCGCCACGAGCGGAACGCGGCCGTCGGGATGGAGGATCACCTCCAACCCGTTGGGGAGGGTGTAGCGCTCGTGGACGAGGGTGGGATCGGCGGCCGACGATCCGGCGGGCGACGCCGCCGCGAACAGCGCGGCAAGGACGGCGACGGCCCGGGCGTGAAGGCGTACGTTCATCGAGACTCCCGTTCGCGAATGGAGCCGGGAAGTCTAGACAAACTCGCCGCGGAACGAAACTAGCCGCGGACGACCTGGCGGCCGATGACGGCGCGGTAGACGGCGAGCAGGGCGATCGCGCCGAGGATGCTCATCACGATTCCGCCGCCGTGTTCGGCCGTCGGATAGAGGCCGAGTACCTGGCCGATCCACCCGCCGAGCAGCGCGCCGGCGATGCCGAGCAGGATCGTGATCACGACGCCGCCGGGATCGCGTCCCGGCATGATCGCTTTCGCCAGGATGCCGACGATGAGGCCGAACAGGATCCAGCCGAGGACGCCCATGAGGTTCCCCCCCTCGAGCCGACAAGATGCCGGCGGCGCCTCCGTGCGCAAGGGCCGACGATCACGTCCAGGACCGCGCCGTGGCGAGCGCCCGGGCGCGATGGGAGAGGCGGTTCTTCGTCTCCGCCGGAAGCTCGGCGAACGTGCGGTCGTGGCCCGCCGGAACGAAGACCGGGTCGTAGCCGAAACCGCCGGCGCCGCGCTCTTCGCGTGCGATGCGGCCTTCGCAGACGCCGCGCGCGAGGCGGGTCGGGACGCCCGGCGCGGCGAGCGCCACGACGCAGACGAAGCGGGCCGTCCGGCGCTCGTCGGGAACCTCGCGCAGAGCCTCGAGCAGGCGCCGCCGCCGCTCGGCGTCGCCGGCGGACCCGGCCTCGATCCCGGGTCCGCCGTACCGCGCGGAACGCACCCCCGGCTGCCCGCCGAGCGCGTCGACGCACAGGCCCGAGTCGTCGGCGAGCGAGGGCAGTCCGGTCGCGGCCGCGGCGGCCTCGGCCTTCAGGGACGCGTTTTCGTCGAACGTCTCTCCCGTCTCCTCCACCTCCGGGAGTCCCGCCTCCTCGGCGCCGATGAGCTCGACCGATCCGCCGAGGATCGCGGCCGCCTCCCGGAGCTTCCCACGGTTCCGCGTCGCGAAGATCCAGCGGCGTTTCATCGTTCCACCCGTCCCCTTCACGGGGCTTCCCCTCATACGTTCCGCCCTTCGGGCTTCCCCGGGGCCTCCCCTTACCCCTTCGCCACCGCCTGGCGCTGCGCCGCGAAGAGGCGATCGGTGGCGGCTTCGGCGCCGTCGAGCATCCGGCCGAGCAGTTCGCGCGAGAAGCCGCTCCGCTCGCCGGTTCCCTGCACCTCGATCAGCTCGCGGTTCGCCGTCATCACCACGTTCAGGTCGACCTCCGCGCGCGAGTCCTCGTCGTAGTCGAGGTCGACCCGCACCTCCCCGTCCACCAGCCCGACGGAGATCGCGGCCACCTGCAGCGTCGCCGGTTGGGCCGCCATCCGCCCCGTCTTCGCCATCCACTTGAGCGCCAGCGCCAGCGCCACGTATCCGCCGGTGATCGACGCCGTCCGGGTGCCGCCGTCGGCGACGAGGCAGTCGCAGTCGATGGTGATGGTGCGCGGTCCGATCGAGGCGAGGTCGACCGCCGCCCGGAGCGAACGCCCGATCAGGCGCTGGATCTCGTGCGTGCGCCCCTTGACGCCGGCCGGTCCGCGCGCGCGGGGCGTCCGGGTCTGGGTTGCCCGCGGCAACATGTCGTACTCCGCCGTGATCCAACCGGTCCCCTTCCCCTGGAGGAAGCGGGGGACCTGCTCCTCGACGGTCGCGGTGCAGAGGACGCGCGTGCGGCCGAGTTCGATCAGCGCGGAGCCCTCCGCTTGGGGGGCGGCCCCCGCCGTGATCGTCATCGGCCGAATCTCGGTGGCGCCACGTTCGTAGGATCGGGGTTCGTTCATCGGGGCCAGTATTCCATGTAGTCTGTGTATGGGGAGGGGCGAACGTGGACTGTCCGAACTGTCACGCGCCGCGGCTCGAGGGCGCCACCGACTGCGCCCGTTGTGGGATCGTCTTTGCGAAGTTCCAGTCGCGTGCGCGCGGAGGGCCGGACCTCGGCGCGGTTCATCGCCCGGTCGCGCCGCCGGCGGGGCCCTCCTCGGTCGCGCCCACGTTGATCGGGCTCGCCGTCGTCGGAGGCGTCGTCGCCGGGGGGTACGCCGTCTGGGAGCATTTCTCGAATCCGGCGAACCTCAAGGTCCCGGCGCCGGCCCCCGCTCCCACCCCGGACACCGCCCGGCTTTCGCCCGAGATGTACGTGCAGCAGTTCGTGAACGTGGGGCTCGGCCTGGAGCTCAACCAGGCGACCGGCGACATCCTCATCACGGGGGACGTCAACAACGGCGGGGACCGCGCCATCCAGAACCTCGTCTTCCGGATCGACTACACGGCCGCCCTCGGCGGCGGGCCGAACCTTCCCCGACGGTTCGAGACCGGATCGATCCCCGCACGTACCGCCTTCAAGTCGAATCGGGTCGTCGGGAGCGTCCCCAAGAACGCGTTCTACGTGCAGCTCGACTACAAGATCACCCTGGAGTCGGCTTCCCTTCGCTGATCGGGCGCCCCGGTCACCGGAGCCAGGCGTCCATCCGCAGCACCGCCTCCGCGATCGCCTCGGCGATCGCATCCTGCACCGACTCGGTCTGGAGCGCCACCGCGTCGAGCGGGTTCGAGATCGTTCCGACGTCGAGCAGGGCGGCGGGGCAGGTCGCCCCGACGAGCGGCGCGAGCGGCAGGCGCAGCGTCCCGCGATCGGGGAGCGCCACCTTGGCGGCGAGCGATTCGCGCAGCGTCTCCGCGAACCGGGCGCTCTGCCCCTCGACCCCCCGTTGCGCGTCGCTCCAGAGGACGGCGCCCGGTCGCGACGGCCGATCGGGGGCGGTCAGGTCGTGGAAGGCGACGCGGAATCCACGCGCCGACGGTGCGGGCGACGCGTTGGCGTGGATCGACAGATAGAGGTCGGCCCTCGTCTCGTTGGCGAGCTGGGCCCGTTCGACCGCCGTGGCGGTCCGGTCCTCGTGTCGGGTGAGGAGGACCCGCGCGCCGGTCGTCGATTGGATCCGCGCGGCGGCCTTGCGGGCAAGCCCCAAGGCCAACTCCTTCTCGACGACGGAGCGAGCGTCGTCACGGCTGCCCAGGTCGTCGCCGCCGTGACCCGGATCGAGAACGACCAACGAAATCGTTCGGAGTAACGCTGCGGGAGGCGACGCGTCGGAACCGGGGAGCACCACGTCGGCCGGCAGCGTCCCCTGCGCGGCCGCGAGCGTCGGTCCGAGAACGAGGAAGGCGAAGGCGTGCATCGGGGATCCTCTCCTACAAGAATTCCACAGCCCCGCTCTCCGAGCGGGCGCGAGGGGGGTGACGACCGGGTTTTCGCTTGGCAACGGGCTCTCCGCGATGGCACGATCCGATACGAGTGACAATGCGTTGCCATACGTGGCAACGCATCCAGGGTTCGGGAGCCCGGAGGGCGGCGCGTGCGAATCAAGCGGCTGGAGATCCACGGCTTCAAGTCGTTCATGGACAAGACGGTCTTCCACTTCACGGGGGGGATGACGGCCGTCGTCGGTCCGAACGGCTGCGGCAAGTCGAACATCGTCGACGCCATCCTCTGGTGCATGGGGGAGCAGAGTCCGAAACAGCTCCGCGGGAAGGAGATGCAGGACGTCATCTTCGCCGGCTCCGAGAGCCGACCGCCGATGGGGCTCGCCGAAGTCTCGCTCTTCTTCGAGATGGAGGAGCCTTCCCGCGTCCCCGAGACCGACTCCGCCGTCGATGCCGCCGTCGAACCTTCGCACACGCTCACCCAGTTCACCGAGGTTCAGGTTACGCGCCGGCTGTTCCGCTCCGGCGAGTCCGAATATTGGATGAACAAGACCCCGTGCCGCCTCCGCGACATCCAGGAGCTTTTCATGGACGCGGGGCTCGGCAAAGGGGCCTATTCGATCATCGAGCAGGGGAAGGTGGGATTGATCGTCTCCTCGAGACCGGAGGAGCGACGGATCCTGCTCGAGGAGGCGGCGGGGATCGCGAAGTTCAAGAGCCGCAAGAAGGCGGCGCTCGCCAAGATGGAACAGACGGAGCAGAACCTGCTTCGCGTCAACGACGTCGTCGTCGAGCTCGCCAAACAGATGGCGAGCCTCGATCGACAGGCGAAGAAGGCCGAGCGCTACCGGAAGATGCGCGATGAGGTCCGGGCCGTCGACCTGAAGGTGGCGGCCGCCGAGCACGAGCGGAGGCTCCGCGAGCTCGAGGCCGAGCAGGCGGCGCTGGCCGAGCTCCGGGAGCGCGAAATCTCGGCGGCGGCGGAGATCGCCAACGCCGAAGGCGAGATGGAGGTCGTCCGCGGAAAGCTGGTGGACGAGGAGCGGCTCCTCTCCGGGATCCAGGAGCGGCTGTTCGAGGAGAACAACCGGATCCAGCTCGACGAGAAGAACGTCGAATACTCGACGCGCGAGCTCGAGCGGCTGAAGGAGGCGGCGGAGACGGCGACGGCGGAGATCGCCCGCCTGGCCGGCGAGCGAACCCGGATCGGCGAGGAGCTCCTGCGCGGGGCCGAGGAACGCGAACGGCTCGAGCGGGAGATCGCGGAGTCGATCGACGCCATCGCGCTCAAGTCGGACGCGGTGGTCGCATCGCGCGCCGCGCTAGGGGCTCTGAACCAACGGATCGACGAGCTCAAGGGCCGGGTGGTGGAGGCGATGCAGATGGTCGCCGCGACGCGCAACGCGCGGGTCGGTCTCGAGAAGCGGGACGCCGACCTCGCCATGAGACTGGAGCGCGAGGAGTCGGAGCGGGACGAGGTGGCGGCGCGTGTCGCCCGTGATCGCCGGGCGGTCGACGAGGGGGCGCGCCTGCTGTCGGAGCTCAAACAGATGAAGCTGGGGCTCGCCCACCGCAAAGAGGAGCACGACCGCCTTCGCGAACGGCTCGGCGCCGACCTGGCGGCGGCCGAGGGGTCGCTGCAGGAGACCTCCGCACGGCGGACGGCGAAACGGTCGCGACTGGAGTCGCTGCTCGAGCTCAAGAGCTCCTACGAGGGGTACCACAAAGGGGTGCGCGAGGTGATGACGCGCGCCGGCGCCACCGGTTCGCTCGCGGTTCTCGGGGACGAACCCGAGGAGGCGACGCCCCTGCCGGCGGCCGCGCCGCCGGTCCTGGGCCCGCCGACCGACGGAGGCGCCTCGATGGTCTCCGCCGCCTGGGGATCGAGCGCCATCTCCACCGCCACCTCCGCGCGCGAGCTGGCGGCGGTCGACGTCCAATCCGCCGGCGAGCTTCCCGGCGCGAAAACCGGCGCGGGGGCCACTCCGGCCGCCGCGCTCCACGGCGTCTTCGGCCTGGTGGCGGAGTACCTCGAGGTGCCTCCTCGATTCGAGACCGCCCTCGAAGCGGTGCTCGGCGATCGCCTCCAGGCGGTGATCGTCGCCCGGCACGACGAGGGTCTGGACGCCCTTTCGTTCCTGAAGGCGGAGGCGAAGGGTCGCGGCACGTTTCTTCCGCTCGATCTCGACCTGCCGGCCCCCGCCGCGGGCCGGATCGATCGGGGGGCGCGCGGGATCCTCGGCCCCCTCCTCGAACAGGTGACGGTCCGATCCGAGTTCGCGTCGGTCGCGACGTACCTGCTGCAGGACGTGGTGGTGGCCGAGACGCTCGACGCCGCGCTGTCGGCGCGGGCGGCCCACCGCGGCGCGCGCCGCACCTGGGTCACGCTCGAAGGGGAGGTGATCGACGCCGCCGGCGCGCTGACCGGAGGAAGCCGCGAGGGACTCGCGACCGGTCTGCTGCAGCGCAAGCGTGAGGTGAAGGAGCTTTACCGCGAGGTGGCGGAGCTGGAGCAGGCGCACGCGCAGCGGGCCTTGGCGCGGGAACAGGCGGCGCGGTCGCTCTCGCAGGTGGAAGAGGCGATCGAGGCCCTCGCCAAGAGCGAGCACGAAGAGGAGATCCGCTGCCTCGAGCAGGAGAAGGACCTGGCCGCCGTCCGGGAGCGGCTGGAGCGCGATCGCCAGCGGTTGGAGGTGCTCGAGTTCGAGGCGGGCGAGATCCGCCGCCAACGGGACGAGGTCGCCGCGGAGCGGGCCGAGGCCGAGCGCCGCATCGAGACGTTGGGGTGTCGCCGCGAGGAGGACGCGCGGACCCTCGACGACCTTTCGGGCCAGGCCCGGGTCGTGGCGCAGGAGATCGAGACGTTGGGAAACGCGGAGACGGCGGCGCGGGTGGAGATGGCCGAGCGCCGGTCGCGCCGGGACGCGCTCGCCGCCGCGCTCGAACGGCTGGAGCGCGGCCGGCTCGACGTCGAGGGCCGGATCGAACGGCTGAACCGCCAGATGGAGGAGGGGGCGGCCGAAGAGGTGCGCCTGACCGGCTCGATCGAGGCTCTGCGCGCTTCGATCGCCGACCGGGTGCGGGAGGCCGAGCGGCTGCGCCTCGAGCTCCTCGCATCGCGCGAGGCGTTCGACGCCGAAACCCACGCGCTCCGCGAGAGGGAGTCCTCGGTGAAAAACCTCCGCCGCCACCTGGCGGAGCTGCGCGACGCGACCGCCGGCGCCCAGGTGAAGGAGACCGAGCTGGCGATGGGACTGAAGCACGCCGTGCAGCAGGTCGCCGAGCGCTACAACGAGGACCTGGACAGCCGGTTCCGCGACTGGATCGATCCGGCGCTCGACCTGGAGGCGGCGTCGGCGCAGGTCGCCGAACTGAAGGAGCGGATGGCCCGTCTCGGCGAGGTGAACCTCACCGCGATCGAGGAGTACGCCGAGGTCGCGCAGCGTCACGACTTCCTCGCCGGCCAGAAGGCCGACCTGGAGCAGACGCTGGCGCAGCTCCGGGACACGATCGCCAAGATCAACCGCACGTCGAAGGAGCGCTTCCTGGAGACGTTCGAGAAGGTGAACGAGCGCTTCCAGGAGCTCTTCCCGAAACTGTTCCGCGGAGGGAAGGCGCACCTGGTGCTCACCGACAGCGACGACCTGCTGGAGGCCGGCATCGACATCGTGGCGCAGCCGCCGGGGAAGAAGCTGCAGAACATCAACCTCCTCTCCGGCGGCGAGAAGGCGCTGACCGCCGTCAGCCTGATCATGGCGATCTTCCTCATCCGCCCGACGCCCTTCTGCCTGCTGGACGAGGTCGACGCCCCGCTCGACGAGGCGAACGTCGGCCGCTACAACGAGATCGTCCGCGAGATGAGCGCGCGGACACAGTTCATCGTGATCACCCACAACAAGAACACGATGGCGCGGTGCGACGCCCTCTACGGGATCACGATGGAGGAGCCCGGCGTCTCCAAGATGGTGAGCGTCAAGTTCCACGGCGAGCGCATCCAGACCCCCGCCGTGGCGTAAGATCCGTCGATGCCGTTCCAGCGGATCCTCGAGTCGCTCGTGCGCTCGGTCGCGGGTGCGCGCGGCGCCGTCTTCGTCGATCGCGACGGCGATCCGGTCGCCTTCGTCGGCGCCGACCGGCCGGGGGGCGAGGACGAGATCCAGCTGGAAGGGGCGGAGCTGGGGCTGCTCCTTTCGCGCGTGGAGACGATCGGCCGGGCCGCCGGCCTGGGGGAGAGCCGGGCCATGCACGTGCGGACGGAGCACGGCCTGCTCCTTCTCCAGTCGATCGACGACGAGTACTTCCTGCTGCTTTCGGCCGCGCCGAGCACGGCGACCGGCACGGCCCGCGCCCGCCTCGCCGCCGCCGCCGCCGAGATGCGCGCGCACCTGTAGGCGGCCGCGGAATCTGAGACGACCTCGGCCGGAGCCGCTTTACAGCGCGCGGTGACTCGGGCTACGACCCCGGCCGATGACGCCGGCCGTGGTGTGGATCGGAATCGTGGCGCTGCTCGCGCTCGTCGCGCTGGCGGTGGGGCGACTGCGGCGGCTCGGGGGCCGGCCGGCGCCGCCGCCCCTGCCTGCGCCGTCCCCTCCGTCGGAGGTCTCGCCTCCGCCCTCCGTCCCCCCCGCCGCCCCGCCGCCCGTTCCGGCCGCCGCGCCGCGGACGATCGCCGGGGCCCTGAGCTCGACGCGGGAGGGGTTCGTCGGGCGGCTCCGGCAGCTCGTGCGCGGCCGCGCGATCGACGTAGGCCTGCTCGACGAGATGGAGGAGGTGTTGTTCGGCGCCGACCTCGGCGTGCGCGCCACCACCGCGCTCCTCGAGACCCTGCGCGAGCGCGTCGGGCGTCGCGAGGCCTCCGATCCGGCGGCGCTGCAGCGGATCCTGCGCGAGGAGATCCGACGGATGCTCGGGGACCCGCCGCCTCCGCCCCTTTGGGCCGACGCCGCCGTCGCCGCCGCCGGCCGTCCCTACGTGGTGATGGCGGTCGGGGTGAACGGCGTCGGGAAGACGACCACCATCGGGAAGCTCGCCAAGCGCGTTTCGGATTCGGGCCGGAAGGTCCTGCTCGGCGCCGGCGACACCTTCCGCGCCGCCGCCGCCGAACAGCTGCAGATCTGGGCCGAGCGGGCCGGCGCCGACGTCGTCGCCAACAAGGAGGGGACCGATCCGTCGGCGGTCGCCTTCGACGCGGCCAAGGCGGCGGTCGCGCGCGGCGCCGACGTGATGATCCTGGACACCGCCGGGCGGCTCCACTCCAAGCAGAACCTGATGGAAGAGCTGAAGAAGGTGCGCCGCGTGGTCGGCCGCGAGATCCCGGGCAGCCCGCACGAGACGCTGCTGGTCGTCGACGCCACCACCGGCCAGAACGCGCTGGCCCAGGCGCGCGAGTTCCACGCCGCCGTCGGCGTCACCGGGGTGGCGCTGACCAAGCTCGACGGATCGGCGAAGGGCGGGATCGTGATCGCCATCCGCGACGAATTGCAGCTTCCGATCCGCTACGTCGGCATCGGCGAAGCGGTCGAGGACTTGAAACCGTTCGACCCCGACGAGTTCGTCGACGCGCTGTTTTCCGTGTAAGATCAAAGCATTCCCGCCTCGCTCGATCCCGTGCCGCACTTCAGCCTGATGACGATGCTGGGCGGGGTCTGCCTCTTCCTGTTCGGGATGGGGCTGGCGCGCGACGGACTGCAGCTGGTCGCCGGCGATCGGCTTCGAACCATCCTCCATTCGCTCACCGAACGCCGAGCGATGGCGATCGGCGTCGGCGCGCTGGTCACGGCGATCATCCAGTCGTCGACGGCGACGACGGTGATGCTCGTCGGCTTCGCGTCGGCCGGCCTGATCTCGCTCACCCAGGCGATGGGCGTCCTCCTGGGGGCCGACATCGGGACGACCGTCACCGTCCAACTGATCTCCCTGCACGTCACCGACTACGCCCTGTGGCTGGTGATCGCCGGTTTCGGCGTCTCGCGCTGGGGATGGACCAAGCAGGCGCGATACGTCGGACAGGCGCTGCTCGGCTTCGGATTCATCTTCTACTCGATCGCCCTGATGAAGGCGGCGACCGAGCCGCTGCAATCCAATCCGGCGACCCGGTCCGTGCTCCTGTTCTTCGCGGAGGAGCCGATCTACGCCTTCGCGGCGGCGGCGACGCTCACCGCCGCGATCCAGTCGAGCGCCGCGGTGATCGGGCTGGTTCTGTCGCTTGCGCTGTCCGGCGCCATGCGGCTCGACGCGGCGCTGCCGATGGTGCTCGGCGCGAACATCGGCACCTGCGCCACGGCGATCCTCTCCTCCTCGGGCGCCGACGCCGAAGGGAAGCGAGTCGCCTGGGCGCACCTGATGTTCAAGCTCGCGGGGGCGGCGCTGGTCTTCCCGCTGCTCGGACCCTACGAGGAGCTGGTCCGCGCCTGGACCGCCTTCCTCGCCGAGCGGATCAACGAATCGGAGTCGTCGGTCGCGCGGCAGGTGGCGTGGGCCCACACCCTGTTCAACGTGGGGGTGACGGTCCTGTTCGCCCCGCTGGTGCCGTTCGGCGCCGCCTTCCTGCGCCGGCTGATCCCCGCCCCCAAGGACGAGCGGTCGGAGTTCCGTCCCAAGTACCTCGACCCGCGCGCGCTCGACACGCCGTCGCTCGCCTTCGGGCACGCCAGCCGCGAGATGCTCCGCATGGCCGACGTCGTCCAGGAGATGCTCGACGACGTCCTGCTCCTGTTCACCACCAACGACCCGGAGCTGCCGTCGAGGATCCTCGCCAAGGACGACCTGGTCGACCTGCTCGACCGCGAGATCAAGTTCTACCTCACCCGCCTGTCGGATCGCGGCTTCACGCCGGAGCAGAAGCGGACCGAGATGCGGGTGATCGCGCTGACCTCCGACCTGGAGCACATCGGCGACGTCATCGACAAGCACCTGGTGGAGATCGCGGAGAAGAAGATGCGCCTCTCGCTCTCCTTCAGCGAAGAGGGCTGGAAGGAGATCTGCGATTTCCACGCGAAGGTTCGCGAGAACTTCGTGCTCGCCGTCACCGCCTACACCAACAAGGATCCCGAGCTGGCGCACAAGGTGCTGCGACACAAGAAGCGCCTCGGCGAGATCGAACGATCGCTCAAGGAGCGGCACATCCAGCGGTTGCACCAGGGGCTGAAGGAGAGCTTCGACACCTCCTCCCTCCACCTCGACATCCTGTCCAACCTCCGACGCATCAACTCCTACGTCACCAGCTTCGCCCACGCGGTGATCGACTTCCAGCGACCGTCGGTGGAGGAGATCGCGTGATCGGTGTAAGCTTCGAACGGGTGCAACGACGATGAAAGAACCGGTGACCCGATCGCACGAGGTCGTCCTCCTCGGCCGGAAGTTCAAGCTTCGCACCAACCACGACGCCCGCTATCTCGCACGGCTCGCCGAGCACGTGACCGACCAGGTCAACGAGCTGCAGCGCAAAGGGGCGACCAGCACCCTCGACGCGGCGCTGCTCGCCGCGCTCAAGCTCACCGAGGAGTCGTGGGACGTGAAGCGCGAGGCCGAGGAACGCCTCGCGGCCGTCGGCGAGAAGACGAAGACGCTGCTCGCCCTGGTCGAGGAGCAGCTCGCCGGGGCCTCCAAGACCGCTCCCGCCGACCGTCCGCCCGCAACCGGCCGCGAGACCGCGGCCGAGCCAGCCGCCGACTTGGCCGTCGCCGCCGAGCTCCGCCGGTAGACCCCACGGGCGTTCGAGGTAGGCGTGGGTTCCGACGAAAAGCCGACGCTCCGTCGTGAGCTCCTCGCCGCCCGCGACGCGCTACCGGCGGATCTCCGTCGCCGCCACTCCGCCGCGATCGCCGCGCAGGTCGCGGCGTTGCCCGCCTTCCGGGGTGCGCGGAGGATCGCGCTCTACGCCGAGATCGGCAGCGAGGTCGAGACCGGCCCCCTCGACCGCGCGGCGCGGGAAGGCGGCGCGGAGGTCCTCTATCCGCGGATCCTCGCCGGCGGCGAGCTCGGTTTTTTCCGGGCCCGCCGCGAGGAGCTCGTCCCCGCCGTCTGGGGGATCCCGACGCCGCCGCTCGAGGAGGACCGCCGCGTCGAGGCCGCCGCGGTCGACCTCTTCGTCGTTCCGGCGCTCGCCTTCGACCTCCGCGGCCACCGCCTCGGCTACGGCCGCGGCTATTACGACCGGACGCTCTCCTCCGCGCCGGCGGCGGCGACGATCGGCATCGCGTTCGACGTGCAGATCGTGCCGGACCTCCCGGCGGAATCGCGCGACGTCCCGGTCGGCCGGGTGGTGACCGAGCTCCGCTCACTCCCCGGCGGGCCTCCCTCATCCCGTTAGCACGCCCTTCGGGCCCCCGGGGAGTTTCCCCGAACCCCCTGGCGATGCCGTCGGTAGATGTGCTCTAACCGGCGCCGATGCGGGTTCTCGCCATCGGCGACATCTTCGGCAACGCCGGGCGTCGCGCCGTCCGCGAATCGCTCGACCGCGCCGTCGACCAGCACCGGATCGACCTGGTGATCGCCAACGCCGAGAACATCGCCGGCGGCTTCGGGATGACCGTCGAGCTGGTGCAGGAGCTGTTCGACCTCGGCGTCCACGTGATCACCGGGGGAAACCACACCTGGGACAAGACCGAGATCTTCCCCCTCCTCGATCGCGAGCCGCGCCTGTTGCGGCCGGCGAACTACCCGGAGGGGAACCCCGGGCACGGCATCGCGGTGGTGGAGACGGCGGGAGGGATCCCGGTCGCGGTCGTCAACCTCGAGGGGCGAGTCTTCATGCCGACCGCCTGCGGCGATCCGTTCCGCGCCTTCGATTCCGCCTATGCCGAGGCCGCGAAACGCGCCAAGGTGGTGATCGTCGACTTCCACGCGGAGGCCAGCTCCGAGAAGCGTGCCTTCGGCTTCTACGCCGACGGGCGCGCCTCCTTCGTCTTCGGCACCCACACCCACATCCCGACCGCCGATCCGGGGATCCTCCCGCAGGGGACCGGCTACGTCTCCGACGTGGGGATGACCGGTCCCGACGACTCGGTGATCGGGATGCGCGTCGAAGATGCGCTCAAGCGATTCCTCACCGGGCACCACCAGCGGATGGAGCCGGCGAAACGCGCGCCCGTCTTCCGCGCGGTCGTCTGCGAGATCGACGAGTCGACGGGCCGCGCTCGTTCCGTCGAGCGGGTCGACCGGCGGCTGCCGGACTGACGGTGGTAGAGTGGGCCCGACCGATGAATGAACGCAGCTCTCCTGCCGTGCCGGCCGCGCCCGCCGAACAGGTGGCGGCGTTTCGCCGCGGGACGGTCGACTTCGTCACGCCGGAGGAGCTGCAGCGGAAGATCGCCCGGGGCCGACCGCTCCTCGTGAAGGCCGGTTTCGACCCGACCGCCCCCGACCTTCACCTCGGACACACCGTCGTGCTGCAGGTGATGCGTCGCTTCCAGCGCTTCGGCCACCGCGCCCAGTTCCTGATCGGCGATTTCACCGGCCGGATCGGGGACCCCACTGGCAAGAACGAGATGCGCAAGCCCCTCTCGGAGGAGGAGGTCCGCGCGAACGCGGAGACCTACAAGGCGCAGGTGTTCAAGATCCTCGATCCGGATCGCACCGACGTCCTGTTCAACTCGGCCTGGTTCTCCCGGATGTCGGTCGCGGAGTTCGTCGTGCTGGCGTCGAAATACACCGTGGCCCGGATGCTCGAACGCAACGACTTCGAGAAACGATTCGAGTCGCAGGTGCCGATCGCGATCCACGAGTTCCTCTACCCGCTGGCGCAGGGGTACGACTCGGTGGCGATGAAGAGCGACGTCGAGCTGGGCGGATCCGACCAGAAGTTCAACCTCCTCGTCGGCCGCGAACTGCAGCGCGAGTACGGCCAGGACCCGCAGGTGATCCTCACGATGCCGCTCCTGGTCGGGCTCGACGGCGTGGAGAAGATGTCGAAGTCGCTCGGCAACTACGTCGGGGTGGCGGAGCCGCCGCGCAGCCAGTTCGGCAAGACGATGTCGATTTCGGACGCCACGATGTGGACCTGGTACGAGCTCCTGTCCGACCTCGACGACGCGGCGCTCGCGCGGCGGAAGGGCGACGTGGAGGCCGGGCGCATGCACCCGCGCGACGCCAAGGTGCTGCTCGCCACCGAGATCGTCGCCCGTTTCCACGGGGCAGACGGCGCGCGCGCGGCGGCGGAGGAGTTCGAGCAGATCGTCCGTGGCGGCCGCCCGGAGGAGATGCCGGAGATCCGGGTCGAGGCGTCCGGCCGGGAGGTGCCGCTCCTCGACGCATTGGTGAAGTCGGGGCTGGTGCCGAGCAAGGGGGAGGCGCGCCGATTGATCCAGCAGGGGGGCGTCGCCGTCGACGACGAGAAGGTCGGGAACATCGCCGCGACGCTCGCGGCCGGGAGCCACGTCGTCCGGTTGGGGAAGCATCGATTTGCGCGCCTACGCATCGACGCCCCGGCCTAACCGATCTCTAAGGCTTCGTCAAAGAAGGGAAATTCCGCTCCGCCTCGCTTGCCTGCCGCGGTTCGGAGATCCAACGTCGACGTTCGTGAACCGCGTTCTGCTGACGGTCGACCCGCAGTCGGCGAGCTGGATCTACGTGGCCGGAGTCGCCCGGGCGCTCGCCCGGCGCGATCACGCCGTACTCGTCGTCTCGTTCGGCCGCGAGCCATCGCCCACGCGCCGCGCCGAGATGGAGCTCGACGGCGTGCGCCTCCTGCACGTCCCTCTCGACGGCGTCTTCACCGAGCCGGCCTTCGTCGACCGCGCGAAGGGGGCGCTGGTGGCGGCAGCGCGCGAATGGAAGCCGACGGTCGTCCAGGTCGACCGCTGCGTGTTCGGCGATCTCGATCTCGACGTTCCGAAGGTCCTGTCGATCGCCTGCGATCGGACGGTGCGCGTTTCGCGCGGCCGCGGTCCGGCGCGGAAAGGGATCCTCGGCGCAGACGCCCTCGTCTCGCCGACGCGCACCCTGGCCGAAGAGATCGCGCGTCGGTTCGAGTACCGCCGTCCAATCGCCATCATCCCGCCCGGTAGCGAGCTGGGCGACCGTCCGGTGTCGGTCCAGGCGACACGCCGCACCCGCACCGGCCTCGCCTTCTACGGTCGGACGGACGAAAAGGTCGACGGGTTCGACCTGTTCCTGGAGATTGCGCGGAAGCTCCCGGCCGATCTCCAGGTCCGGATCGGAGGCGAAGGGATCCGGCCGCCGCTGCCGGGCATCCTCTCGGATCTCGGCAGTCTCGGTCCCGAGGGCCGCGCGAGCCTGTTCTCCCGGAGCGAGATCGCCGTACTGCCGTCGCGCGACGATCCGTTTGGCGTGGTCGCCGCCGAGGCGGCGCTCTCCGGATGCGCGTTGGTCCTCACCGCGACGTCCACCTATCGCGAAACCTGGAGTGGTGCGGCGATCCTGGTGAAGCCGGGCGACGCGGGCGCCCTGTGGGAGGCGGTTCGCGCGCTGCTCGAGGATGCCCGCCGGCGGGAGGAGTGCGCGCGACACTGCCGCGCGCGCGCGTTGTCGATCTTCGCCGCCAGCCGGATGGTCGAGGAGCACCTCGACGTCCACCGCCGAATCCGCCGCGCCTGGGCCAAGAAGGCCGGCGGCCCGCCGCGCCTGGCCCACGACGTCCAACCGATCGGGTAGTAGAGTGGCCGCATGTTCGCGCGATCGCGCTCCCCGGACGGCTCCCCCACGTACCCCCCTGCGTTCGTCTCGGCGGAGCGGCGTGCGCGCGGCGCGAATGCGCTGTGGGGGATCGCGTTGGCCAGTCCGATGCTGCTTGCGGCGGCGCTCGAGCCGAACGCCGCCGGCGTCGGGACGCACGAGCAGCTGGGACTTCCGCGCTGCACCTTCCTCTGGCTCACCGGCATCCCCTGCCCGTTCTGCGGAATGACGACGTCGTGGGCGCACGCGGCGAACCTCGAAGTCGGCGCGGCGTTTCTCGCGCAGCCGATGGGGCTGGCGCTGTTCCTCGCGACGCTCGGGCTCTCGATCTCCCTCACGGTGCGGTCGTTGACGGGAGGTCCGCCGTTCCGCCCCGATCGTCTGGTTGCGCGAACCCCGGCGAGCGGATGGTGGGGGCTCGGGATCGGGATCGCGTTGGCGTGGATCTACAAGATCGCGCAGGTTCGCGGCTGGTTCGCTTAGGAGACCGGGGCCCCGCCGGTCCGAATCCCCGCCGGAGCCAACGCATCTATGAATAAGATAGTTGACGCCCGCGACTCGTGGCGGCGGGGTCTTGCGGGGCGGTCGGGCGGTCGGTCCGGCGGGGCGTGGCGGAGGCGGTAAGTGGGCTGCGCCGCTGGGCTTTCCGCGGCGCGAGTGGTCGCGGAAAAAGCCGCTTGACCGGCGCAGACCCCGCGCATAGAGTTCGCGGCACTTTTCGCCGTATCGCCATCGGCGCTACGGCGGTCGGCGGGGGTCCTCGAAGCTGTCGAAGAGGGTCGCCGTCGGCCGGGCGGGTCGGCGCGAAAAGCGGATTGGATTCGATGCGAAGCGGAGCGGCCGTCGATTTTTTCGGTTGACGGGCAACCTTCTTCGAGTAGAGTGCGCCGACGTTTCGGTCCCCGATCTTTGAAAACCGAATAGCAAACGCCAGTTTTTGCGGACCCGGAGCACCTCGCCGGCAGGCGGAAAACCGCCGACCGGAGGGTCGCTCCAGGGTTTCATGAAACAACAATCGGGAAGAGGCAGGAGAGATCCTCCCTCGACTCGGTCCGAACGAGAATCAATGAGCAGATCCGGTCGAAAGACCGATCTCTCCAATCGACACTAAATTGGAGAGTTTGATCCTGGCTCAGAACTAACGCTGGCGGCGTGCCTAACACATGCAAGTCGAACGAGAAAGCCGCAAGGTGAGTAAAGTGGCGGACGGGTGCGTAACACGTGGGTAATCTACCCCCAGGCCTGGGATAACGCGCCGAAAGGTGCGCTAATACCGGACAAGACCACGACTCCGAGGAGGAGTGGGAAAAGGCGCTCGCAAGGGTG
>CAYJRR010000099.1:0-16818 GCA_964372275.1 uncultured bacterium
GAGAGCGAGCTGTTCGGCCACGAAAAGGGCTCGTTCACCGGCGCCAACGAACAGCGCAAGGGGGCTTTCGAGCTCGCGAACGGGGGCTCGATCTTCCTCGACGAGCTGGGCGAGCTGCCGATCGACCTGCAGCCGAAGCTGCTCCGCGCGCTCGAGAACCGCGAGATCCGCCGCATCGGCAGCGCCCACCCGATCAACCTCGACGTGCGGGTGATCGCCGCGACCAACCGGGTGCTGATGGAGATGGTCTCGCAGAACACGTTTCGCGAGGACCTCTTCTTCCGCCTCGCCGTCGCGAAGGTGCGGATCCCGCCGCTGCGGGAGCGCAAGGAGGACATCCCGATCCTGGTCGAGACGTTCCTCGCCAGCATGGCGATGGAGGCGGCCGAGGACCTGGAAGGGACGCCTCGGGCCTTCGAGGTGACCGAGCGCGCGATCCAGGCGCTGATGGCCTACCACTGGCCGGGGAACGTCCGCGAGCTGCGGAACGTGGTCGAACGCGCCATCTTCCTCTCGGACGACGGGCAGGTCGACCTCACCGACATCATGCTCGACCCGCGGGCGGCGGGGGGCGGAGGCGCGGCGCCGTCGCAGTACGACCTGGAGGCGCCGTTCAAGGACGCCAAGAACAAGATCGTGGAGTCGTTCGAGCGCGCCTACTTGCGCAACCTGCTGACCCGCAACAAGGGGAACATCTCGCGCTCGGCGCGGGAGGCGGAGATCGAGCGGAAGTACCTCAAGGACCTGATGAAGAAGCACGGGCTCCGAACCCCGTCGTCCGCCGACGCGGAAAGCGAAGCCGATCCGGAATAGTCGTCGCCTAGGCGCGCCAGACCAGCCCCCGTTCTCCGTCGACGGTGACCCGCTCCCCATCGCGGAAGACCGTCATCGCATCTTCGACGTTGGCCACGGCGGGAAGTCCGTATTCGCGCGCCACCACGGCGCCGTGGGAGAGCAGCCCGCCGAGCTCGGTGACGAGCCCCCCGGCGGCGCCGAAGTAGGCGGTCCACCCGGGCTCGGTCGCCTTCACCACCAGCACCTCCCCCTTGCGGAGGGCGGCGACGTCGGCAAGGGTGCGCGCGATGCGCACCGGACCGGTGTGCCGCCCGGGGCTGATGCCGACGCCGCGATGGACCCCGATCGCGCGGTCCCCCCCGCCGTCGCCGCCGGCGAGATCGTGGAGAAACGTCGGGGTCCAGGCGAGCCGGTTCCGCTCGCGCTCCCGCGCGCGCTCCGCGACGCGGCGGCGCGCCTCCGGGGCGGGGAGCGTGCCACGGACGATCGCGGCGAGCTCGTCGATCGAGAGGTGGACGACGTCGCCGGCCTCGAGCAGCACCCCGGTCCGCTCCAGGCGACCGCCGGCGGCGAAGCAGGCCTCGCGGATCGCGAGCATCAGCCGGTCGAACACGAACCTCTGGTTCTCGCGCAAGTGCGAGAAGACGCGCGCCCGGCCGAGAAGCCAGCGCAGCAGCGGCCGCGCCGCCGGCGCGACCCGCCCGTCCAGCGCCCGCTCGGCCTGTTCGCGCGCGGCATCGGTCCGGCGTGCGGCGTGCCCGCCTTCGGCGCGGAGCAGCGCGCGCACCATCTCCAGCACGAGCTCCGGCTCGTCGCGCCAGCGCCGGCTGAACACCTCCCAGGTGGCGCGAGAGCGGTGGCCGTACCGCCCGAGCAGCGCGGCGAGCCCGGCGCGCAGGCGGTCCGCCGCCGGGCCGGTCGTGTCGGCGAGCCGCCGCAGGGCGGCCAACCCGTCCGGCGCCTCCCGCAGGCACGTCGCCAGCGACGCGTCGGCGGCGGCGATCTCCGCCAGCGCGCGGACCGCCGCATTCGTCTCCATGGTTCGGTTCTCGTGCTCCCCTCCCACGACGAGCGCCGCGCGGGCCCGCAGCGCCGCGGGCCCGCCGAACCGTTCGAGCGCGTTCCCGAGCGCCTGATAAAAGAGGTTGGCCCAGAGCAGGCTCCAGACGTGGACGCCGACGTAGCGGTCGAGCCAGCCGCGTAACCGCTCGATCTCCTTCATCGCCGCGCGCGCGTCGGCCGGCGTGCGCCCGGAGGCGAGCGCCGCCTCGATCCCCGCCGCGAGCCGGTCCCAGTCGCGCGGGTTCGTGAACCACGCCCAGCGGTGGCCTCGCCAGCGTCCGCGGAGCAGCGCCTCCGCAAGGATCCGTAGGACGAGCCCCGGCGTGGGGAAGATCCAACGCCGGCGGCGCAGCTCCTCGGCCTCGTCCGACGGGAACAGCTCGAGCACGAACTCCGGCGTGGGGGTCCAGGGCGTCCGGAGGAGGAGATGACGAAAGATCGTGACGTTGAAGTAGGGGATGCCGGCGTGGAGTCGCGCGGGCCCGGTGCCGCCGAGATACCTTCTCGAAGCCCACTCCCAGTGCGTGTAGCGGCGAAGGGCCGGTTCGACGATCGACCAGCCGAGCGTCGTCGCCGGCTCGGTCCAGCGCTCACCGGAAAAGCGCTGCGTCCAGAGGATCTCCGCTCGGCGGCGCGCGTTGCGCGCCACCGGGGTGATCGGCCGGAGCTGCACCAGGTGGAAGCCGTCGACACCGTCGACTCGGTCGGCGGCGCGCACCCATTCGACGTCGGCGGGGCGGCCGAGCGCGCGCTCGGCGCGGAGGGCGAGCCCCCCGAGCCGCTCGAGGCTGGCGGCATCGAGGGACGTCGCCGATCCTGCGGGCGGCGCGTCCGCCATACGCGGATTCGCGCCGTCTCCGTCGCCGCCGTCGTCGACCTCGAGCTCGAAGCGGTCGACGCGCGCCCCCCCGTCGGCGACCGCGCTGCCAGGACCCGGAAAGGCCTCGATCACGATCCGGCGCTCCCTGGATCGGTGCGCCGGACGCCCGCGCCACCCGGGAGCGAACGGATCGTCGGTGAAGATCACGCCGGCCGATTCGGCCGCGATCTGTCGCTGCACCACCACCGCTCCGCCGGCGGGGAACGGGACCCCCCCCGTCCGCGCGCGGTAGACGGCCGCCCGGTGGCCGTGAAGGCTTTTCCAACAGCGGCGGATCGCCGCCAGCACCTCGTCCGGCCCGCGCGCCCCCAACACGGTGGCGTGTTGTCCGGCGGCGCTGCGGGTGAGCCCGTCCTCGTCTTCGGCCGACGACCGCACCGCGACCGGACCGTCGCCGAGCGCGCGCAGACGCGCGCGCACCTCCTCGTCGAGTCCGGCCGGGAACGGCGCGGCGAGCAGGAGCGCTCCACGGCGCGCGGCCTCGGCGCGCGCCCATTCGTCGCTCCACACGGCCGGCAGCGGAGGTGTCTCGCCCAGCGCGTGCGTCATCGCCGCCGACCGGACGACGAATCCCGGTGGCACGGGGAGCCCGGCCTCCACGAGGAGCGCCAGGCCGACCCCTTTCCCGCCCGCTTCGGTCCGGTTGCGGGCGAGCGGGTGGTCGATGTCGAAGGTCCACATGCCGAGGGGACTCTAGCGAGGCGGCGCACCCGGAGAAAGCAGCGTCCTTCGTTCCGCCACGAGCACCCAGTAAATGGAAAATAGAAGACCGGCCAACCGGCCATTCTCCCGATCCGCGGACCATTTTTCATTTGCCGGTTTCCCATTTTCCATTTTCCATTTTCCCTCCTCGCGTCCGCGGGGCCTCGGAGGACACGAATGCTCCGCCGTACCGCACCCGCCTTCCCGCTCGTCGCATTTCCCGCCGCCGTCGCGTGCCTTCTCGCGGCCGGTTGCCGTCCGGGAGAGACCGACCCGACGACCGCACCGGCCGACTCGCCGGCGCTGCGCGCGGGCGCGCTGGCCGCCGACCAGCCGACGGCGCAGGAGATCGGGGAGGCGATCCTCGCCGACGGCGGCTCCGCGGCCGACGCGGCCGTCGCCGCCGTTTTCGCGCTGGGGGTGGAAAACCCGTCGTCGTCGGGACTCGGCGGAGGCGGATTCGCCGTGGTGTGGGACGCCGCGTCGCGTCGCGCCTACGCACTCGACTTCCGCGAACGCGCCCCGGCGGGTGCGTCCGCCGGGCACTACCGCGGACCGGACGGCGCCTTCGATCCGGAGCGCAGCCAGCGGGGCTGCTACGCGGCGGGGGTCCCGGGCGAGGTGGCCGGTCTGGGGGCGCTGCACGGCCGCTTCGGCCGTCTGGAATGGAGCCGGGTGGTCCGGCCGGCGCAGCTGTTGGCCTCGCACGGATGGTCGGTGTCGCCGTACCTGGCGAAGGCCCTTGAGGACGCCCTCGGGGGCCGACGCGACGAGCACGGGGCCGGAGAGGACGCGGCGCAGGCCGCGGACCGCGCGTGGGCCGGCCCCTACCTGCGTCCCGACGGGCGCCCCTCGCAGGAAGGGGAGGTGCTGCGGGATCCGGAACTCGCGTCGACGTTGGAGGCGATCGCGACGCACGGCCCGGAGGCGTTCTACCGGGGATCGATCGCCGCGGCGATCGACGCCGCCTGCCGCGATTTCGACGGAGCGGTCCGCGCGGCCGACCTCGCCGACTACGCGCCGATCTGGCGGACGCCGATCGTCACACACTGGCGCAGCTTCCGGATCGTGGGGATGCCGCCCCCCTCCTCCGGAGGAACGGTGTTGGCCGAAGCGCTGGAGACGATCGAGCCTCTCCCGTTCAACCGCGAAGGCGCGGACGCCGGCGGCTCCTACCACCTGTTGGCCGAATCGCTCAAGCACGGCTTCGCCGACCGGGCGCGCTACTTCGGCGATCCCGAGTTCGTCCGCGTGCCGACCGAGCGGCTCCTCTCCCCCGCCTATGCCGAGCTGCGGCGCCGGAGCATCGACGCGTCACGCACCCAGCCGTCGTGGGCCTACGGCCTCCCCGGCGTGAGGATGAAGGACGACGCCGGAACCAGTCACGTCTCGGTCGTCGACGCGCGCGGCAATGCCGTGGCGATCACCTCCAGCGTCAACGGCCTGTTCGGCGCGCGGGTCCGCGCCCCGCGCGCAGGCGTTCTATTAAACAATACGTTGGACGACTTCTCCCTGGACGACGCTCCCAATCTCTACGGCCTCGTCGGGTCGAAGAAGAACCGCATCGCGCCGGGGAAGCGGCCGGTCTCGTCGATGGCACCAACGGTGGTACTGGAACGCGGCGCCGGCGGCGAGCGCGTACGGGTGGTGGCGGGCGGCGCGGGAGGGCCCCGCATCATCTCCGCCACGCTGCAGACGATCCTCGGCGTCCTCGCCGAACGCGCCACGGTCGAGGAGGCGGTCGACGCACCGCGCCTCCACCATCAGTGGATGCCGGACACGCTGTACCTCGAGCCGTCGATCTCGCAACGGGTGGCGGACGCGCTCGCCGAACGGGGGCACCTGCTCACGCCGGCCCCGTTCCTCGCCGCGGTCAACGCCGTCGAGGTCCGCGACGGGCGGGCGGTCGGGGCCTCGGACCCGCGGAAGCGGCGCGCCGGCGACTAGCTAGAGCGCGAGCGCCGCGATCAGCTTGTCGGGATCGCGCCCGAGCTCGCCGTTCCAGCGCTCGAGGAGGAGGTCGGCGGGGCTACGGCCGTCCGCCAGGATCGGATCGAGCGGATCGAGGAGGCGCTCTTCGCCACGGCCGCGGCGCCGGAGCGCCGCCCGCGCCGCCGACACGAGCGCCTGCGCGATCGACCGCACCTCCTCATCGCCCTCGCGCGCGCGCAGGCCGTCGCGCGCGACCGCGCCGCCCAAGCGTCGGAGCGCCTCCGCGGGCAGCCCTCCGAGCCGCTCGATCACCGTCCGCCGCGCCTCCGCGTCGTAGAGAAGACCGGTCCAGAGCGCGACCGGGGCGATCGCCATCGCCGGAGGCGGGAAGTCGGCGGCGCGGCACTCGAGGTACCGTCGAAGGCGGGCATCGCGAAAGGTCTGGTTGATCACCCACTCCAGGTCGTCCGCCGCGGGCGTGATCCCGGCGTGATCGGCAAGCCGCTCGGTTCGGCCGTCGAACCACGCACGCGCGGGAAGACCGTGCGCCGGTCGATACCGCCCGTCCCGGTAGGTGAAGATCAGGGGCGTGTCGAGGAGGTCTTCGACGTAGCGGTCGAAGCCGTAGCCGGGCTCCAGCGCCGCGGGCAAGAAACCGCATCGGTCGGGATCGGTGCGGCGCCAGATCTCGGCACGGACGCTGGCGAAGCCGTTGGGCGCCAGGCGGTCGAGCGGCGAGTGCGCGAACAGCGCGGTGACGATCGGCGACGCGAGGAAGGCGACGCGCAGCTTCTCCATCGCGTCCGGCTCGTCGACGTAGTCGAAGGTGCAGTGGACCGAGAGCGTCCGCCGCATCATGTCGATCGCCAGGTCCCCCGTGCGGGCGAGGTACTCGGTCATGATTGCGTAGCGACGCTTCGGCCCGAGGACCACCTCGCGGCTTCCCGAGAACGGATTGGCGCCGATCCCCAACGCCTTGAGACCCATCCCCGGCAGGATCCCGTTCAGCTCGGCGACGAAGGCCCGGTAGTCGCGCTCGATCTCGACCGCGCTTTCACGCGGGGGCGTGGAAAGCTCGAGCTGGCTCCCCGGCTCGAGGGTGACGGCCCCACCGTCGTCCCGGGCGAGGGCGATGAGGTGCCCCTCCTCCTCGATCGGACGCCAGCCCCTGCCGGAATGGACCAGGCGCTTGAGCACCTCCTCCACGCCGCGCGGACCGGAGAAGGGCGTCTCGCGCCGGGCGAAGAGGTCGACCAGCAGGATCTCGAACTCCGCGCCGATCCGCTCCCGCGACGACCGGGGCCGGAACCAGGCGCGCAAGTCCGACGCGGAAACGGGCCGGGACACCGACCTACGATAACCCGATCGCGTGGGATTCCCTCCGCGCGTCGATTCTTGAAACGGCGCGCCGACCGGAGGCGTAAAATTAGCGCCCGATCCACGGGGGAGGGTCCATGACGACCGGGTCGAATCACCTTCGCGCTTCCATCCATGCCTTCGCGCCCTTGGCTGCCGCTACGGTCCTGGCCGCTTGCAATCGCGGCGGCGACGGCGCCGATCCTCCCGTCGGAGCGACGATCGATTTCTCGATGTCGGTGGTGGGAAGCGTCCCGGCCGAGTCGTCCGGCCCATCCGAGTTCGGCTCGCTCGCCCAACTCGCCGCGATGGTGGTGACGAGCAACGCCAAGAACGTCGCTGCCGACGGCGCGGGACTGGAGAGCCTGAAGCTCTACTTCAACGACATCCATATCTGTCAGGACGTCACTCTGAACGGGACGATGATCACCGGGATGGAAGGCTGCGTGACGGTCTACAAGGCCCCGGTCGAGCCCGGCGACCTGTCAAACACGTCGGACCTTGCCGCAAGCCTCGCCGCCGCTGAAGCGACGACCGAGGGCTACATCGACGTCCTCGATCCCGAGTCACGGGCCGAGATTGCACAGCAGATCGTGCTAATGGAGGAGGACGTCGGCGAATACAACTACGGCGTCTTCGGTTGGGCACCGCCGATCAAAGTGACGGCGACCCTGGTCGATCCGGCCGACGGGACAACGCCGGTCCTCTACACCAAGCCCGGCGTCGCGAGCGCCTGCTCGGTGAACAACAATGCCTACGACTGCGTGCTGACCGACGACCCGCTCACGGGCGCACCGGCCGAAGAGGCGATCTTCGTAGCGGGCGGCAACGTGGTGTTCAAGTTCCAGCGAGCGCTTTCGATCACGGCCGAGGACGTCGAGAACCAGACGACCTTCGCCCTGACGTTGGCGTTCAATCCGAACGGTTTGATCCAGGGGGTCACCTCCCCCGGGGCGACCAACTTCCCGCCGATCGCCGACGGCGTCGTTCCCGAAGGGAGCACGCCCGGCTATAACATGGGGAACTCGCTCTCTCTGGTCGGCCCGCAGGTCGCGGCGGTCTTCTACCAATCCGATTCGCAGATAATCCGCGAGAGCTATTCGGCGACCCTTCCCGCAGGCGGTGGCAACGGGACGTTCAAGCTGCGCGTCGAATTCTACTGGCTGGACGGGGACCCCGACCGCACGATCTACGGAACGACCGCCGCCATCGTCCCCACCGCCGACACCCGGGGCTACCTGGTCGGGTTCTATCCCTTCCACGGAATCACGACCAACACCAACGGCTCGATCAACCTCCTCGACCACATGGGTGAACTCGCCATCTCCCAATTCGTCCGCTCGACGGCCGAGGGGGCGACCTCGACCGCCGGGATCCAGTGCGACAGCCAGGTGATGGGGATCACCGCCAACTGCACTGTCGGATCGTCGCTCACCGCGACGTTCAACCTCGACGCGCTAGAGCCACTCGACTAAGACGCCGGCTTGCGCGGGGGTCGTCAAAGGACGGTAGACTCCGCGCCCATGAACGCGCGTTTCCTCCTACCTCTGACGGCGGCCGGCCTGGTCGCCGCGGGCACCGGCGCCTGCGGCCCGCGGCCCGGGCCGGCGTCCACCGTTCCGACCCCGACGCCGCTCCCCGTCGCCTCGCCGGTGGCGCTGGTGCACGCCACGATCTGGACGGGGGCGGGGGAGCCGATCGTCGACGGGACGCTGGTCCTGTCGTGGGGACGCATTGCCGCCGTCGGGCGCGACGTCCCGATTCCGCCCAACGTGGAGCGACTCGACCTCGGCGGGCGCATCGTCACCCCCGGGCTGATCGACGCCCACAGCCACAACGGCGTCTACCCTTCGCCCGGCGGGGACGCCGTCTCCGACGGCAACGAGATGACCGATCCGGTGACGCCCCACGTCTGGGCGCAACACGCGATCTGGCCGCAGGACCCGAACTTCTACCGCGTGCTGCAGGCGGGCAACACCGCCTCGCTGGTGATCCCCGGCTCCGGCAACCTGATCGGCGGCCGAGGCGTGGTGGTACACAACCGGCCCGCGCTCTCCGCGCGCGAGATGAAGGTGGCGGGGGCGCCCGCGTCGCTGAAGATGGCGTGCGGCGAGAATCCGAAACGGGTCTACGGCTCGGAGAAGAAGAGCTTCCCGATGACCCGGATGGGAAACGTCGCCGGCTACCGCGAAGCGTTCCTGCGCGCGAAGGAGTACCGCAAGAAGCGCGAGGGGAAGCCGGACGACGAAGAGGGACGCGACCTCAAGATGGAGACGCTGTCCGGTGTGCTGGCCGGCGAGATCCTGGTGCAGAACCACTGCTACCGCGCCGACGAGATGCTGCAGATGCTCGATCTCGCCGACGAGTTCGGGTTCAAGATCCGGACCTTTCACCACGCGCTGGAGGCCTACAAGATCCGCGACGTGCTGGCCAAGCGCGAGGTCGCGGTCGCCACCTGGGCCGACTGGTGGGGGTTCAAGCTCGAGGCGTACGACGGCATCCCGCAGAACGCCGCGCTGGTGCACGAAGCGGGGGGACGCGCGGTGATCCACTCCGACTCGCCGATGGGGGCCCAGATGCTCAACCAGGAGGCGGCCAAGGCGCTCGCCTACGGGCGCCGCGCCGGGATCGCCGCCACCGAACAGGACGCGCTGAAGTGGGTCACCGCCAATCCCGCCTGGGCGATCGGCGTGGAGAAGGATCTCGGGACGCTGGAGAAGGGGAAGGTCGCCGACCTCGTCGTCTGGTCGACCAATCCGATGTCGGTCTACGCACGCGCCGACCTGGTCTTCGTCGAGGGGGCGCTGCTCTGGGACCGGAGCGATCCGAAGCGGCAGCCGCGCTCCGACTTCGAGGCGGGGGTGACGCGATGAACGTTCCGCGCGTTCGCGCTCCTCGGGGGGATTCCCCCAAAGCCCCCTGGCTCGCCCTCTCCCTCCTGCTGGCGGCGCCTTCGCTCCGTGGAGCGGTGGCCGCCTCCGCGAAGCCGGCCCCTACGCCCACGCCCGCGCTCGCGAAGGAGACGGTCGCGATCACCGGCGCCATCGTCTGGACGATGGACGGTCCTCCGATCGAAAACGCGAAGATCGTGATCGAGGACGGCGTCGTCACCACCCTCACCGGCGAGCCGTTCGTCGTACCGGCGAACGCGAGGCGGATCGAGGGAACCGGGAAGATCGTCACGCCGGGTTTCGTCGACGCGGCGACCTCGCTCGGCCTGGTGGAGATCGACCTCGTCTCCGAAACCCGCGAGGACCACCCCTCGGGCGAGGGACCGATCCGCGCGGCGTTCCGCGCGGCGGACGGCATCGATCCCGAGTCGACGCTCCTGGCGGTCACGCGGATGGAAGGGGTCACCGCGGCGGTGACGCGGCCCAACGGGGGACTGATCGCCGGGCAGTCGGCCTGGATCCGGCTCGCGGCCCCGGCGGTCCGCCCGCGCGGATCGTCGGTCGACGACCTGATCGTGCGCGCCCCGCTGGCGATGCACGGCGCGCTGGGGGCCGAGGGGCGCGGCGCGGCGGGCGATACCCGCGGAGGCGCGCTGCGGCGGCTGCGGGAGGCGCTCGAGGACGCGCGGCTGATCCGGAGCCGGACGGCGGCGTTCGACGAGAACCGGATGCGGGCGCTCGCCGCCGGCCGTCTCGACCTGATGGCGCTGTGGCCGGTGCTCGACCGGAAACTGCCACTCGTGGTGTCGGTCAACAAGGCGTCGGACATCGAGATCGCGATCCGCGTCGCGGAGGAGGAGAAGATCCGCCTGGTGATCGAAGGGGCGGCCGAGGGGTGGAAGGTCGCCGACCTGCTCGCCGCGCGGCGGGTGCCGGTCCTGGTGAAGCCGCTCGAGAACCTCCCGCGCTACAACGCCCTCGGCACCCGGTTCGACAATACGGCGCTCCTGGCGAAGGCCGGGGTGACGTTCGCGATCGTCACCGGCGAGGCGCACAACGTACGCAACCTGCGCCAGGAGGCGGGGAATGCGATCGCGTGGGGCTTGCCGCGCGAGAAGGCCCTCGAAGCGGTGACCCGGACGCCGGCCGAGATCTTCGGTCTCGAGGGGCAGGCCGGATCGATCGCCAAGGGACGCCGAGCCGACCTCGTCCTGTGGAGCGGCGATCCGTTCGAGCTGTCGAGCCGCCCGGAAGCGGTCTTCGTCGACGGGCGCGAGATTCCGTTGCGCTCGAGGCAGACCGACCTCCTCGACCGCTACCGGACGCTCCCGCCGAAGCGCTAACCCGGGGGGGGACGCCCCGAACCGGCTCCCTACGGTTCGTAACCGACGACCACGTGGTTCCCGGTGACGAGCAGTCGCGTGAGCTTGGCGGAGCGCCTGGCGATGTGCAGGTCGAGGACGAGGGGCTCGCGCAGCGCGCGCCGGTTCATCGCCTTCACCAGCTCGCCTTCGTAGCGCGGGTCGGAGTTCTTGAGGAGCTTCGCGCCGCGGGCCTCCGAGAGGACGCGGACCTTCCCCTTCTCCCGCGAGAGGAACACCACCAGGTCGACCACCGCTCCGGCCTCGATCCCCTCGGTGAAGCGGCGCACGTGCTCCTTGAAGGCGGACGGGACCGATCCCTTGTATTCGACGTTTCGCCCGCGAAAGTGAAGCCGGCAGGTGAGCCGGTTCCCGGCATGGAGGCCGAAGCCGTCGAGCCTCTCCACCACGATCTCGCCATCGAGGTTCCGGTCGAACTCGCGGGCCGGAACCCGGTAGGGAAGCGACTGGCGTGCCATCGAAGCCAGGTCGCTATCGGCGAGGTAGAGCGAATAGAGCGGCTCGAGCCGCCCCCCACCCTTCTCCAACTCCGCTTCGTAATCGCGCGCGGCGGAGAGCGCCTGTTCCGTGGCGTCGATCTCGAAGCGAAGCCGCTCGTTCTCGCGCTCGAGTCGCCGCACCCGCTCCTCGAGCGGCGGCTGGCAGCAACAGCCGGCGGCAAACGTCGCGAGCGCGGCGAGCCCGAGGGCGGTCCGGCCGCCCCGCGCCGGTCCCCGCGGTCGCGCCGTCGCAACGCTCACCGGCGCTCCTTGTTCACGTCGCAGTCGACCGAGACGGCACGGAATCCGTTCACCGTCCGGGTGGCGCCGCGTTTCAGGACCATCTTCAGCTCCGCGCGGGCGAGCTCCAGGCGGGCGTGCGTCGCCCCCTCGACCGGCAGCTCCTCCGGCGCCGTGGCAGAGGAGACGGCGTGCGCCGTGCGGAAACGCATCCCCTTCTCCTCCTCGAGCCGGGTGGCGCGCGCGAACGCTTTCGCGATCTCCTGGGCGTTCGCGGCGACCTTCCGGGCGAGGTCGGCGTTCTCGGCCTTCAGCGCCTTGTGACGCGCCTTCAGGTCGGCTTCGTCCGCGCGAGCCGTGGCCGTCGCGAAGAGAAGAAGGGCGGAGACGATCGTGACACCGGCGCGCATCGGCGACGGCGAGGATACACCGGCCGGGTCCGGAGTCGCGACCGACTCGCTCGCAGAAGGATCATCCCTCGGACGCCGGAACGGGCTCCGCCGCGACCGCCCCCCCGGCCAGCCGCTTTTCGAGCAGCGCCGCCAGGCGCGCTTCGCCGTCGGCCTTCACCAACACGTCGGGGACGACGCCGGCCCACTGCAGCACCGGGCCGCTCCGCTCGAACGCGGCGATCACTCCGCCGCGGCGAGCAAATTCCCGAAAGAGACCGGCGGCCGGCTCCTCGAGCGCGCTCCCGGATCCCGTTGCGTCGATCAGCACCACCGCGTCGAACGGGACGTCGACCAGCGCGTCGAGTCGCTCCGCCAGCCGCACGGTGTTCCCGTCGCCGCCGACCGCTACCCCGGTCGGCGATTCGCCGGCCGCCGTGAGCCAGGCCCCCCGCTCGGACAGCAGCGACCAGGTCTGGTAGAACTGCGCCTCGTCGAACCGATCGGACGGAACGACGAACAGGATGCGCCGTTCGAACAGCGGGGGCCGGTGGAACATCCGCCGATGATGTCCACGATCCCCGAGGAGGCAACGTGGCGAAGTTCAATCCGCCGACCCGCCGAACCGACCTCGAGATCGTCCATCCGGCGATCGAGCGCTACCTCTACGACCTGCTTCCGCCGAGGGACGAGGTCCTGGCCGAAATGGAGGCACGCGCCGAGCGGGAGCGGATCCCGATCGTCGGGCCGCTGGTGGGGCGGCTCCTGTTCCAGCTCGCGACGATCGCCGGAGCGCGACGGGTGATGGAGCTCGGGTCGGCGATCGGCTACTCGACGCTGTGGTGGGCGCGCGCGGTCGGACCCGAGGGACGCGTCTACTACACCGACGGCGATCCGGCGAAGGCGGACCAGGCGCGCGCCTACGCGCGTCGGGCCGGCGTCGAGGAGCGGATCGAGTTCCTCGTCGGGGACGCGGTGGCGTCGATGGATCGGGTCGTGGGTCCGCTCGACGTCGTCTTCTGCGACATCGACAAGCACGGGTACCCGGCGGCGTTCGAGGCGGCCCTTCCGCGACTCCGGCCCGGGGGTCTGTTCGTCTGCGACAACACACTGTGGTCGGGGCGCGTTCTCGGGGACCCCGCCGCCGACGACCGGGCGACCGCCGGCGTGCGGGCGCTCAACCGGGCGATCTTCGCCAACGCAGACGTCCTCCCGGTGCTGCTCCCGCTCCGCGACGGCGTGACGGTGGCGGTGAAACGGTGAGTGCGGCGCCGCGCGCACGGAGGAGCGGCCGGTGATCGCCGCGGCTACGACGCGGCCGATCGGCGGGATGCGCGCGCTGGTGACCGGCGCCGGAGTCCGGCTCGGGCGCGCGATCGCGCTTCGCCTCGCCGATGGCGGGGCGTCGGTCGCCGTGCACCACCACGTGTCGGCGGCCGCCGCGGCCGATACGGTCGCGTCGATCCGGGAACGCGGCGGCTCCGCCTTCGCCGTGCAGGCCGATCTCGCCGACGCCGACGCCATTGGCGCGATGTTCGCCGCCGTAGACGCCGAGTTCGGCGGCGGGCTCGACCTGCTCGTCAACAACGCGGGGATCTTCGAGAAGATTCCGGCCGAGGCGATCGGCCCCGCGCGCTGGCGTCGGATGTTCGCGGTGAACGTCGATGCCGCCTTCCTCTGCTCGATCGCCGCGCGCCCACGGCTGCTCGCGGCGGGCGGCGGCTCGATCGTCAACGTCACCGACATCGCCGGAGAGCGCCCGTGGGCCGGATACGCGCACTACTGCGCCTCGAAGGCGGCTCTGATCTCGCTGACCCGCAGCCTCGCCGTCGAGTGGGCGCCGGCGATCCGCGTGAACGGCGTCTCCCCGGGCGCGGTGCTCCCGCCCGAAAGCGCCACGGCGGAGGAACGGGAGCGCCTTGCGGCCGCCACGCCGATGCGCCGCCTCGGCCGGCCGGAGGAGGTCGCCGACGCCGTCGTCTTCCTCGCCGCCGGTCCGCCGTTCCTCACCGGCCAGATCGTCGCCGTCGACGGCGGACGCTCCGCGCGGCTGTAGTCCGCGCTTTCGCGCTCGGCGGGGACTCCCCCCATACCCCTATCGCTTCACGTAGCGTTCCCAGACCGCAACGAACCGCTCCTGCTCCTCCACCTGCACGAAGCCCGGCTCGATGCGGCGGATCGTCCTCAGCACGCGCTCGGCGTCGGTCTCCGGCGAACGCGCGAGGAAGCAGGCGATCATCGTTCCGGTGCGACCGAGTCCTGCGAAACAGTGGGCCGCCACCGCCAGACTCTCGGCGTTCCGGGCGTCGACGAAGGCGCAGAAGGCCTTCGTCTGTTCGATCGTCGGTACGCCGAAATCGTCGATCGGGAAGTGCTCGGTGACCAATCCGGCCGCGCGCACCGCGTCGGGATCGAGTGGGCGCTCGGTCAAGGTGGCGACTGCCCGGATCCCCATTCGGTGGATCTCGCGCAGATCCTCCTCCAGCGGACGGATCCGACCGGGGAGACTCATCCCCGCGAGCCGGCCGGGCACCACCCAATGAAATCGTTCGGGCATCGGCGAGCGGCAGTCTAGCGCGAAAATTTGCCGCCGCGGGCGCCGCCACCATCGTCGCGAACGGCACCCGAGGAGGACCCATGAGTCTGGATGGACGTGCCCCGCTCCGACGCGTCGCTCCGATTCTCGCGCTGGCGCTCGCCGCGACCGCAAGTCGGCCGGCCGCCGCCCAACGTACCGTCATCATCGAGGAGGAGGAGGCGTTCCCGGTGGCGGAGATCGGCGTGCAGGCGGGCGCGCCGACGGGGCTGTCGTTCAAGTACTGGCGGACCCCCTTCTCCGCCTTGCAAGGGGGGCTCACCTGGAGTTTTCCCGACGAGGGCTACTCGTTCAGTCTCGACTACGTCGCGCACTCCTACGCCCTGCGGCGGATCGAGCGCGAGCCGCGCGGTTTCCGCGCGCCGCTCTACGCCGGCTTCGGCGTCAAGGCGCTTCGGCTCGCGTCGGACGATCCGGTTCTCGGCGGCCGCTTCCCGCTCGGACTGACCGCGCTGATGACCGCCGTGCCGGTCTCGTTCTTCGCCGAGGTGGCCCCGGGCGTCCTGTTCGAGGACGAGGGTCCCGTCCTCAGCGCCGACGCGGGGGTCGGTGCCCGCGTCTACTTCTGACGGCCGCCCGGCGCGAGCGGGAGAACGGAGCCGGCATGCCCCCTGCTACGATCCGGTAGAACCGGTCCGCGGGGGTCGACGAGTGGCGGATTTGAGCCGATTTGTGTCGCCGGTGGCGATCGCCGCCATCGCCCTCGCCGCGTGCGACGGAGAGCCCTCGGCCGACCACGAACCGCCGTCCTTCGACGGCCTGGTCGCGGCGGTCGTCGTCACCGCCGGCACCGCCGCGCTCTCGTGGGACGCCGCGACCGATCGGTCGCTTCCGATCGTCTATCGCGTCTGGACCGCCGGCACGCCCGGCGGAGAATCGTTCTTCGACGAGCCCGCGGCGACCACGACCGCGACGTCGATCGAGATCGCCGGCCTACCCGACGGAATCCAGTCGACCTACTTCGTCGTCCGGGCGCGGGACGCGGCCGGAAACGAGGACGAAAACGTCGTCGAACGGTCGGTCGCGTTCGCTCCGAACCGGTTGGAGCGGATCGGCGGCTATCCCCTGCCGACCGGCGGCGACATCGCCGTGAACAGCGCCGGCAACCTGGTCGCGGTTTCGGGCTTCGTCTCCGATCCGCAGGTGCGAGCATGGGTCTTCGACCTTTCCGATCCGGCGCAGCCGGAGCTCAAGGCGACGCTGCTGGGCGAGGGCCGGTCGACCGACGTCGAGATCCGCGGCGATGTCCTCTGGGTTTCGGTCGAGGACGGTCCGGGCGACGCCGGCGCCTTCGCCTACGACCTGTCGGATCCCGACGACGTTCCACAGGTCCCGATCGGCGAAGTGCGGGGGGACGGCACCGACCAGGACTGCCACACCATCTGGCTCCACGGAACGGTCCTCTACTGCGCCAGCACCTTCGACGAAGAGATCCACCTCTACGACGTGAGCGACCCGGCGAGCCCCGACCACCTCTCCTCGGTCGGGATCCCGGGAGAGCAGGTCCACGACGTGTACGTCGACGACGAGTTGGCCGTCGGCGCGTTCCTCTACGGGGGGCTCGCCTTCTTCGACGTGTCGAACCTCGCCGATCCGTCGATGCAGCAGCGCATCGACTACGCCGGCGCCTTCACGCACAACGTCTGGCCGACGGCCGACCACGACTACCTCTACACGACCGACGAGAACGCCGCCGGCCATCTGCGCATCTGGGACATCCGCAATCGCGACCGGGTGGAGCAGGTCGGGGAGTACTACGCCTACCGGGGACCGGGTCCGAAACCGATCGTGCACAACGTGCAGATCGTGGGGAGCATCGCCTACGTCTCCTGGTACGAGGCCGGGGTGCAGGTCCTCGACGTGAGCGACCCGACCGATCCGGTGCTGGTCGGCTTCCACGACACCTACGTTCCCACCACGCTCGGGACCTACCGCGGCGCGTGGGGGGTTGCGCCCAAGCCGCCCTACCTCTTCGTCTCCGACCTCGACAGCGGCCTGCACGTCTTCCGTCTGAACGAGTGACGCCGGTATAGTCGGCCGATGCAACCGAAGGCCGGTCCCGCAGCGCAACCGTTAAAATACCCCCACGACCGACCCTTCCGGGAGCCGGACAG
>CAYJRR010000100.1:0-15038 GCA_964372275.1 uncultured bacterium
GGTGTAGGTGAACGTCCCCCCCTCCACCGAGGGGAGGGCCGACAGCGCGCGCACCGCGCGGTCGTAGGTCCGGGCGTCGACGAGGCGCAGGTCCTTCACCACCGACGCCCTGCCGCTCCGGAGGATTTCGACGAACTCGGCGATCACCGCGTCGAACCGATCGGGATGGCCGGCGTGCGCGTGGAAGGTGTGTGGCCAGACGTCGACCTGTTCGAAACCGGCGGCACGAAGAAGGCCGAACATCTTCCGCCCGATGAACGGATCGCCGCCGAGCCGCCGCTGCGCCCGCGCGAACGCGCCCCAGGTCCGCTCCAGCTCCGGGACGCGCGGCCAGACGAGGAAGCTCGAGTTCTCCACCTCCGCGGCCCAGAGGCTACCCCCGGGGCGAAGGACGCGCCGGGCCTCCCCCAGCACGTCGCCGACGTCGGCGACGTGTTCGAAGAACCAGGAGGTGTAGACCAGGTCGAAGCGGTCGGCGGAGAACGGCAGGCTCGCGCCGTCGGCGACGGCGAAGACGGCGCTTCCGGCCGGCGTTCGCCGCATCGCTTCGCGCGCCTGCAGGATCGACCGGTCGACCGCGGCGGGATGCGCCGCGCCGCGCGAGACCAGGCGCCGGGTCATCGCCCCGATGCCGCAGCCGAGGTCGAGGACGCGGTCGGGATCGCGCGGCACCTCGACGCCGTCGAGCAACACGTCGGCGATGAAACCGGCCTGCCGTTCGAGGCGGTCGGCCTCCGTCCGCCCCCGTCCGTGGATGTAGGGATCGCCCACCGGCCGCCGACGGTAGCGCATTCTCCACGGTGGTTCGAGGGCGCGGAGCGGCCTTCATCGTCGGTTCGCCGGTTGTCCAATTTCCATTTTCGACTTCTCATTGCGCGATGACGGCCGAGAGCCGAGCCCTCCTCTGGGCGGCGGCGGCGATCGTGCTCTGGGGGACGCTCGCGGCCGTGGTCGGCGACGCGCTGACCGGGGTGCGGGCGCCGTCGCTCGTCTTCTGGACCTTCGTCTTCGCCGCCCCAACGTTGGTCGCCTGGGAGGTTCGCCGCGGCACCCCCGTGCGTGCCCTCGCCGTCGCGCCTCCGCCGATCGTCCTCCTCGGCCTGTGGGGGATCTTCGGCTACCACGCCGCGTTCTTCGAGGCGCTCGACCGCGCGCCGATCGTGGAGGCCAACCTCCTCAACTACCTTTGGCCGCTGCTGATGGTGCTGCTGTCGCCCCTCCTGGCGCGCGAACCGGTCTCGTGGCCGGCGATCGGCGGGGCGGCGGTCGGGTTCGCCGGCGCCGCGCTCGTCGTCACGCAGGGGCGCACGCTGGCCGTCCGCCCGGAGCACGCCGGCGGCTACCTGCTCGCCGCGCTCGCCGCCCTGTCGTGGTCGTCGTTCTCGGTCCTGCTGAAGCGCGCCGGCCCGGCCGCCCAGGGGAAGATGGCGACCTTCGCGATGTGGTCCCTCGCGGCCGCCGCCGCCGGCGCGGCGCTTCGCGGCGGGTTGGCGCCGCCGCCGCCGCGCGCCCTGGCCGCCGCGGCGTGGGTCGGGATCGGGCCGATGGCGTTGGCGTTCGTCTGCTGGGATCGCGCGATGGCCACCGGCCGGGCATCGCGGATCGGCGCGCTCTCCTATCTCGACCCGCTTCTGTCGACCCTGTGCGTCGCCGCGTTCCTGGGGAGGTCGATCTCGGCCGCGTCCTGGACCGGGATGGCGCTGATCGTCGCCGGCGCCGCGGCGCCGAGCCTGTGGAAGCTCCGGCCATCGGCCGCCGGACCGCCCTCGCCGGCGGACGGCTAGGAGCCCGAAGGGCGTTGGCAAACGCCTACGGGCTCCGATCGAGGATCCCAGGCCGCTCGAGGCGCGAAGCGCATGCCAAGTAGATGTCGTACGCGACATCTCGCCGGTCGCGCGTCTTGGAATCGATTGACGCCCGCTCGGGGCCCTGAATATGTGCTCACCTTTCGTCGTCTCGTCCGGCAGAACCGAACGGAGGTCCTCCATGCTCGACTCGCTGCTGATCGCCACCGTCCTCGTCGCCGCCCTGCCGGCGACCGCCGCGCCCGCCGGCCCCTCGATCCTCCACCTGAGCGCCGACAGGACGATGGCGTTGGTGCTCGTCGACGGCGCGCCGATCGACGGCAGCGACTGCCCATCGCCGAAGGCGTGCGACGTCGTCGAGCTCGCCCCCGGTGTGCACGAGATCGAGATCCGCACGGGGATGTTCGGCACCAAAGGCGCGATCCGCGGGCGGATCGAGGTCGCGGCGAACGCCGAGGTGTGGGCCAAGGCGACGAAGGACCGGATCGAGGTCTACAACACCCAACCGCGCGCGCTCCCGGCCGACGTCGCGATGGCGGCGGTGCCCGTCACGTCGCAGTCGACGACCACCACCGTCACGCAACGCGTCGGAAATCCGGGCGGACTCTCGGCCGGCGTCTCGTTCGTCGATCCGGCGACCGGTGAGCCGGTGTCGATCCATGCCGGATTCTCGATCGTCGGCGGCCCGTCTGCGACCGTCACCGAGTCGGTGACGACCACCACGACCGTCTCCGCGCCGCCCCCCGTCGCGGTGTCGGGGCCGGCCGGGATGATCGAGCTGACGTCGCAGGACGGCGAATCGTTCACCGTCTATCTCGACGGGAAGAAGGTCGGCACCTTCAACGGGCTCGAGGGGCAGTCGATCAAGGTGAAGAAGGTCGCCCCCGGCGAGCACACCCTGACCATCAAGGACTTCATGGAGGAGGACGTCTGGACCACCGGACGGCTCTACATGGATCCGGGGTTCACGCTCAAGATGGGGGTCGACGAAGGGGCCGGCGTCGAGGCGTTCAACAACGCCGGCGCCTGGCAGCCGACGCGGTAGGCGTTGCATGCCGCGATGCGGCAGCCGCCTTGCCTTGACCGAGGGTCGGTCGCCGCTATACTGCGGAGCCCTTGGACGATCGCCTGATAACCCTCGGAAAACCGGGATCTGGCACGGTTTGCGGATCGCTCGCCCGCCCCGGCGCGCCCGACCCGGCCGGGCGAAAGCCGTCCTGGCTGAAGATGACCCTGCCGGCGGGTGACGACTACCGGCGAACGCGCGAAACGATCCACGGACTCGGTCTCCACACCGTCTGTGAAGAGGCGCGCTGCCCCAACGTCGGCGAGTGCTGGAGCGCCGGGACGGCGACGATCATGCTCCTCGGCGACACCTGCACCCGCGGCTGCCGCTTTTGCAATGTGAAGACGGGGAATCCGGGCGGGATCGTCGACGCCGACGAGCCGGCGCGCGTCGGAGAGGCCGTCGCGCGGATGGGGCTGACCTACGTGGTGCTGACCACCGTCGACCGCGACGACCTCGCCGACGGGGGCGCGGCGCACATCGCCGCTACCGTCGAAACGATCAAGCGGCTCCGTCCCGAGATGCTCGTCGAGGCGCTGGTGGGGGACTTCCGCGGCGACCCGCGCGGCGTCCGGGCGGTGATCGACGGCGGCCCCGACGTCTACGCGCACAACCTGGAGACGGTGGAGCGGCTGACGCGCCGCGTGCGCGATGTGCGTATGACCTACCGCCAATCGCTCGGGACGCTGGTCGAAGCCAAGCGCCACCGCCCGGAGATCGTGACCAAGTCGTCGCTGATGCTGGGGCTCGGCGAGACCGAAGAGGAGGTCCTGCAGTCGATGAAGGACCTCCTCGACGCCGGCGTCGAGGTGCTGACCCTCGGGCAGTACCTGCGGCCGTCGACGTGGCACCTGCCGGTCGAGCGATACGTCCCGCCCGACGAGTTCGACGACTGGAAGGCCGAAGGGGAGTCGCTGGGATTCGCCTACGTCGCGTCCGGACCGCTCGTCCGCAGCTCCTACAAGGCGGGCGAATATTTCCTCGAAAACCTGCTGCACCGACGGCGGAGCGAGAATGGCCGTGTCCCGTAGAGAGATCGACGCCAAGTTGAAGGCCGCCAAGACCCTGAAGGTGGTCAACGGCAAGGACCACCCCGCGCCCGCCGTGGCGCCCGGGATGCTCTCCCTGCTTCGCGAGGACGGGACGCTCGACGTGGCGAGCGCGCCGAAGCTCTCGGAGGTGCGTGTCCGCGAGCTGTACCGGCTGATGGTCACCAACCGCCTCCTCGACGAGCGGCTGACGACGCTGCAGCGGCAGGGGCGGATCGGCTTCCACATCGGCTCGGTCGGCGAAGAGGCGGCGATCATCGGCTCGGCGGCGGCGATCGACGCCGACGACTGGCTCTTCCCCTGCTACCGCGAGGCGGGTGCGGCGCTGCTGCGCGGGATGAGCATGGAGTCGCTGGTCCACAACATGTTCGGCAACGCGAACGATCCGGTGAAGGGGCGGCAGATGCCCTGCCACTGGTTCGACCGCGAGCACAGGATGCCGTCGGTCAGCTCGCCGATCGGCACGCAGATCAGCCACGCGGTCGGCGCCGGGATGGCGGCGCGCATCAAGGGGGAGAAGACCGTTTCGCTCGTCTACTTCGGCGAAGGGGCGACCTCCTCCAACGAGTTCCACGTCGGTTGCAACTTCGCCGGCGTCTTCAAGGCGCCGGTGGTGCTCCTGTGCCGCAACAATCATTGGGCGATCTCGGTGCCGCTGTCCCGCCAAACCGCCTCCGACGGGATCGCGGTCAAGGCTTTGGCCTACGGGATCGCGGGGGTGCGCGTCGACGGAAACGACCTGTTCGCCGTCTTCAAGGCGACGCGCGAGGCGGCGGAACGAGCGCGGGCCGGGCAGGGGGCGACGCTGATCGAGGCGGTGACCTATCGGCTCGGAGGGCACTCCACGTCCGACGACCCGCGCGTCTATCGCAAGGAGTCGGAGGTCGCACCGTGGACCCGGAGGGATCCGATCGACCGGCTCCAGAACTACCTTCGCAAGAAGGGCTGGTTCGACGAGGCGGTCGACCGCAAGATGCGCGACCGGGTCCAGGAGGAGATCCAGGCCGCGGTGGCGAAGGCCGAAGCCGTGCCGCCGCCGCCGGTGGAGTCGATCTTCGAAGACGTCTATGCCGACGTTCCGCGGAACCTGATCGAGCAACGCGAGGAGCTTGCAAGGGCGCCTCGCTGGAAGGGGCACTAGCCGATGCCGGTCTTCAACATGATCCAGGCGGTGAACGACGCGCTTCGCCTCGAGATGGCGCGCGATCCGAACGTCGTCCTCTTGGGGGAGGACATCGGGAAGTTCGGCGGCGTCTTCCGTGCGACGCAAGGGCTCTACGAGGAGTACGGCGCCGAGCGTGTGATCGACACGCCGCTGGCGGAGGGCGGGATCGTCGGCGTCGCCGTCGGGATGGCGCTCTACGGGCTCAGACCGGTGCCGGAGATCCAGTTCGCCGACTTCATCTGGCCGGCGTTCGACCAGATCACCTCCGAGGTGGCGAAGTACCGCTACCGGTCGGCCGGGCAGTACACCGTGCCGATGGTGATCCGCACGCCGGTGGGGGGCGGGATCAAGGGGGGCCTCTACCATTCGCAATCGCCGGAGACCTACTTCGTCCACACAGCCGGTTTGAAGGTGGTGATCCCCAGCAATCCCTACGACGCGAAGGGGATGCTGCTCAGCGCCATCCGCGATGAAGATCCGGTCCTGTTCTTCGAGCCCAAGCGCATCTACCGATCGGCGAAAGGCGAGGTGCCGGAGGGGGACTACACCGTTCCGCTGGGGAAGGCGGCGGTGGCGCGCGAAGGGAAGGACGTGACGCTGATCTCGTGGGGGGCGATGGTCCACGAGGCGCTCGACGCCGCATCGCAGGCGGCGGACCGCGGGATCGACTGCGAGGTGATCGACCTTCGCAGCCTGGTGCCCCTCGACCTCGACGCGATCCTCGAATCGGTGAAGAAGACCGGGCGGGTGGTGATCGTGCACGAGGCGGCGAAGACCAACGGGTTCGGGGGCGAGCTGGTGGCGCTGATCAACGAGCACGCCTTCCCGTGGCTCATGGCGCCGCCCAAGCGCGTGACCGGGTGGGATACGCCGTTCCCCTACACCCTGGAGATGGAGTACCTGCCGAGGGCGCCGCGCATCCTGCTCGGCCTCGAGGAGACGGTCGGATACGTGGCGTGAGCGGAAAGCGAGGGGCTCAAGTGGCGACGTTCGAGTTCAAGCTGCCGGACATCGGCGAGGGCGTGGTCGAAGGGGAGATCGTCAAGTGGCTGATCAAGCCCGGTGACACGGTGGTCGAGGACCAGCCGATGGTCGAGGTGATGACCGACAAGGCGACGGTCACCATTCCGAGCCCCAAGGCGGGGAAGGTGGTGAAGACGGTCGGCCGGGAAGGGGAGATCGCCAAGGTCCACCACACCCTGGTTGTGCTCGACGTCGAGGCGGGTGCGCCGGCGAAGGGAAATGGAGCGGCGAAGGCCGACGCGCCACGTCCGGCCCCGGCCCGGGAGGGGGAGGCGGCGCGCGAGACGCGCGGCGCCGGGGAGGCGCCCCGACCCGCCGGCCGCGGCGAGGGCGGCCGGCCGGCGATCGCCGCCGTCCCCGCGCCGGCGGCGGAGCGCGTGCTGGCGACCCCGGCGACGCGACGCTACGCGCGCGAAGCCGGCGTCGACCTGGCGGCGGTGCGCGGAACGGGGGAGTCGGGGAGAGTGACGATGGAGGACGTGCGCGCCGCCGCGGGAGGGGGCGTCAGCGCGTTCGGCGGCGGTCCGGCCGCGCGTCCTGCCGCTCCGGCGGCCGCCCCCGCCGGATACGCGGCCCCCGCGTTGCGGGCGGTCTCCGCCGGGGGGGAGGAGCGGATTCCGGTGCGCGGGCTGCGCAAGAAGATCGCCGAGAAGATGGCGCTGTCGAAGCAGCACGCGGCCCACTTCACCTTCGTCGAGGAGTGCGACGTCACCCAGCTCGTCGAGGCCAAGGATCGCATCCAGAAGAGCGGGATCGAGATCACCTACCTGCCGTTCATCATGAAGGCGATCGTCGCCGCGCTGAAGCGCTTCCCGACGGTCAACGCCGTCTACGACGAGGCGAAGAACGAGCTGGTGGTGAAGCGTTACTACAACTTTGGGATCGGGGTCGCGACCGACGCGGGGTTGTCGGTGGTGGTGGTGCACGACGTCGACAAGCGCTCGATCCGCGAGATCGCCGGCGAGCTCAAGCGGCTGTCGGCCGACGCGCGCGCCGGAAAGTCGTCGATGGCCGACGTCACCGGCTCGACCTTCACCATCACCAGCCTGGGGAGCCAGGGCGGGGTGCTGGCGACGCCGGTGATCAACTACCCGGAGGTGGCGATCCTCGGGATCCACAAGATCAAGGAGACGCCGGTGGTGCGCGACGGGCAGATCGTGATCCGCAAGGTGATGAACCTCTCCGCCAGCTTCGACCACCGGATGATCGACGGCCACGTCGGCGCCGCGTTCGTCTACGAGGTGATCAAGTACCTCGAAGACCCGAACCTGCTCTTCGTGGAGATGGTGTAGCGCGGTGAAGTCGAAGCCGGCCCGACGCACGAAAGCGCCCGTGGCGAGCGACGCCAATTCGCCGACGAAAAGCTCCCGGCGCCCCGAAGGCACGCCCTTGTCCGCGGCACCGGACGTCGACGCGGGGACGCTGCGGGCGATCTATCGGGGGATGGTGAGGATCCGGCTGCTCGACGAGCGGATGATGCTGCACCAGCGGCAGGGCCGGATCGGGTTCTACGGCGCCTGCACCGGGCAGGAGGCGACGCCGGTGGCGGTCGCGGAGGCGCTCGAGCCGTCGGACTGGATCTTCCCCGGCCTGCGCGAGGGGGCGGCGATGCTCCAGCGCGGCTATCCGCTGGTGCCCTACCTGGCCCAGGTCTTCGGGAACGCCGGCGATCCGACCAAGGGACGCCAGATGCCGTCGCACCAGGCCGACCGCCGGGTGAACCAGGTGTCGTGGTCCTCGGTGATCGGCACGCAGGCCAGCCAGGCGGTCGGCGCCGCGATGGCGGCGCGCCATCGCGGAGACGACACGGTGGTGGTCGGTTTCTTCGGCGACGGCGCGACCTCCGCCGCCGACTTCCACATGGCGATGAACTTCGCCGGCGTCTTCAAGCCGCCGGTGGTCCTGATCTGCCAGAACAACCAGTGGGCGATCTCGGTCCCGGCGGCGCGCCAGACGGCCTCGGAGACGATCGCCGTGAAGGCGAGCGCCTACGGCATCCCCGGGGTCCGCGTCGACGGCAACGACGCGGTCGCCGTCTACCGCGCGGCGCGCGAGGCGGTGACCCGCGCCCGGTCCGGCGGTGGACCGACCTTCCTCGAAGCGCTCACCTACCGGATCGGCGCCCACAGCTCCTCCGACGACCCGACCCGCTACCGCGATCCGAAGGAGGTCGAGCGCTGGCAGGCGCGCGATCCGATCGACCGGATGCGCGCCCTGCTGAAGGAGCGGAAGCTCCTCGACGACCGCGCCGACGCGAAACTCCGCGAGGAGCTGTCCGCCGAGATCCAGTCCGCCGTCGCCGAAGCCGAAGCGCTCCCGCCGCCCCCGCTCTCCACGATGTTCGAGGACCTCTACGCCACCGACCCGCCGCTGACGAGACTCCAGCGCGCCGAATACGAAGCGACCGTCCACGACCCCGACCGCAAGCCCCCGGGCTCGCGGTAGTCAGGCGACGGACTCCCAGGAAAGGACCCGGATCTTCGACGGGCGGTCTTCAAGGGGAGCGGCGCCGAGACCGAGACGCCGAACCTCGTGACTCCCCGCCTTCTTGGCGAAAGCGCGGAGCAGCTCGAGGTCTCGGGAGAGGAGTCGCTCGTCGGGGAAGACCTGGACGGCGGTCAGTCGCCGCTTGGCATCGGTGACGATCAGGTGGATCCGGCGGCCCTTGGGTGTCCGGTAGTAGTGGAGCCTGGACTCGCGATCGCCGCGGTACATCCGCTGCGAAAGCTCCTCGTGGAGCAGCCAGGTGTGGAGCTTCCGCTCGAAGTCGGCTTTGAGGTGGTGTGCGAAACCGACATCGCAGAGGAAGTGGATCGGCTTGCCCGTTCCCAGCGGGTGGGGGTCGAGGCGATGGAGGACGAAGAGCTGCTCCAGCGCGGTGAGGTGGGTTCGGATTCGGCGTAGGTCCCGTTTCAGCGTCCGGGCGATCTCGCCCGCCTCCGGCTCCTCCAGCGTCGCCACCAACTCCAGGATCCGCATGGCGAGGTCGGGATCGAGCCGGATTTTTGGGAACTGGAGGAGGTCGCGGCTCGTCGTCAGGTCGAACCAGTCCTGGACCAGGCCGAGGCGCTCCTCGCCCGATCGCACCGCGAAGATCCCGGGCATGCCTCCCCGTTCCAGGAACTGGAGTAGATCGCGGCGCGTCGCCCGCGGAAGGCCGGCGTCCGGGATCCCGCGCTCGCGTGGCGGCAGCTCGAGGGTCTCCGCGAGGTTCATCGGAAAGAGGCGGACACGGGAGATCCTCCCGGTCAGCGACTCCCGGACCAGCGTCAACCGGGAGAACTCCGTCGAGCCCAAGAGCAGGAATCGGCCGGGTCGCCGTTCGCGATCGACTTCGAATTTGATCGCGTCGAAGATGCGCGGCACCTTCTGCGCCTCGTCGAGCACCAGCGGCCGGGCCTCCGGGAACTGCGCCAGGAAGGTCTCCGGATTCGTCGTCGCGAATTCGCGGTCGGCGAGGCGGTCGAAGGTGCGATAGGCGAGTGCCGCGAGCTGCTTGGCGAGAAGCTCCCGGGTGAGGAAGCTCTTCCCCGCCTGACGCGGTCCCTGGATGGCCACGACGGGGGAGAAACGGAGCCTCTTCAGGAGCTGCGGAACGACGTGGCGTGGCCGGATGTGTGGCACCTGATGGTAAATTAAACCATGCCATTTCAAGACACTCAATGTCGTAAATAGGAATGGTTTGGAATGGCCAAAAGGCCCGATGGACCCCGCACCGCCGTTCGGCTGATGATCCGGTCCTTCACGAGGAGACGCTCATGGCGGACAGGTTCGAGGTGGTGGTCGTGGGCTCGGGGCCCGGCGGGTACGTCGCGGCGATCAAGGCGGCGCAGCTCGGAAAGCGCACGGCGGTGATCGAGCGCGAGCACATCGGCGGGGTCTGCCTCAACTGGGGGTGCATCCCGTCGAAGGCGCTGCTCCACGCGGCGCACGTGTTCGAGGAGGCGACCGGACACGCGGCCGAAATGGGGATCGAGATGAAGCCCCGCCTCGACGCCAAGAGGATGGAGGCCTGGAAGGAGTCGGTCGTCCAGAAGATGACCCAGGGCGTCACCCAGCTCCTCAAGGGGAACAAGGTGACGACGATCTGGGGGAACGCGGCCTTCACCGGTCCCCACTCGATCGACGTGACGGGCAAGGACGGGAAGCGCGCGGTCGAGTTCGACCAGGCGATCATCGCCGTCGGCGCGCGGCCGGTGGAGCTCCCGGGGTTCGCCTTCGACGAGGAGCGGATCCAGTCGGCGAAGGGGGCGGTGCACGTCGACAAGATGCCGAAGACGATGGCGATCGTCGGCGGCGGGATCATCGGACTGGAGCTGGGGACGGTCTACGCCAAGCTCGGGTGCCAGGTGACGGTTCTGGAGGTGATGCCGCAACTGATGACCGGCACCGACGCCGACCTGGTGCGGCCGGTGCAACGGCGTCTGGAGAAGCTGGGCGTCGCTTTCGTCCTCAACGCCAAAGCGAAGGAGGCGAAGAAGACGGCGAAGGGGGTCGACGTCGTCTACGAAGCGGAGGGGAAGACAAAGACGCTCTCCGTCGACAAGGTGCTGGTCGCCGTCAGCTTCCGGCCGAACACCGAGAAGATCGGGCTGGAGAAGGCCGGGGTGAAGACCGACGAGCGCGGCTTCATCCCGGTCGACGCCGAGCTGCGGACCAACGTGAGGCATCTCTTCGCCATCGGCGATTGCACCGGCGCGCCCCTTCTCGCGCACCGCGCGATGAAGCAGGGGGAGGTCGCGGCCGAGATCGCCGCGGGTCACAAATCGGCCTACGACGTGGTGGCGATGCCGGGCGGGGCGTTCACCGACCCGGAGATCGCGACCGTCGGCCTGTCCGAGGCGAAGGCGCGCGAGGCCGGGCACGAGATCCTGGTGGGGAAGTTCTTCTTCGGCGCGAACGGGCGCGCCGTGGCGGTCGGCGCCGCGGAGGGTTTCGTGAAGGTGGTCGCCGACAAGCGCAGCAAGGCGCTCCTCGGCGTGCACATCGTCGGTCCCAACGCCAACGACCTGATCGCCGAGGCGGCGATGGCGCTGGAGATGGGGGCGCTGGTCGACGACCTCGCGCTCACCGTCCACGCCCACCCGACGCTTCCGGAGGCGCTGCACGAATCGGCCAAGGCGGCGCTCGGCGAGGCGATCCATGCCCTCAACCGCAGCGCGGCGTAGCGCCGCCGCCGCGGCGCTGCTCCTGACCGCGGGCTGCGCCCATCTGGAGAAGCCCGCGGCCCTGGCCGGGTGGGACCGGGCCCCTTCGCCGCCCGCGAAGATGCGGATGACCCTCCTGTCGGTCGGCGCGTTCGAGAACGACTACGCCGACGCGGTCAGAGGGGGCGAGAACCGACCGATCCGGATGCCGAACATCGTCGCCTTCGTGGAGCACCCCCTCGGGAACCTTCTGGTCGACACCGGATTCGCCGTCCGCTACCGGGACCAGCGCCGATCCTTTCCCGTCTCCCTCTTCGACCGGATGACCCACGCGTCGTTCGACGCGGAGTCGGATCCGGTGGTGAAACAGCTCCCGCGCCACGGCATCGATCCGGCCTCGATCCGGTGGGTGCTGCTTACGCACATGCACTTCGACCATGCCGGCGGATTGCCCGACCTACCCTCCGCGCGCGTCGTCGTCCCGCGCGCCGAATGGGCGGCGGCGCACCGGTCGACCCTCTTCGCCGCCTACCGCGGTTACGCCCCGTCGATGTACCGCGACCTTTCGCCCGAAGCCTTCCTCGTCGAGTGGCCGGAGCGGCCGTATGCGACGTTCGAGCGCTCGGTCGACCTGTTCGGCGATGGCTCGATCGTCCTGGTCGACGCCTGGGGGCATACGCCCGGGTCGATGGCCATCTTCGTCAACCTGCCGTCCGGCGAGCGGTTCCTCTTCGTGGGGGACGCCGCCTGGGTCCGCGCCAACTACCGCCTGCCGGCGCACAAGAGCTGGAAGACCCGCACCATCGACAACGGCCGGCGCAACGTGATGCAGACCCTCTGGCGGTTGAAGCGGTTGGAGGAGCTGGCCCCCGAGGTGAAGATCGTCCCGGCGCACGACCCGGACGTGTGGGCCGAGCTGAAGCACGCCCCCCACTGGTACGGCGACACCCGTTAGGCTCGCGGGTAGGAGCCGAGCAATCGGTAGAACCCCGCCTTTCTTTCGAGGCGCGCCAGCGCTTCGGCGGCGTTCGACTCCTCGCGGTGCGCCTCCAGGTCGACGAAGAACCAGTACTCCCCCAGGCGCCGCCGCGTCGGGCGCGATTCGATCCGGGAGAGGTTGATGCCGCGCGCCGCGAACTCGCCGAGCGCGTCGTGCAAGCCGCCGGGCCGATCGCGGTCGAGGCCGAAGACGATCGAGGTGCGATCGCGTCCGGTCGGCCTCTCGTCGTCGCGCGCGAGCAGCACGAAGCGGGTGGCGTTTCCGGGCTCGTCGGAGAGGTCGTCGCGCCGCACCACCAGACCGAAGCGGCCGGCGGCCTCGCGCGGCGCCACCGCGACCCATGCGCCGGCCGACCCTTCCGTCCCCGTGAGCGCGGTCCCCTGCCGCGCGGTCTCCGCCACCCTCTTCGCGGCCTCCGCGGTGGAGAGCGCCGGGATCTGCATCGCCGCCGGGAACAAGGAGGAGATCGTCGAGGCGCACTGCGCCAGCGCCTGCGGATGGGAGAGGATCGCCGCCACGCTCGCCCGGAAGGCGTCGTCCTCCGCCGGGAGCCCGGGGGGCGCCAGCAGCGCGTGGGCGATCGGCCGGACGAGCTCGCGCCGGATCCGGATCCCGTCCCCGGTCGGTCCGGCGAGCAGATCGAGCGTCGCGCCGACCGAGCCTTCGAGCGCGTTCTCCAGCGGCAGCAGCGCCGCCTCCGCCTCGCCGGCCACGAGCTTCGCGAAGGCGGCCCGGATCCCGGACTCGGGAAGTCGCGTCCAACCGGCGACCGCCGCGCAGGCGGAGACCGCCTCTCCGGTGTGACTGCCTTCCGGTCCGAGGAACGCGACGCGCGGCATCTATTGGACGAGCACGCGCGCCAGGTCGAACAGGCGCAGGTCGATCGCCTTCTTGTTCGCCACGACCGTCTCGAGCGGCGTCGAGGCGATCTCCCCCTTCAGGAGTCCGACGAGCACGCCGTGCTCGCCGCCGGCCAGGCGCTCGGTGGCGCCCGCCCCGAGCCGCGTCGCGAGCAGTCGATCGAACGCGCCGGGGGCGCCGCCGCGCTGCACGTGCCCCAGCGTCGTCACCCGGAAATCGAAGCCGATCTGGGTCCGGTGCTCCTGGAAGTAGCGCGAGAGGCGTTCCGCGTTGTTCTTCGCCCCCTCCGCCACCACCACGATCCCATGCAGCTTTCCGCGTTCCCAGGCCGAATGGACCTCGGCCGCGATCACGTCGGCCTCCATCTCCCGCTCGGGGATCACGACGGCCTCGGCGCCGCCGGCGATCGCCGCCATCAGCGCCAGGTAGCCGCAGTCGCGCCCCATCACTTCGACCAGGAAGCAACGCTTGTGCGACGAGGCGGTCACCTTCAGTCGGTCGATCGCTTCGAGCGCGATGTTCAGCGCGGTGTCGACGCCGATGGTGATCTCGGCGCCGTAGAGGTCGTTGTCGATTGTGGAGGCGATCCCCACCACCGGGAATCCCATCTTCGCGAGCGCGTGGGCCCCCGCCTGGCTGCCGTTCCCGCCGATCACCACCAGCGCGTCGATCCCGCGGGCGCGCAGTCCCTCGATCGCCTTGGCGCGGACCGCCTCCTGGCGGAACTCGGGGCAGCGGCTGCTGCCCAGCATCGTGCCGCCGCGCTGGAGGATCCCGCCGACGTCGCGCGCCCCGAGCGCCTGGAAGTCGCCGTCGCGGAGCCCCGCGAAACCGCCGCGCACGCCGAACGTCTCCCACCCGTAGCCGATGCCGGTCCGGGCGACCGCGCGGATGGCGGCGTTCATCCCCGGCGCGTCCCCGCCGCTGGTCAGGACCGCGATCCTCTTCATGTGGAATCCTCCGCGAGCGGCGGCTCGATCCCCCAGGCGGCGAGGTCCTCCGGCCGGTTCACGTTGGCGAAGCTCGCCCGCGCGCCGGCGCGCTCGGCCTCCAGCCGCTCGATCGGGACGCCGACCGATCCGATCTCGGCGAGGAGGTCCCGGAAAGACGGCTCGCCGGTCGCGAGCAGGCGCGCCAGCAAGGGCTCGGCCGAGACGGGCCAGAAGGCGTGCAGCGGCTCCGGCCGGCCGTCGATGGTGGCGAGGCACGGACGGTCCGCCTCCCGATGACGCGCGAGCGAGGCGACGACGGCGCCATCGATCGCCGGCATGTCGCAGGCGACGAGGAAGACCCACGGCGTCCGCGCCGCGCGCAGCGCCGCGAGCAGCCCCCCCGGCGCGCCGCGGCCGGGGATCGGGTCGGGGACGATCGGCACGCCGAACGGACGATAGGGCTCCGGATCGTCGGCGACGACCACCCGCGCCGCGAAGAGCGGATCGAGCGCCCGCAGCGTGCGCGCCAGCAGCGGTTCCCCGCCGGAGCGGAGCAGCGCCTTGCGCGTACCGCCGAGACGCAAGCCCCGCCCCCCCGCCAGGACGGCGAGCGTCGCGTCGGCGACCGGCGGAGGTGCGTGCGTTGCGGCGGCGTGCGTCACGGCGCGCGCGAGGGTACTCGCTCCCACGCCGGAGGGCTACCCGGCCGAGCGGAACTGGATGTCGTGCAGGCGGCGGTACTCGCCGCCCCCCTCGAACAGCTCGCGGTGCGAGCCGGTCTCGACCACCCGGCCGCGCGACAGGACGACGATCCGGTGCGCGGCCTTGATCGTCGAGAGCCGGTGCGCGACCACCAGCGTCGTGCGGTCCCGCATCAACACGTCCAGGGCGCGCTGGACCATCTCCTCGCTTTCGGAGTCGAGCGCCGAAGTCGCTTCGTCGAGGAGAAGGATCGGCCGCTCCCCTGCCTCCCGCTCTATTTAGGCAAGC
>CAYJRR010000100.1:15048-16277 GCA_964372275.1 uncultured bacterium
CGAGGAGAAGGATCGGCGCGTCGCGCAGCACCGCCCGGGCGATGGCGATCCGCTGCCGCTGCCCCCCCGACAGGCCGACGCCGCGCTCGCCGAGCATCGTGTCGTACCCCTGCGGCAGCTGGAACACGAAGTCGTGGGCGTAGGCCGCCTTCGCCGCGGCCACGATCTCCTCGTCCGTCGCGTCCAGCTTCCCGAGGCGGATGTTCTCCCGCACGGTGTCGTTGAAGAGGAAGGTGTCCTGCCCCACCAGCGCGATCGTCCGGCGCAGCGAGGCGAGGCCCATTTCGCGCACGTCGATCCCGTTGATTCGCACCGCCCCCTCGGTCGCGTCGTAGAAGCGGGGGAGGAGGCTCAACAGCGTCGTCTTTCCCGATCCGCTCTCGCCGACCAACGCCAGCACCTCGCCGCGCCGCGTCTCCAGGCTCACCTCCTCCAGCACCGGGCGATCGCCGTAGGCGAAGGTCACCCGGTCGAAGGTGATCGCGTCGACCCGCGCCGGGGCCGCGCGCGTCCCCCGGTCGACGATCTGATCCGGCTGGTCGAGCATGACGAAGATCCGCTCGGCCGAGCCTGCCACCGTCGCCAGCTGCGACGTCACGCGCGTCAGGCGCCGGATCGGCTCGTAGGACATGCCGACGGCGGTGATGAAGGCGAGCAGACGCGGCAACGACAGCTCGTCGCGCATCACCATCAGGCCGCCGTAGTAGATGGCGATCGCCGCCGAGGTCGCGCCGACCACCAGAACCAGCGACGGACCCACCGCCGTGACGCGCGCCCCCTTGACCGCCTGCTGGAGCGCGAGCGAGTGCTCCCGCTCGAAGCGCTGGAGCTGCTGCCCTTCCAGCCCGAACGCGCGCACCTCGCGCGCGCCGGAGATCGACTCGCTGACCAGACCCGCCGCGGCCCCCATCCCGGCCTGCGTCCGCCGTCCATAGCGGCGGATCGCCGACGACAGGCGCCGCACGAGCAACGCCGTCGGCGGCAGGAGCAGCAGGAACAGCGCCGCCAGCTTGGGCGAGAGGATCACCGCCGAGACGGCCATCGCCAACAGCCGGAACGGTTCGTTGAAGACGTCGACCACCGCCAGCACCGAGAGCTGGATCATGGCGCTGTCGGCGATCACCCGGCTGGTGAGATCGCCGGTCTTCTGCGATTGGATGAAGCCGAGCGACAGCCGCTGGTAGCGGTCGACGAGCTGGGTGCGGAGACGCTGGACGACCCGATAACCG
>CAYJRR010000101.1:0-16194 GCA_964372275.1 uncultured bacterium
GCGATGCCATCTCGCTCTCCGGCGCGGCCGACGGCGCCCTGGCCGAGGTCGGGGCGATGCTCGTCCGGATGCGCGAGCTGGCGATCCAGTCTCTCAACGGCTCGAACGGCACGGAGGAGCGCAAGACGATGGAGACCGAGTACCGGCTCCTGATCGACGAGATCGACCGGCTCGCCCAGGCCACGAAGTTCAACGGCGTGGAGCTGATCGCCGGCGGAACCGACACCGTGTTCCAGGTCGGCAGCGAGAACAACAGCACCAACCGGATCACCGTCAGCGCGGTCAACGCGCTGGTGACCGCGGCCGGCCTGAACATCTTCAGCACGCACGTCTCGAACGCCACGTCAGCCGGCGCCGCCGTCAACCGGATCGACACCGCCATCGACCTGGTGAGCGGTTACCGGGGCAAGTTCGGCGCGGCCCTGAACCGCGTCAACAGCACCGTCGCCGCCCTGGCCAGCATGATCCAGAACACCATGGCTGCGGAGAGCCGCATCCGCGACGTCGACGTCGCCATGGAGACGGCCGAGTTCACGCGTGCCCAGGTGCAGCAACAGGCGGGCGTCGCCGTCCTTGCGCAGGCGAACACCCTCACCCAGTCTGCGCTCCAGCTCCTCCGATTCTAGTGAAGGATCCGTCCCACCCACCGGCGCACGACGAAAAGGGCCGGCGGCGCACCCGGAAACCCACGCCGAAACCGAATAGGTTCGTTCACGATGCAACCATCGCCTGACGACCGGCCCTTCGAGCGGTCGACGCCACGGTGTCCGCCACCTGGACCGGCAGACGGATCGACGATCCGTCCGCCCGGCCCGCGTGTTCCGGCATCCGACTCCACGGCCCGTCGTCCCTCTTGCGGCAACGCTCCGATTCGGCGCCGACTCGGTCGGCCGTCCACGCCCCTTTCTCTCACTCACACCACCAGGAGATCGCCATGGCAATGACCATCAACACCAACATCGCCAGCGTCGAGGCCCAGCGACACTTGTCGGTCAACTCCCGACGGCTCGAAAACTCGATTGCCCGACTTTCGAGCGGCCTCCGCATCGCCAGCGCCAGCGACGACGCGGTAGGACTCTCACTGTCGGAAAAGATGCGTGCCCAGATCCGGTCGCTCCGACAGGCGGAGCGGAACGCCGGCGACGCCATCTCGCTTTCGGGCGCGGCCGACGGCGCCCTGGCCGAAGTCGGCTCGATGCTCGTCCGGATGCGGGAGCTGGCGATCCAGTCGCTCAACGGGTCCAACGGCACCGAAGAGCGCAAGACGATGGAGACCGAGTACCGCCTCCTGATCGACGAGATCGACCGCCTCGCCCAAGCCACAAAGTTCAACGGGGTCGAGCTGATCGCCGGCGGCAACGACACGGTGTTCCAGGTCGGAAGCGAGAACAACAGTACCAACCGGATCACCGTCAGCGCCGTCAACGCGCTGGTCTCGGCGGCCGGACTGAACATCCTCAGCACTCACGTCTCGAACGCGGTGTCGGCCGGGGCCGCCGTCAACCGGATCGATACCGCCATCGACCTGGTGAGCGGCTACCGCGGAAAGTTCGGCGCGGCGCTCAACCGCGTCAACAGCACCGTGGCCGCGCTGGCCAGCATGATCCAGAACACCATGGCAGCGGAGAGTCGCATCCGCGACGTCGACGTGGCGCTGGAAACCGCCGAATTCACCAGGGCCCAGGTGCAGCAGCAGGCCGGCGTCGCGGTTCTAGCGCAAGCGAACACCCTCACCCAGTCCGCTCTGCAGCTCCTTCGTTTCTAGCTCCGCGACCGGCCCGCGCGGTCGTTCCGGATCCCGGTTCCTACACCCACTACACCAGGAGTGAGACATGGCACTGACCATCAATACCAACATCGCCAGCGTCGAGGCCCAGCGACACCTTTCGGTAAATTCCCGCCGACTGGAGAACTCCATCGCTCGACTTTCGAGCGGCCTCCGCATCGCAACCGCGAGCGACGACGCGGTAGGCCTCTCGTTGTCGGAGAAGATGCGGGCTCAGATCCGATCGCTCCGGCAGGCCGAGCGGAACGCCGGCGACGCCATCTCTCTTTCCGGCGCGGCCGATGGCGCGCTGGCCGAGGTCGGCTCGATGCTCGTCCGGATGCGGGAGCTGGCGATTCAGTCGCTCAACGGATCCAACGGCACGGAAGAGCGAAAGACGATGGAGACCGAGTACCGGCTCCTGATCGACGAGATCGACCGGCTCGCCCAGGCCACGAAGTTCAACGGCGTCGAACTGATCGCCGGGGGCAACAGCACGGTGTTCCAGGTCGGAAGCGAGAACAACAGCACCAACCGTATCACCGTCAGCGCGGTCAATGCGCTGGTCTCGGCGGCCGGACTGAACATCCTCAGCACCCACGTCTCGAACGCCGTCTCGGCCGGGGCCGCCGTCAATCGGATCGACACCGCCATCGACCTGGTGAGCGGGTACCGCGGAAAGTTCGGCGCGGCGCTCAATCGCGTCAACAGCACCATCGCCGCACTGGCCAGCATGATCCAGAACACCATGGCCGCGGAAAGCCGCATCCGCGACGTCGACGTGGCGATGGAAACCGCCGAGTTCACGCGATCCCAGGTCCAGCAGCAGGCCGGCGTCGCCGTGCTCGCTCAAGCGAACACCCTCACCCAGTCCGCGCTCCAGCTGCTCCGATTCTAGCCACGCGCCCACGGTCGCCCGCCCGTTCGAACACTCACGAGGGGAAGGCCTATGGCATTGACCATCGCGAACAACATCGCCAGCGTCGAGGCACAACGACACCTGTCGGTCAATTCACGCCGACTTGAGAGCTCCATCGCTCGATTGTCGAGCGGCCTCCGGATCGCAACCGCGAGCGACGACGCGGTCGGGCTCTCTTTGTCGGAGAAGATGCGTGCCCAGATCCGATCGCTCCGGCAGGCCGAACGGAATGCCGGCGACGCCGTCTCGCTTTCCGGAGCGGCCGACGGCGCGTTGGCCGAGGTCGGGTCGATGCTCACCCGAATGCGGGAGTTGGCGATCCAATCGCTCAACGGCTCGAACGGCACCGAGGAGCGCAAGACGATGGAGACCGAGTACCGGCTCCTCATCGCCGAGATCGACCGGCTCGCCCAGGCCACGAAGTTCAACGGCGTCGAATTGATCGCCGGCGGCAGCAGCACCGTGTTCCAGGTCGGAAGCGAGAACGACAGTACCAACCGGATCACCGTCAGCGCCGTCAACGCGCTGGTCTCGGCGGCCGGACTGAACGTCCTCAGCACCCACGTCTCGAACGCCGTCTCGGCCGGAGCTGCCGTCAACCGGATCGACACCGCCATCGACCTGGTGAGCGGCTACCGCGGAAAGTTCGGCGCGGCGCTCAATCGCGTCAACAGCACCATCGCCGCCCTGGCCAGCATGATCCAGAACACCATGGCCGCGGAAAGCCGCATCCGCGATGTCGACGTGGCGCTGGAGACCGCCGAGTTCACGCGGGCCCAGGTCCAACAGCAGGCCGGCGTCGCCGTGCTGGCCCAGGCGAACACCCTCACCCAGTCCGCGATCGCGCTGCTGCGTTTCTGATCCCGTAGCTCGAATCTCGAACGCCGGAGAGACACCATGAACGGACGGCCGACGCGCGAATGCGCGCCCGTGGCCCCTGCGAACTCCTGGGACTCCACCCTCCTGCTATACGACACGGCCCTCCAGGCCGCGTATCGGGCTGAGCAGGCAATTCGCCGCGGGGACGATGGCGACCGGCGCCAATGCCTTTCCCGAGCGCTCACGTGCGTGCGCGAGATCTCGGCGTCCGGAGACCTCGGCCTGACACCCGAGCGACGCGCCCTTCGCGCGCGGATCCATTCGAGACTGACCGGCCTCCTCTTCACCGCAAACGCCGGCTCGGCGCTGGCCGCGTTGTCGACCGCCTCCCGGATCCTCGCCGTTCTGCGCGCAGGACACCTTTCCACGGACCGACAGCCGACATCCGCCCTCCTGCACTGAAAGGAGCCGCCATGCCAATGACGCCACCGGGCACCGGACCGCCCGCCACCGCCTGACCGACTCACGCGGCACGCACATCGAGAACGCTCGCCACCCGAGGCACCCGATTCGCCACCGCCGCTCGAAGGCCGGCGGACCGTTTCACCGGACGACGCGGGATCGACCGCCGAGACCGAAACCGAAACGCACCGAAGCGCGATGTCACGCAGGAACGGCGACCTCTCGGACTTTTAACGAATCAATTAGTTCTTAAAACACGGACGGACCGAGCCCCCGGAAGGACCGGCGGGCCGGATCAAAGGGGAAATCGAAATGTCCATCTTCATCAATTCGAACCAGGCGAGCATCACCGCGCAACGAAGTCTCGCGGAGAGCACCCGACGCCTCGAGCGATCCGTCGCCCGACTGTCGAGCGGACTTCGCATCAATACCGGCGCGGACGACCCGGCCGGACTCGCGATCTCCGACAGACTCAAGGCGCAGATCCGGTCCTACCAGCAGGCGCAGCGGAACGGAGCCGACGCCGCCTCCCTGTCCGCGCTCGCGGACGGTCAAGCCGGCGAGATCACCGAACTGCTCGTCCGGATGCGCGAGCTTGCCGTCGAGGCGTTGAACGGCACCACCACGACAAGCGACAGGGAAGCGCTCGACGAGGAGTACCAGGACCTGATCGACGAGATCGACCGCATTGCCAAGACCACCGAGTTCAACGGGATCAATCTCCTGGACGGAACGGTGAGCTCGATCGAGTTCCAGATCGGCATCGCGAGCGCCGCGGCCGATCGGATCAAGCTGAGCCTCACCGATCTCACCGTCTCGAGCGGCGGACTCGACGTCGGCTCGACGACCCTCGACGACACCGCCGCGAACATCCAGAACTACATCGACAAGATCGACACCGCCATCGACGAGGTGAGCAAGGCTCGCAGCAAGTTCGGAGGAACCTCCGCCCGCGTCGACTTCGCCCTCTCCGCCATTGGAACGCTCGTGCAGAACCTTTCGGCGGCGGAAAGTCGGATCCGCGATCTCGACATCGCGGCGGAGACCGCGGAGTTCGCGCGAAACCAACTGATGCAGGAGGCCGGCGTCGCGGTACTCGCCCAGGCGAACTCGCTCCCGGAGATCGCGATCTCGCTCCTTCGGTTCTAGCCCCCCGCTTCCTGCGAAAACCGCTCCATTCCGTACGTGAACCTGATCGGACGAATGACCTTCGCCTCGCCGCCGTTCGCCGGGCACGACCGATACGGGAGAGTTACCCCCTTTTCTCTCCCGCGGCGTGCCCGGCGGCCGGCGTCGAGGCGATGCCCTCGCGCAGCTTGCCGTCCGCCGTCGGCTTCCGGTCGAACTTCGCCTCGTCTTCGGAGTCGCGGCGCCGCCCGTGGGAAGTCACCCCCTTTCTTCCCCGCGGCGTCGCACTCCGGAGACGCGCCGACGGCCGCAGCGCCGTATCGCGGAAGACTCGTTGGACAACGTCGCACGGCGTCGCCGCCGTAGAGGTCCGCCGACCATGAACGTGACCATTCGAACGAACGTCTATTCGCTCGTCGCGCGTCGCAACATCGCCCAGGCCACACGCGATATCGAGCGCTCCGTCGAGAGACTCTCGTCCGGACTCCGCATCAACTCGGCCGCCGACGACCCGTCGGGCCTTCGGATTGCTGACGGATTGAAGTCGAAGATCCGATCGCTGGAATCGGCGCGACGCAATGCCGAAGACGGAGTCTCGCTGACCGACGTCGCGGACGGTACGCTCGACGAGGTGAACAACATGCTCACGCGAATGCGCGAGCTCGCCGTCGAATCTCTCAATGGCACGCTGTCCACCGACGACCGGGACGTGCTCCAGGAGGAGTTCGACGACCTCCGCGACGAGATCGGCCGGCTCGCATCCACCACCGAGTTCAACGACATCGGTCTGCTGGACGGGCAGGTGACGTCGGTCAAGATACACGTGGGCCATGATCCGGGCGCGGTCAATCGCGTCACCATCGAACTCGCCGACACCCGGGTCACCACGCTCGGGATCGCCACGATCATGGTGAACGTCGGCACGACGGCGTCCGACACCGCTATCGACAAGCTGGACATCGCCATCGGAAAGGTCTCCGAAGCGCGCGGAAAGTTCGGGGCCGCCGCCTCCCGGCTCGAGGCTGCAGAGTCTTCGATCGATTCCCTTCTCGCCGGGTTCGGATCGGCGGAGAGCGCGATCCGGGACGCCGACATCGCCGCGGAGACGGCCGACCTGGTCCGGTCGCAGATCATCCAGGAGGCCGGGATCGCGGTGCTGACCCAGTCGCAATCGATCTACAGGACGGCGCTGAAGTTGCTGTCGTTTTGAACCGCGGTCTACGATGCGTGGGTGATGTCGAAGAGCGGCAAGAAGCCGATCGACGTTCGGAAGCTCGCGGGGTCCGGCGCGACGGAGATCGTCGCGGGTCAGGGGTACTTCCCCGTCCTGGACCAGGCGAGCGCGGACGGCGATCTCTACTGCGTCCTCCGCGGGGGAGCGGCCCATTTCGGGAACCGGGGCCGCGTCGACCTCGTCGTCTCCCGCGACGGCGGAAAGACCTTCACCGCGCCGAAGGTGGTTGCAAGCAGCGATTGGGACGACCGGAACCCGGCGCTTGGCGTCGCACCGGACGGGGCCTTGGTGCTCGCGTACTGGAGATACGGATCGTACGAACCCGACGGCTCGCTGAACCGATCGCTGTATCGATACGAAACCTGCGTCGTTCGCTCCGAAAACAAGGGGGAGTCCTGGTCCCGGTCCGCCCTCGACAGCGCGCCCTACGTCACTCCCTCGCCGTACGGCCGGATCGTCACCTTGCCCGGCGATCCGCCGACGCTCCTGCTCCCGGTCTACGGCCCCCGCCTTCCGAAGACGTGGGCCGGGCGCGAGACGGAGTTCTGGACGGGATTCGTCCGGTCGACCGACGGAGGACGGACCTTCGGCGAATCGACCATCGCGGCGGCGAACTACAACGAAGCGTCGTACGTTCTCCTCCCCGATCGGGTTCTTCTCGGCGCGTTCCGTACGACCGGCCGGGACGCCGCGATCCACGTCGCTCGCTCCAAGGACGGCGGTCGCACCTTTTCCGAACCGCGTCCCGTCACCGAAGCGAACGAACACCCGGCCGACCTCGTCGTCCTTTCCGACGGGTCGGTCCTCCTCGTCTACGGACATCGACGCGAGCCGTACGGAGTCCGAGCCCGCGTTTCGCGCGACGGGGGGGAGTCCTGGATCGACCGGACGCTCGTTCTCGCGGACGACGGATCGACGATCGACTGCGGGTACCCGTCGGTCGTTCGCCGAAAGGACGGAACGATCCTCGTCGCCTACTACTCGAGTCCCGATACGGCGGACGTCCAGAACGGCGTGATCAAGGGAGCCTGGGCGAAGCTCCTCCGATTCGACGAGCGCGCTCTTCTCGCGGCCATCGATCGATGATGTAATTCGAGTCAACGTGCGCTACTTCGAAGGAAAATCCGTCCTCATCACGGGCGGAACCGGGTCGCTCGGCAAGGCCCTCACCCGACTGCTCCTTTCGGAAGCCCTCGTTCGGAAGCTGGTCATCTACAGCCGGGACGAATTGAAGCAGTTCGAGATGTCCCAGATGAAAGGGATCGGGGACGACCGGAGGACGCGGTTCTTCCTCGGCGACGTCCGGGACCGGGACCGCCTGGCGCGGGCGTTCGAGGGCGTCGACATCGTGATCCACGCCGCGGCGCTGAAGCAGGTACCGGCCGCCGAATACAACCCGTTCGAGGCCGTGAAGACGAACATCATCGGCGCGCAGAACATCATCGACGCGGCGATCGATTGCCGTGTGCCGCGGGTGATCGCGCTCTCGACCGACAAGGCGGCGAACCCGGTCAACCTGTACGGGGCGACCAAGCTCTGTTCGGACAAGTTGTTCGTCGCCGGCAACGCCTACGTCGGCGCCAACCAGACCCGGTTCGCGGTCGTCCGCTACGGAAACGTGGTCGGAAGCCGCGGAAGCGTCATCGGCCTGTTCCTCCGCATGCGGAACGAATCGGTTCTCCCGATCACCGACGCCCGGATGACCCGATTCTGGATCACGATCGAGCACGCCGCGCGTTTCGTCGTCGACTGCGCGTGCAAGATGAGCGGCGGCGAGATCTTCGTGCCGAAGCTTCCGAGCACCAAGATCACCGACGTCGCCCGGGCGATCAACCCCAAGGCCCGGCACGAGATGATCGGGATCCGGCCGGGGGAGAAGCTGCACGAGGTGATGATCCCCGAGGACGACGCGCGCAAGGCGCTCGACATCGGCGATCGATACGTCGTCCTGCCCCCGCAGGAGTGGCGCGCGACGGACCGCGAGTTTTCCGGAAAGCCGTGCCCGGAGGGATTCCGGTACGCGTCCGACGCCAACGAGAAGTGGCTCAATACCGAGGAGATCCGGAAGATGATCGCCCTGCTCGACCTGCCCGATGCGAAGGAGTGGGCCAAGGAGCAGGGGCTCGCCTGAACCGACGATGAAGCTTCCATACGGTCGCCAGCTGATCGACGAGGAGGACGTCCAGGCGGTCGTCGGCGTGCTGCGAGGCGACTGGTTGACCCAGGGTCCCGCGGTCGACCGGTTCGAGGAGGCGCTCGCGGCGTCGACGGGCGCGAGGCACGCGGTGGTCGTCGCCAACGGGACCGTCGCCCTCCACCTGGCCTGCCTCGCCGCCGGGCTCGGTCCCGGGGATGAGGGGATCACCTCGCCGATCACGTTTGCCGCGAGCGCCAACGCCGTCGTCTACTGCGGCGGAACGCCGCGATTCGCCGACATCGACGCGGCGACCTGGAACATCGACCCACAAGCGCTGGCGGAGCGGATCAACAGCCGCACCAAGGTAGTGATCCCGGTCCACTTCGCCGGGCTTCCATGCGATCTACGCGCGATCCGCGAAACCGCCGACCGGACAGGTGCGGTGGTGGTGGCCGACGCCTGCCACGCGCTCGGCGCCGAGCTCGGCGGGAGCGCCATCGGTGGCACCGGGTTCGCGCAGATGACGTGCCTCTCCTTCCATCCGGTGAAGCACATCACCACCGGCGAAGGGGGCGCGGTCCTGACCGACGATCCCCTGCTCGCCAAGACCCTCCGCCGGCTCCGGCATCACGGGATCGTCAACGATCCGGCGGAGATCGCCGCCGACCAGGGCGGCTGGTACCACGAGATCCAGGCGATCGGCTACAACGCGCGACTCACCGACCTCCAGTGCGCGCTCGGCACCAGTCAGCTCGCGAAGCTCCCGCGCTTCCTCGAGCGGCGGCGCGCCATCGCTGCGCGGTACCTCCGCGCGTTCGCCGACGTGCCAGGGCTGCGGACGCAGGCGCTCCCCGCCGGCCGCGCGCACGCCTACCATCTGTTCGTGGTGCACCTCGACCCGGCGAAACACGACCGGCGCCGCGTCTACGACCGGCTCCGGACGAATGGGATCTACAGCCAGGTGCACTACATCCCGGTCCACCTTCACCCGTTCTATCGCCGTACCTTCGGCTACCGTCCCGGCGATTTCCCCCACGCGGAGCGGTACTACGCCGGTGCCTTGAGCTTGCCGATCTTCCCGGCGATGGGAGACGCCGACGTCGACACGGTGATCGGCGCGCTGCGGCAGGCTCTCGGGTCGAGCGCATGATGCCCGACGACGACCCGAACGACTTCGCCCCACCGGACGTCGCGCCGCCGGCGGTCCCGCTGCGCGACGACCTCGGCGATCTCGATCTCGGCACGCCGGCTCCCAACTTCGACTTCCCGCTGGACGACACCAACGATCCGCTGCTCCAGCCGGGGGAGGAGATGCCCCCCGAGCTTCCACCGCCCGAGCTCGACGTCCCGAACGTCCCCAAGGAATGGAAGGTCGCCGGTCACAGCAAGGACCCGATCTGCGAGGTCTACATCCACGTCGACGAGCTGGCGGTGACGGCGTTCCTGACGCTCGGGGTGTGGGACGTCGACCGGTTCGATCCGGACGTCGTCATCCGCGCGATCGAAGAGAGCCGCGTGAAAATGAGCGAAGGCGAGCGCTCCGGCGTCCGCGAGGCGCTTGCCAACGTCCCCGCCTCCAAGGGGAACCGGCCGGCGATGTCGCTGCACCCGTTCGCCTTCGGGACGCCACCCGCTCCGGGGCCGGCGGGCCGTCTCGAATGGGCGATCGAGTGGTACGAACCGCGCGACGTCCCGGAGGACGCGCCGATCGACTACCACGAGCGCCCGACCTCGCTTCGCAACGTCCAGGCGGGCGACAAGCTGGCGACGATCGTCCCGCCGAAGCTCGGCGCCGCCGGCCGGAACCTCTTCTGGGAATCGATCCCCCCGATCCCCGGGCCCGAGTGCCGGGTGAAGGCCGGACCGAAGGTGGAGTTGCGCAACGGCAACACCTTCTTCGCCTCGGGCGATGGCCAGGTACTGCTGCGCAGCGACTTCCTGGAGGTGAGCCCCATCCTCCAGGTGAAGGGAAACGTCGACTTCAAGGTCGGGAACATCCTCTTCACCGGGTTCGTGAACGTCCAGGGGGACGTCCTCGACGGATTCAAGGTGAAGGGGACGAAAGGGATCCTGATCGCCGGCAACGTCGGGGCGGCGACGCTCGAGTCGGGCGGCGACATCACGGTCAACGGCGGCGTCAGCGGCAACGGCAAGGGGATCGTCCGCTGCGGCGGGATCTTCCGCGCGAAGTACCTGAACGCCTGCGACGTCGAGACCGGCGGAGACGTCGTCGTCGCCGGGCAGATCCTCAACTGCAAGGTGCGCTCGTTCGGATCGGTCCAGGTCGCGCGCGGAAAGATCCGGGGCGGAGAGACGATCGCCTTCTCCGGCGTCAACTGCTCCGAGCTCGGCTCCCACATGGCGGGCCGCACCTACGTTGCCGTCGGGGTCGAGTACTACTCCGAGAAGCACCGCCGCGCGCTGCGCGAAGAGGTCAACCAGGTCCGCGCCAAGATCACCGAGCTGGAGAACATCTACGGTCCGGCGCTGACCGATCCGTCGAAGCGCGTCGGCTACAACGAGAAGCGCCACCAGGCGGTCGAAGCCAAGGCGCTGGTGCACCAGGACCTCCTGAAGCAGGTCGCGCAGCTCGAGAACGAGATCGAGATCCTGATGCAGACCCGCGAGCTGCGCGTCGAGCGCGCCGTCGCTTTCGGGAAGCAGTTGTTCGCGGGGGTCGAGGTGCAGATCGGCGATCTGCGCCAATCCTACGAGGAGGACCTCCGCGGTCCGTCCAAGCTGGTGGTGATCGAGGAGGCCGAAGGGGGAATGCCGCTCGACGGAATCCCTCCGGCCGAGCCCGGTCCCGACGGAGAACCGCCCCCCGAGCTGAAGAAGGTGCGGCGAATCGGCCAGGCGTTCCGGTAGATCCCGAGGTCGTCCGTCGGCCCCCCGCGCGCGCTCACGGCGGCGCCAGCCGGCGGTGCTGGCATTCGATCCAGTAGCTCTGGACCCGCGCCGCGTCGATCGCGTTCTGCAGCGCGTACTGGATCGCGAAGCGCAACAGTCCGGCTCGCGTGGTGCGGCGGGTCCCGGGGAGCATTCGACCGCTGGCGACGATCGGCTCGGTCTTGCCGTCCGGCAGCCGGATGCGCATCGCCAGCCCCCGCGTCGACCAGTCGGCGAACGGGAGCTGTCGCGGCATCCGCTCCGTGCGGAGCAGCATCCCTCCGGGCCAGCCGTCGGTGGCGATCGAGAGGTCCTCCACCGCGAACGCCTGATCGCTCCCGTTCGGAAGGCGCACCGTGACGCTCACGTTGCGACCGAGGATCGGACGCGCCCGGAAGCAGCGCCGCGCGTTCGCACCGTCGTACTCGCGCCCGCTGCGGGACCGGTCGAGCGGCGCCAGCACCGGTGTCTCCAGGACCGGACCGCTTCGGGCACCGATCGCCCGCTCCACCTTGAAGCGCAGCACGTTGGGGATCAGCGGCGCGGAAACGAAGTCGTGCGCGCCGCACTTCACCAGCTCTACCGCCAGGTCGGCATCGACGCCGGTCGCGACGACGATCAGCGGCACGGTCGGATTGGTCGCGTTGCACCAGGCGACCCGCGCGATCTCCTCCGGCAGGCTCCTCCCCACCGCGATCAGCAGGGCGTCGACCTCCCACAGCTCCTCGGGCGCGCGCTGGCCGGGCGCAATGCCCACGACCGAATCACGAACCCCGACGGTGAGCGGAACCACCGACGCAATCGGGCGGAGCGCGGCCGCGCAGGTCTTGAACATCTCGGTGTCGGCGCCGACGATGCCGACGAACAGACCTTCGTTGGGCGCTTCGGCCATTGCGACGTAAGTCCCCGCCCGGATCGGGGAACCCGCGACCGGCGCGGCCCCCACGTTCCCCGTAGTATAGACTGAAAGATCCGATGCCCGGGGCCTTCCGATTCTGGCTGCTGTTGGCCGTCGCCCTTCCGGCGTGCGGCGGAAAGGGGGACGGCGATCGCGACTGTGGCACGGCGGCCGGCACCCTTCCCGACGGACTGGTGACGATCTCCTGGGACGACGGCGACGAGGCCGGGGGCGTCCGGGGACAGGGATGGGGGATCTCCGTCGGCAACCGCGACTTCGACCTCGACGACGAACCACTCCACGAGGGGGTACGGTTCGACATCGACCGGCCGGCGCGCATCCACGGATTCTCGGTGCGATGGACGAACCTGGCCGACGCGCGCGAGGAGCTCGAGGCCGGCCTCTACGCCGATCTCGGACACAACGGATACAACTACTGGCTCGCCGATCCGCTCTGGACGGGAACCCGCTGCCAGCGCGACGCGGACGACGGCGAGTCGATCGACTACGTCCTCGAGGAACCGATCGAAATCGCCCACCCCGGGCTCGTCTTCGTGGCGCACGCGGCGGAGAGCCCCGAAGACGCGACCTTCGCCTTCGACGACGGCGTCGACGGCGAGGGCGACTGCCTCCTCTTCGACGAGTGCCACTCGGCTCTGCAACTGACCGACGCGCTCGAGAACACCTACTTCCAAGGGGTTTCCTTCTCTCTCCCCTTCGACTTCCTGGTGAGCCTCCACCTCGAATACACCGACGAAGTCCTGCCGCAGGACCGGCTCTTCCAACCGGTGAGCGGCGTCTACTTCGGCCCGACGATGGCGTTCGGCGACTACGACGACGACGGGTGGGACGACGTCGTCACGCACGGGCCCGATCTCTGGCGCAACCAGGGGGACGGGACGTTCATCGCGACCACCGCCTCTTCCGGGATCGCCGCGATGGGCATCCAGGGGACCGGGAGCTGGGGCGACTACGACAACGACGGGTGCCTCGACCTGTTCGTCGCGTCGGACTACCTCACCGAACCGAACAGCCTCCTCCACTCCAATTGTGATGGAACGTTCTCCGACGTCACCGAGGCCGCCGGCGTCTCGGGACTCCTGTCGAGCGACGTCTGCGGCGATCCGACCGCTCTCTACCCACAGTCCCAGGCCGGCGCCTGGATCGACCTCGACCTCGACGGCCGGCTCGACCTCTACGTCGCCAACTACAACTGCGGCTTCGACCTGCCCGACTTCGTCGACAACGTCTACCGGAACAACGGTGACGGAACGTTCGCCGATTGGACCGGCACGCGCGGATTCCTGCCGACCGCCACCGCCAGCCGGGGCGCCGCGCCGATCGACGTCGACTTCGACGGTGACCTCGACCTGCTGGTCCACAACTACGTCCTGCAGGCGAATCTCTTCTTCCGCAACGACGGCGGGGGAACGTTCACCGAGATCGCCTCCGACAGCGGACTCGAGGGCGAGCCGACGGAGTTCCAGGGAGACTGGTATTGGGGGCACACGCTCGGAACCGCCTGGGGGGACCTGGACGGCGACGGCGATTTCGACCTGGTCGAAGCCAACCTCGCGCATCCGCGCTTCTACCACTTCTCCGACAAGACGCGCGTGCTCCGCAACGACGCCGGCGCGTTCACCGATCTGGCCGGAGACTGGAGCTATCCGGAGAGCGGCGCGGGGCTACGATACCAGGAGACGCACACCGTCCCCACGCTCGCCGACTTCGACCAGGACGGCGATCTCGACCTGGCGATCTCCGCCCGATACGACGGCCGTCCCACCGACTTCTACTGGGGGAACGGCAACGGCACCTTCGAGCTCGACGCCTTTCACGCCGGCATCACCACCGAAGACGGATGGGGGATGGCGGCGGCCGACTTCGATCACGACGGCGACCTCGACCTCGCCACCTACGACACCCTCTTCCGCAACGACATCACCGAGGGGAAGGGTCACTGGTTGCAGATTCGCGCCGTTGGCAACGGGACGACGACCAACCGGTCGGCGATCGGCGCCACGGTGCGCGTGACGGCGGGGGGCCGCACCTGGATCCGCCACGTCCAGGGGAACACCGGTCTCGGATGCCAGGACTCGATGTTTCTGCACGTCGGTCTCGGGGAGGCGACCATCGTCGACCAGATCGTGGTGAGCTTCCCGGGTGGCGGCGAGGTGAACTTTCCCGGTCCCCACGCCGCCGACCAGCGGCTCTGGCTGTTCCAGAACGGCACGACGCACGCGGGTTGGTCGCCCCCCTGATCGACCGGCGCGCCGGAGCCCGGCCGCGCAAGACGCGATCCCCACCGGGGAACCGATGCCCGGGCTCCGGATCGACGTGTGGCTGCCGGAGAGCGAGATCGCCGCATCGCTGGAGAACTCGCTCGCGGCCGGGCGCCTCGACGAAAGGTTTTTCTACTGGTTTCCGGCGGGGGCCCGTGCCTGGATCGATCTGTGCGCGTCGCCCGCCTATCGCAACGCGGAGCGCGCGACGTCGATCCTGCGCACCGCGGCTCCGGAGCTCGCCTCCGGCCACCGGATCCCCGACCGGCTGTGTGGCCTCGGCTGCGGCGACGGGCGCAAGGATCGCCTCCTGCTCGACGCCTTCGAGGGTCGCCGCCCCGCGTTCATCGCCGTCGATTCGAGCCAGCTCCTCCTGGAACGGGCGGTCGCGGAGGCGGGCGCGCCGGCGAGAGGGCTCAAGCTCGACCTCCTGGACGACGGCCACCTCGCGGCGTTGCGGGGGACCGGCAAAACGCTCTACACCGTCCTCGGCAACACCTTCGGCGCCCTCGACCCGCGACGATTTCCGCGGCGGATCGTTCCCCTTCTCGGCCCGGACGACCGGCTGCTCGTCGACGGGGAGCGGTTCGCAGGCGAGGAGACGCTCCGCGGTTACGACCATCCCGACAACCGGCGCTTCGCCTTCGCGCCACTGGCCGCGTTGGGGGTCGGAGCCGCGGACGGCGATCTCCGCTTCGGTGTGCGCTCCGACGGCGATGGCCTCCATGCCGTCACCAAGGAGTTCGTCGCCAGACGCGATCTCGAGCTCGCCCTCGCCGGACGGCCGCTCCGGCGCCTTCGCGCGGGCGAGCGCGTGCGGATGAGCGACTCGGTGAAGTACGGCGACGGGGTGCTTCGCCGCCTGCTGAACGCCGCCGGCCTGGCGGTCGAGCGCGAATGGACCGGCGCGGACGGCCGCTTTTCCCTCCTCCTCGCGCGGCGTTGACCCGATCGGGAGTAGGCTTCCGATCGTGCGATCGACGATCCCGGTCCGCGTCGCCGCGGCGTGCGGCCTCCTGTCGGTCTTTCTCCTCGCGTCGCCGCCCGCCGCCGGCACAAACGTCGACTTCCGAGACTACGCCGCGTTCGCGCGCGGAGAGCCGCTCGTCCGCTTCGACTACGCGAACGATTTCTTCGTCGACCGCGACTACTACTACACCCAGGGCCTCGGCCTCGTCGTCTTCGCCGACGACGCGCGCGGCTTCGTCGTGCGCCACACCGGATTCACGCCGACCAGCCTCCGGAGCGACCGGATCCGCGCGGGGGATCGGCCGTTCGCGGCCTATCTCGTCGCGGGTCCGGTGCGCGTTGTCCGCCTCCCGGACCGGCGGCAGACGATCACCCTGGCGCTCGACGCCGGGATCCTGGGACCGAGCGCCGGCGGGGAGTGGATGCAGACAGAGATCCATCGCGCCACGGGAAACCTGCTGCCGCACGGTTGGGACAACCAGATCCGCGACGACCTCGCGCTCGACCTCTACGCCCGGATCGACCAGGCGATCTGGAGCGGCCACCGCGCCGAGGTCGGCCTCTTCCTAGACGCGACCGCGGGGACGCTCTACAGCAACACCGCCGCCGGACTCGCAGGCCGGTTCCAGGCGCTCGGAAACGGTCGTCGCCGCCTCCTCCTTACCGCCTCGGCCGAGGAGAAGGCGGTCCTG
>CAYJRR010000102.1:0-16148 GCA_964372275.1 uncultured bacterium
CTCGACGTGACGGAGATGTGCCCGGAGCGCCCGCGGACCCGACGGGCGACCCGCGCCGGTGCCGGCGGGGCCTCCGACCGCGGCCGCCGCGCGGGCGGCCGCCTCCGGCGAGCGGGAGCCGCCGTGGGCTCCGACGATCCGCATCACCACGTCGCGGCTCCCGGGGGCGAACGCGGTGAAGCGCAGCCGCATCCCCGCCTTCTCCCCCGTGGCCGGGTCGGGCTCGCTGCGCGCGCTTTCGACGACCGCCAGGGCTTCGAAGAGCGACTTGCCGTCGGGAAGGGTGGCGACGAAGTGCACCTCGCGGCCGGGGGCCAGCGGGCGCGTCGTCTTGATGAACAGGCCGGTCGGGGTGAGGTTCCCCGCGTACTTTTCGGCGAAGCGCTCGGCGCTTTCCGTCTGGATCTGGATCTTGGCGACGCCCGGAGCGCGCGGGCCGCTGTCGTTCTCCGCCATCGCTTGCCGGCCGCTACCCTTCCGCGTACTCCTTTTCGCGCTGCTCCTGGTCTTCCTTGCACTTCACGCAGAGGTCGGTCACCGGCCGGGCCTCGAGCCGCTTGATCCCGATCTCGTCACCGCACTCTTCGCACGTGCCGAAGCTCCCCTCCTCGATCTTCGCCAGCGCCTTGTCGATCTTCTTGAAGAGGTAGCGCTCCCGGTCGCGAAGCCGGTAGACCATCGAGATGTCGGCCTCGGCCGAGGCCTCGTCCCCTTCGTCGAGGACGTTGTCGGCCTTCACCTGTTCGATGGAGTCCTCCATCGTGTGCTTGGCGTTGGCCATCAGCTTCTTCTTCTCGAGAAGGAGAAGCTCCTTGAACTTCTTCATGTCGCGCTGGTTCATTCGAGTTCCCGACCCCTTCATCGGCCGTTGGCCTTCTTTGACCGGACGCCTCTCCCCCGATGCAGCCCATCGTTATATCCGCGGCCCCGCGGAAGACCAACCAAAAACGGCCGGGTCAGGCGCCGTCGACCAGGCGGCGGAACGAGCTCGGCAACACGAAGGCCGCCGGGTGCAGCTCGCGATTGTAGTAGCGGGTTTCGACCGGCCGCGTCGACGCCAGCGCATTCGCGGCCCCCTGCCCGACCGAGAGGTCGTTGCTACAGAAGGCGAAGCTCCAGCAGCCGGTCGGATAGGTCGGCATGTGCGCCAGGTACATGCCGCGGTGGGTGAAGGCCCGGCCCAGCTCCGCGAAGATCTTGCGGATGATGTCGGGGTGCTGATGGGGGCTCTCGCTCTGGGCAACGAAGATCCCCCCTTTGCGGAGCGCCGCTGCGCAGTCCCGGTAGAACGGCGCCTGGAACAGCCCGATCCCGGGTCCCACCGGATCGCAGGAGTCAATCAGGATGACGTCGTAGGACCCCTTCTTCTCCTTCACCCATTGGAGGCCGTCGACGGTGTGGATCGCGACCCGCGGGTCGGCGAGCTTGGCACTCACCGACGGCAGGAACTCGCGGGAGGCGTCGATCACCATCTTGTCGATCTCGACCAGGTCGACGTGGTCGGGGTCGTGCTTGAGCACCTCCCGCACCGTCCCACCGTCGCCGCCGCCGATGATCAGCACGTCCTTCGCCTTGCCGTGGGCGGTCATCGCCGGGTGGGCGAGCATCTCGTGGTACACGTACTCGTCGCGCTCGGTCACCATGAAGCAGCCGTCGAGCGCGAGCACCCGCCCCCAGCCCTTGCTCTCGAAGACCAAAACCTCCTGGAAGGGGCTCTTGTCGCGGAAGAGGGTCTTCTCGACGGCGATTCCCAGTCGCGTGACCGGCTCGCCGGCCGTCGTCTCCCCGTGCCCTGCCGCGTACGCCTCGTCGAACCAGATCGACATTACTTGCTCCCCCAGCCCGACCACCACAGGGTGATCGCGGCGAACGCCGCGCCGTTCTTCACCACCTGGTGCTCCGCCGAGACCGAGATCAGCTCCTTGATCTCGCGGTTGCGCGTCGCGAACCCCTGGCGCGCCATCTCGCGGACGTGCTCCTCGGCCTCCTTCGCCCGTTCGCCGATCGCGTGGTACTCCATGATCAGCCCCGCCTGCGACGGGTCGTGCGGGACGGCGCACGCCACCGCCGCCGACAGCCACTGCCCGGGCACGTTGGAGGTCTGCGCCGCGTAGGCCACCGGCACCAGCGCCCCGCCCGGAAGCCGCATCGGCTTCACCCGCTTGCACGACGGCGGAACGATCGACGACATCTTCACCAGATTGGTGTCGCCGATCCCGGCGGCGAGCAGCGCCCCGTCGAAGGCGTTGAGCTCGGTGAACCCCTCCGCGGTGCCGGCGCACGGCCAGTAGAGGTCGGGGACCTGGGGGAACAAGGCGTTCGTCTTCGACATCGGTGGCTCTCTCCTAACGAATCGATCGGCTCACGGCCGTCACGGAATACGGGGGATCGCGGGCGCCGTCGGGCACCCGCCGTCGAGACCCAACAGGCGAACAGCCTAGCCGGCGGTGACCCGCGTCTCGCCGACCACCTTCAGGAGCCGGTGCTTCGGCATCCGCAGGTTGCCGCGCTTCACCTCGAGGATCTTCACCTTCTGGGCGCCGAACCGCTCCTTGAGCAGCTCGTGGGCCACGTACGGATCGACGGTGTCGCCGCAGGTGAAGATGTCGACCGCGGCGAAGCCGTGCTCCGGCCAGGTGTGGATCGCGAGATGGCTCTCGGAGATCACCACCACGCCCGAGACGCCGATCGGGTTGAACCCGTGGAAGACGCTCTTGATGATGGTGGCGCCGCACGCTTCGGCGGCATCGTTCAAGTTCTGCTCTACGCGCGAGACGTCGTTGATCGACGCGACGTCACATTCGTAGAACTCCAGGAGCAGGTGCTTTCCCAGGCTGGTCAATTTCTTTTCTTCCCTCCTCGTGGCTCGTGCGGCGGTCAGTGCGTCGGTGGATTCGTCACCCAGATCAGCTTCGCCTCCCGCGCCGCGCGGTTCTCGATCCAGTGCGGCGCGTTCGGGTAGAAGGAGAAGCACTCCCCGGCCTTCACCAGGTGGTCGACCCCGTCGAGCACCAGCACGATCTCGCCGGTGATGACGTAGCCGACCTCCTCCCCCTCGTGCATCTTGTCCATCACCGTCCGCCCACCGGGCCCGAGGGTGACGAACGCCGGGTCGATCGATCGGTTGATGGCGCGGGGGACGAGCAGCTCGAACCGGACCTTGTCGCTGCTCTCGGCCGCCAGGACGCGGGCCTGCCGGCCGAAGACGACACGCTCGCTCTTGTAGCCGCGGAAGAAGTCGGCGAGCGAAACGCCGAGCACGTCGAGGATCTGGGTGAGCGTGGCGATCGAGGGGGAGGTGGCGTCGTTCTCGAGCTGGGAGATGAACCCCTTGGTCAGATCGGTACGGTTCGCCAGCTCCTCCTGCGTCATCTGCTGGGCGAGCCTCAACGCCTTGATGCGCTGACCGATGTCCATGGGCCCTTTGATCGACGCCGCCTCCGGTGAAGGCGGCTCCTTGCGGATGGCCGATATGCCGAGAACGTTGTCCAACGCGCGCTGTACTCTCCGTCTCGTTCCGAACCTTCTGATGACTCCAAAAACCGCGATTTCGCGGCGCTGCACCCGGTTTGCGGCCTAAACAAAAAGTTTAGTGAGACTAAGTCCTGCGGTTCAGCCTCAGAAAACAATTTGTTTAGTGGCCCTAAACTACCAAGGGCGATCCCACCTGTCAACGAACTTTTTTCGCCGGGCCTCAGAGTTCCCGAGCCATGGCGCGAGGATACCCGAGGGCGGTGCGCTCCCTCGCCCTCCGGTCTTCACCCTAGGTTGTAGGAAAATCCCACACGGTCCGAGCGGCGTCTCAACTCTGGACGGCGATCGCTCCGGTCGGCCGGTCCGAGCGCCGGAGGTGGAACCGCTCCCCGTCGAACAGCAGATGGGTGAAGTTCTCGACCCAATCGCCACAGTTGGCGAAGGTGCCGCGGCGGCCCTCGTGGTCGAGGGTTTCGAGCGCCGGCTCGTGGGAATGGCCGAAGATTGCCGCGTCGAAGCCGTCGGCGAACGCCCGGCGGGCGCGCGCGCGGAAGAGCTCGTTGAGCCGTTGGCCGCGACCTGGGCGATAGGCGCGGCTGGTGTCGCTCGCCAGGCGCGCCACCGCCATCGCCCACGAGGGCGGCACGACCGATCCGATCGCCGTCGTCACCGGATTGCGGAGCAGCCGGTGGAGGAGGCGGTAGCCGTGGTCGGCGGGGTCGGCGAGGTCGCCGTGGCAGAGCAGGATCCGCTTCCCGGCGACCCGGACCTCCCCCTCCCCCACGAACGTCTCGAACCGGAACGCCCCGCGAAACGCCTCGGCGATGCGGAACTCGTGGTTCCCCTCGACGTAGGCGAGCCGCATCCCGGATCGGGCCAGCTCGTCGAAGGCGGCCAGCGCCGGGAGGTGCTGCCAGTAGACGACCCCACGGAACCCCCAGAAGAAGTCGAACAGGTCCCCGACGACGAACATCGCGTCGACCCTCCCCTTCCAGGAACGAAGGAATTCGGCGAACGGGGCGGTGCGCGGGTCGTCGATCCCCTGGAGGTGGACGTCGCTGACGAAGACGGCGGTGCGCGGCTCGTTCAACGGCCGCGGATCCTAACTCCCTTTGACAGCCGTCGGCACCCGGCTATCATGGGCCGCCTTTTCCGGGGTCTTAGCTCAGTTGGTTAGAGCGCTTCCTTGACATGGAAGAGGTCAGAGGTTCGACTCCTCTAGACCCCACCCGAGCGGCTCGATGTCGAAACCCTCCGCGCGAAAACGCCACGTGCGACGCGCGGCCCGTACCGATCGTATTGCGCTGGCCTTCGCCGACGAGGCGGGGCGCCTCTACGAGCACCCCACGCTCGACGCGGCCATCTGCGTCGGGACGTCGCCGCGGGCCGCGCCGCCGGGGACGTTCCGCCCGGTGCCGGACGCCGGGACGAGCGCCAACGTCGCTTCGCTACCGGGCCGATTGCCGGTCGGTGTCGACCGGGCGACGGGCAAGGTCGAAGTGGTCGAGTCGGTACGGATGGGCGCGCGGTCGATCCGGCCGGTGGCGGTGGCGGCCCTGTTCCCTCCCGGCTGGACCCGCACCCACCTCCCCGCCTACCACACTCGCGGGCTCTCCCCCGTCCTCCCGCTCTACGCCTACGCGGCGGCGGGGTTCGCCGGCGGCACGCTCGTCGGCGCCGCGATTCGCACCGATCGGAGGAGGCACTGGGATCCGTCGCTCTACAGCACACCCGATCTCGACGACCGGATCCGGGCCCGGATCGCACGCGACCCCGGAAACCGCGTCCTCGACCAGGTCGCCCGCTGCGCGCACGAGTACCGCTGCTTCACCGCCCAGAACGTCTTCTACGAGCGGTGGGAAGGGGCGATCCCGCTCTCGCCGGCCTGCAACGCCGCCTGCGTCGGCTGCATCTCCGAGCAGGACCCCGAGACCGGACCGCCGCCGTCGCAGTGGCGGATTGCCGTCGGACCGGAGGTCGACGAATGCGTGCGCGTCGCCGCCTCCCATTTCGCCGCGGCAGGAAGCGAGGCGATCGTCTCCTGGGGACAGGGCTGCGAAGGGGAGCCGCTGCTGCGCGCCGACGCCATCGCCGACGCCTGCCGAGACGTTCGACGCCGGACCTCGTCCGGCACGCTGCACGTGAACACCAACGGCAGCCGGCCCGAGGTGTACGCGGGCCTGCGCGAAGCCGGCCTCGACTCGGTGCGCATCTCGCTCAACGCCGCGGAGAAGACGGCCTACGAGGCCTACTACCGGCCGACTGGCTACGGCTGGGAGGCGGTCGCGCGCGGCGTCGCCGAGGCCAAGCGGGTGGGCCTTTTCGTCTCGCTCAACCTGCTCCTGTTCCCCGGCTTCAACGACCGGCCGCGGCAGGCGGAGGCGCTCGTCGACCTGGTGGCCGCGGCAAAGCCCGACCTGATCCAGACACGGAACCTATCCATCGACCCCGACGCCTACCTCGGCTGCCTGCCGCCCGAGGAAGGGGAGCCGATCGGGATCGAGACGCTGCTGCGACGGTTGGTGGCGGCACGGCCGGGCTTGAAGATCGGAAACTTCAACGTCCCGCGCGAAGCGTTCGACGAGCCCCTGCTCGCCGCGGAGCTCGCGTGACGCCGGCGTTTCTCGCGCGCGACGATTCGTTCATCGCCGTCGCCAAGACGGCCGGCGACCTGGTGATCCCGGACCGCCTCCGAAAGGAGGGCCCCACCCTCTTCGATCGCACGCGAGCGGCGGTCGGCGGAACGCTCTACCTCGTGCACCGCCTCGATCGCGAAACCTCCGGCGTCGTCCTGTTCGCCCGCACCGTCGAGGCCCAGCGCCTGCTTTCGGCGGCGTTCGAGCGCGGCGAGGTCGAGAAGGAGTATGTGGCGCTCGTCGACGGCCTCCCGCGTGCCGACGAGGGGCGGATCGACCTCCCGATCGCCGCCGCCCGCAAGGGACGGATGGTCGTGCGCGACGGCGGCAAGTCCGCCGCCACCCGCTGGGCCGTCCGCGAGCGCTTCGCGCGCCACGCCGGGAGCCCGCAGGAACGGACGCTGCTGGCTGTCTTTCCCGAGACCGGCCGGACGCACCAGATCCGCGTCCACCTCGCCGCGATCGGCCACCCGCTCGTCGGCGACCGCCGCTACAACCCCGCCTGGCGCGCCGCCGCCAAAGGGGACCCGCCACCCGCCGGCAGCCCGATCGACCGCGTGGCGCTGCACGCCGCGGCGATCGTCTTCCCGCTGAGCAAGCAACGCTTCCGCGTCGAAGCGCCCCTGCCGGCCGACTTCGCGCGGGCGTTGGAGCGGCTGCGGGGGACGGAGCCGGGCCGAACGGAACCGTACCGGTAGCGGTAGACGTATCCCTATCGGACTCCGATCCGAAGCTGTATCGGTATCGGTATCCGAGTCCAATCCGAGCCGAGCCGGTCCGATCGGAGTCGGTCCAGATACCGATTTCGATCGGATTCGGGTCGGCTACCGGTACCGATTCGGTTCGGATCGGATTCGACCCGCCTACTTCGGCGGAAACGATCGCCACGCGGCGACCAGCGACGCCAGTGTTTCGTCGAGCAGCCCCTCGATCGTCAGCCGATCGCCGCCCACCGTCCCCAGGCGGACCGCGGGGGCGCCGCAGCGGGCGGCGAGCGATTCGAGGTCGGCGGCGCGGTCGGGCTTCACCGAGACGACGTAGCGCCCGTGCGACTCGCCGAACAGGGCGATGTCGCCGCGGCCGCTCGTCCCCCGCGCGGTGGCGAGGAGCGCGATGCGCGCGCCGATCGGTTCGGGTCGGCGCGCGAGGCAGCATTCGGCCAGGGCGACGGCCAGACCGCCGTCGGAGAGGTCGTGGGCGGTGCGGGCCAGGCCGGTCGCCACCGCTTCGCGCACACCGGCGGCGGCGGCGCGCTCGGCGGGCCAGTCGATCGCCGGCGGCGGCCCCTCGACGCGCCCGTGGACGGCCGACAGGTATTCGCTGCCGCCGAGGCCGGGCTCTCCGCGACCGACGAGGAAAATCACATCCCCGTCCGACTCGAAGGCGATCGCCCCCAGGCGCGACCGCTCGTCGACCTTCTCGATCAGGCCGACCATCCCCACCGTCGGCGTCGGATGGATCGCCACCCCTTCGGTCTCGTTGTAGAGGGAGACGTTGCCGGAGACGACCGGGACCTGGAGCTCGCGGCAGGCCTCCGCGATCCCGTCGATGGCACGCTCGAGCTGCCACATGATCTCGTGGCGCTCGGGGTTTCCGAAGTTCAAGCAGTCGGTGATCGCCAACGGTGTCGCCCCGCTGCACGAGACGTTGCGCGCGGCCTCCGCCACCGCCGACGCGCCGCCGAGGAACGGGTCGAGGGCGCCGTAGCGGCCGTTGCAGTCGGTCGAGCAGGCGATCGCCTTCCCCGTCCCCTTGATCCGCAGCACCGCGGCGTCACCGTCGCCGGGCCGGAGCAACGTATTCGTTCGGACCATGTGGTCGTACTGCCGCCAGATCCAGCTCTTGTCGGAGAGGTTGGGGCTGGCGAGCAGCCGCCGGAGGGTGCCGCCGAGGTCGTTCGGCTCCGGCACGGTCGCCGGATCGACGGCCTTCCGCGGCGGCGGCGCCTTCGACGGCCGGCGGTAGAGCGGCGCCTCGTTGGAGATCGGCGCGACCGGCATGTCGACGTAGGTCTTTCCCCCCATCGTGACGACCAGCCGCCCGGTGTCGGTCACCTCGCCGACCACGGCGCACTCCAGGTCCCACTTGTCGAAGATGCGGCGGACCTCCGCCTCGCGCCCCTTCTTCGCCACCAGCAGCATCCGCTCCTGGCTCTCGGAGAGCATGATCTCGTAGGGGGTCATCCGCTCTTCGCGCACCGGCACGCGATCGAGATCGAGCCGAAGTCCGTTCCCGGCGCGCCCCGCCATCTCCACCGAAGAGGAGGTCAGCCCCGCCGCCCCCATGTCCTGGATGCCCACCACGGCGTCGGTCTCGAACAGCTCCAGGCACGCCTCCAGCAGGAGCTTCTCGGTGAACGGATCGCCGACCTGCACCGTGGGGCGCTTCGACTCCGAAGCTTCGTCGAATTCGGCCGAGGCCATCGTCGCGCCGTGGATCCCGTCGCGCCCGGTCCGCGCGCCGACGTAGATCACCGGGTTCCCCGGGCCGCTGGCGAATCCTCGGAAGATCCGGTCGGCCTTCACCAGCCCCAGGGCGAAGACGTTGACCAGGATGTTCCCGTCGTAGGCGGCGTCGAAGACCGTCTCCCCGCCGGCGGTCGGCACCCCGAAGGCGTTGCCGTACCCCGCGATCCCGCCCACCACGCCGCCGAGCAGGTAACGCGTCCGGGGATGGTCGAACGATCCGAAGCGCAGCGAGTCCATGCACAGGATCGGGCGCGCGCCCATGGTGAAGATGTCGCGGAGGATCCCGCCCACGCCGGTGGCGGCCCCCTGGTAGGGCTCGATGTAGGAGGGATGGTTGTGGCTCTCCATCTTGAAGGCGACGCCCAGCCCGTCGCCGATGTCGACCACCCCCGCGTTCTCGCCCGGCCCCTGCAGCACGCGCGGCCCGGTGGTGGGGAACTTTTTCAGGTGCACGCGGCTCGACTTGTAGGAGCAGTGCTCGCTCCACATCACCGAGAAGATCCCGAGCTCGGTGATCGACGGAAGCCGCCCGAGGATCGTTCGGATACGGGAGAACTCCTCGTCGTCGAGCCCGTGCTCCCGCGCGAGCGCGCCGTCCACCACCACGTCCATCTTCATCGCGTCTCCTCGCCCGCTCCCTCGACGTAGGAGACGAGCGCTTGTCGCGCCACCCGGGCGCGCTTTCCCTCCCGCTCCTGCCAAGCCTCGGCATAGACCAGCCCGACGCCGGGGGCATACAGCTTCAACCCGACGAGCGTTCCCGCGAGATGGGCCACTTCCAGGCAACGGGTGAACCGCCCGGCCGGCACCTCCACCGTCCGGTCGAACGAGGTGACCACCTTGTACCCGGAGGACGGAATCGGAGCCATCGTCGCTGGCGCCTCGTTGCGGCGGGTGGTGAACGTCGACTGCGGCCGCCCCTCGCCATCCCGGACCGGGTGGACCATCGGCTCGGCAAGCCCGCCGTCGAAGCGCCGTCCGACCGTCAGCGGACCTTCGAGCAGCACGCTCCAGATCCCCGGGGAGACCGAGATCGCCACGCGCTCCCCTTGCCGCAGGTAGTAGCGCTCCCCGCCGGCGTCGAGCAGGTATCGCGTCTCGCCGCCGGCCCCGACCGTCCGCCCGAGGATCCGGTACTCGAGCCGCTCCGGGCCGGCGAGGGAGGTCGACTCGTAGACCCAGGCGCTCCCGACGCGCAAGGGGAAGTACTCCTCGATCGCGTGGCGCTGCGCGCAGCCGGCCGCCAGGAGCGCCGCCGCCCCCGCCCCCGAACGCGTGGCGTCGCGCCACCGCCGCGGTCGCACCCCGGCCGCCCTCACGGCCCTCGTCCCTGCGCCAGCGACTCCCAGACCCGGAGACCGTCCCGGCTGCCGACCGCCGCTTCGGAGGCCCGGTCGGGGTGCGGCATCATCCCGATCACGTTCCCGCGCTCGTTGCAGATGCCGGCGATCGACTTGAGCGACCCGTTCGGGTTCGACGCGGGGGTCACGTTTCCGTCGCGGTCGCAGTAGCGGAAGACGACCTGCCCGTTCCGTTCGAGCCGCTCCAGGGTCACCTCGTCGGCGAAGTAGCACCCTTCGCCGTGCGCGATCGGGATCTGCAGGCGCTCGCCGGCCCGCATCCCGCGCGAGGCGTGCGAGCGCCGGCTTTCGACCTTGAGCCAGACGTCGTCGCAGATGAAGGCGAGGTCGCGGTTGCGCAGCAGCGTCCCGGGGAGCAGCCCGCTCTCGCAGAGCACCTGGAAGCCGTTGCAGACCCCGATCACCGTCCCCCCGGCGTCGGCGAAGCGTTTCACCGCCGCCATGATCGGACTCAACGACGCGATCGCCCCGCACCGCAGGTAGTCGCCGTAGGAGAAGCCGCCGGGGAGGACGACGACGTCGAGCCCCGCCGGCAGCTCGGTCTCCTTGTGCCAGACGACCCGCGTCGACCAGCCGGCCGCGACGCGCGTCGACCAATCGCAGTCGTGATCGCAGTTGCTCCCCGGGAAGACGACGACCGCGGCCTTCGGGCCGGTCACGGCACGATCTCCACCCGGACGTCCTCCATCACCGGGTTGGCCAGAAGCTTCCTGCACATCTCCTGCACCCGCTCCTTCGCGCGGGCGGCGTCCTTCTCCTCGAGGCGGATCTCGAAGAACTTCCCCTGCCGCACGTCGGCGACCTCCGCGAAGCCGAGCGTCTGCAAGCCGCCGCGGACCGCCTTCCCTTGGGGATCGAGGACGCCGCTCTTGTAGGTGACGTAGACCAAGGCCTTCATCGTTTGCCTCTCTTGCGAAGGTGGGCCCGGCGGGGGGATCGGCGGGGCCGGGCCGAAACCGTGGCGGTACCCGTAGCCGTAGCCGGATCCGAAGCCGAACCCGATCCAGAAGCGGCAGCCGCTGGCGAAGCCGCCGCCGAGCCCGAATCCGAGCCGAAGACCCGGCGGAAGATCGCGTCCACCCCGGCGCGGTGGTGCCGCTCGTCGAAGAGGACGTCGAGCTCGGCCGGTGGGAGCCGCCGCGTCACCTCCGGATCGCGCACGAGCTCCGCGCGGAAGCTCCCCCGCGTCGACCACGCCGCCATCGCGTTCCGCTGCACCACGCGATACGCCTCCTCGCGCGTCATCCCCTTCCCGACCAGCGCCAACAACACCCGCTCGGAATGATGGAGGCCGCCGGACGAGGCGAGGTTCTCGGCCATCCGCTCCGGATAGACGACGAGCTTCTCGAGGACGCCGGCCAGGCGGTGGAGCATGAAGTCGAGCGTCACCGTCGCGTCCGGTCCGATCACCCGTTCGACCGACGAATGGGAGATGTCGCGCTCGTGCCAGAGCGCGACGTTCTCCATCGCGGCGTCGGCGTAGCCGCGCATCAGGCGGGCCAGCCCGGTGAGGTTCTCCGACAGGACCGGGTTGCGCTTGTGCGGCATCGCCGAGGAGCCCTTCTGCCCCGGCGAGAAGAACTCCTCCACCTCGCGCACTTCGGTCCGCTGCAGGTGGCGGATCTCGACCGCGATCCGCTCGACCGTCCCCGCGACGAGCGCCAACTGCGAGAAGTATTCGGCGTGGCGGTCCCGGGGGACGACCTGGGTGGCGACCGGTTCCGGCTTCAGGCCGATCCGTTCGCAGACGTACGTCTCCACGTCGGGAGGCACGTTGGCGAAGCTGCCGACCGCCCCCGAGACCTTTCCGTAGGAGACGACGTCGATCGCGCGCACGAGCCGCTCGCGCGCGCGCGACAGCTCGGCGAACCAGGAGGCGGCCTTGAGACCGAAGGTGATCGGCTCGGCGTGGATTCCGTGGCTGCGGCCGATCATCGGCGTCTCGCGGTGGGCGAGCGCGAGCGCCTTGGCGGCCGCGGCGGCGCGATCGACCCCCCGGGTCAACAGCTGCCCGGCCTCGCGCAACTGCACCGCGAAGGCGGTGTCGAGCACGTCGGAGGAGGTCATCCCCAGGTGGAGAAAGCGCGCCGCCGGTCCGACCCGCTCCGCGACCGAGGTGAGGAAGGCGATCACGTCGTGCTTCACCTCGCGCTCGATCTCGTCGATGCGCGCGACGTCGAACCCGGCCTTGGCGCGGATCGTCCGCAGCGCCTCGGCGGGGGCCTCGCCGCGGCGGACGCGCGCTTCGGCGCCGAGGATCTCGATCTCGAGCCAGATCTGGAATCGGCGCGCCGGCGTCCAGACGGCGACCATCTCCGGCCGCGAGTAACGGTCGATCACGCCCCTCCCTCCCGGAGCAGGTTCACCTTGGACCCCTTGCCCCGATACCGGACATCGCGCCGGCGGCGCCCGCCGCGGACCTTCGCCGGGGCCGGCGCCGCGACGACCCGCCGCAGCCGCTCGCCGCAAGCGCCGCACCGGCCGGGGCCCCGCTCACCGGCGCGCAACAGCACCTCGACGGTGTGCCCGTTCTTGCACCGGTAGTCGAAGAGAGGCAAGGAAAGCCCGCGCGCCCCGAGGGACCGGGAAGAAACCACGGCGCCCCGGAACCTTCAAGACTTTGACGCGTCAGCGGGGCGTTCCGCCGCCGGTCCGCGGACCGATCGTCGGACCCCGGCCCGCCGACGTCGGGGCGTTCCGGGCGACGTTCGAACCGCCCGTCGTCCCCCAGGCCGTCCGCACCCCGTCCGACCAGCCGTCGGCGTCGCCGTACCGGTGGTCGACCCAGGCGACGAACCGGCCGAGCCAGGTCCAGGTGTAGTTCGTGGTCGGCTGCCACCAGCCGCTGCCGAGCGTCTCTCCCACGTCGCCGATCCACCGGCCGAACGCGGTGGTGGTGGTCGGTCCGGTCGGCGGCAGCGGCCGGCGGTGTTCCGGCGACGCGAACCGCCCCCCCAGCACCTCGTTCCAGATCCGGTTGGCGGCCGCGCCCGGGTCCTCGTTCGTCCCGACGGCGCGCGCGACCTCGATCAGGAGGCTCGCGTTGTCGAACTTCGGATTGAGATCGAACGTCTGCCCGGAGGGGGAGCGGTAGCGGTAGACCCCGGTGTTGCAGCTCGTGTAGAGGCCGTCGATGGTGCCGTGGACGTCCATCCGCTCCTGGTAGGACTTGTCGTCGCCGAGCGAGACGACCTGCGGCCGCCCGGCCGGGGTCCAGTCGATCACGGTGTGGCCGTCGCCGGGGATGCAGCCCTGTCCCTTCTCGCCGAGCGCCGTCGGCGCGCCGCCGGAGCAGCTCGCCGACGAGTCCTCGATCACGTGGAAGACCGATCCGAGGAAGGCGAGCCCGCGGCAGCGCTCGTTGCACTGCTCGGGCGCGAGACCTTTGAAGCCGCCCGAGAAGTCGGGCAACGGCTGCCCCTTCCGATCGGCCTCGCGCAGGTTCTCGATCGACGCCCGGATCGCGCCGACGGCGTGCGCCTTGACCGCGTCGAAGCTCTCGCCCTGCGTCTTCCCGTCGATCGCCTCGGAGTGCAGGTAGTAGGTCGCGGAGTAGTCGTTCCCGGTCTTGGTGCCGAGGTAGACCTTCTGCGCGATCTCCGACGACAGCCACCGGTTGTAGCGACCTTTCAGGAACGCTCCGGCGTCCTCGTGCGTCGCCCGTCCCTCGAGGCTGCTGTTGGTGAAGATCTCGTTCCCCCAGTTGCCGAAGGCGAGGAGCTGGTAGGGGACCGAGAACTGGACCTGGTCCAGGTTGCGCGGCAGGAGATCGCCGACGGCGCGCGACAGCGAGCCGGTGAGCGCCGGATCGGCCGCCGCGCGGCGGGACGCCTCGTCGAGGGCGCAGGCGGTGGCCAGCGTGTGCCCGGAGGTCGGCGTGAAGAATCCCTGCCGGCCGAGCAGCCACTGGAAGAAGCCGGTCTCGGCGTTCCAGTCGAAGGCCAGGCTCGCCGCCGGGATCGCGAGCGCGACCGACGCCGCGACCGCCTTGATGCAGCGCAGCACGCGGCGGCCCCGGCGCGCGCTCCGTGCGGACCCGCTCCCTTTCGTCCCGACCATGGCTGTCCTCCCGAAACCGCGGAGGAACGCAACGCCGATGCCAGTACGCCAACGATCGAATTCAGGGATTTAGCGGCGCCGCGGGCGTCCTGCGGCGGGCGCGCCTGTCTCTCCGGAAGGAATCCTTGCCGCAGTCCGCGCCGCCCGACGCGAGCCGCGGTCGCCCGAGCGACGCGCCGCGCGGAAGCCGATCTCCACGTCGAACGCCTCGCGAAACAGGGCCGCCTTCTGCCGAGCCGCCCAGAGCTCCAGCTCGAGCTCCTTGGCGCTTCCGACCTCGACGAAGAGCCGGGTTCCGCGGGCCTTCAGGCGGACCGACTTCACGCGGCCGTCGTGGGTACGGTCGAGCCCGTCGGCGATGCGGAGGATCCCCGCCAGCCGCCGCACGAGCAGGCGCTCCTCCGGTGGCAGCACGACGAACTCCGGATGGCGGTCGCGCGGGTGCGCGCGCCGGTGGTAGCGCGCGACGTTCGAGGCGAGCGCCTTCTCGGTCTCGGTCATCCCCGGGAGGTCGGCGTTGGCGATCAGGTAGGCCGAGTGCTTGTGGTGGCGCGCGTAGCTGACGAAGACGCCGGCGTCGTGGAGCATCGCCGCGGCCTCGAGCACGCGCCGCGCGACCGCCGCCGGGACGGCGCGGCCGGTCGGCTCGAGCACGCGCCGTTCCAGGCGGTCGAAGAGCGCCAGCGCCAGCCGCGTCACCTGGACCGCGTGTCCGAGGTCGACACCGCACCGCCGCCCGAACGACTCGAGGCCGGCGCGGAGGCTCGACTCCGGATCGGAGGCGTCGAGGATCCCGCGGCGGCGGAGGGTGTCGACGATCAGGCCCTCCCGCAGTCCTCGCCGGCTGATCTCGAGCGCGTCGACCTCCAGGTAGTCGGCGATCCCTTCCAGCACCGCGACCCCGGCGACGATCACGTCGGCGCGCGACGCGTCGCAGCCCGGGAGCTTGGCCCGCTGGGCGATCGACCTCGACGCCAGCTCGCGCAGCAGGCCTTTGAGCTCCCCCGCCTCGACGCGCGTCCGTCCGCTCTCGACCGCCTCGCCGCGCAGCATCGCCGCGACCGCCCCCGCCGTCCCGGCGCACGCGATCGCCACCGGGAACCGCCGCACCAGGTCGCGCTCGAGGCGCGCCCGCAGGATCTCGCGGACGTAGGCGCGGAGCAGCTTCAGCTCCTTCTTCCGCGGCGGATCCCGCTTGAGGAAGACCTCGGTCAGCCGCACCGCCCCCAGCGGCAGGCTCTTGGCGCGCACCGCCTCCGCGCCGCGCGCGACGGCGATCTGCGCCGACCCGCCGCCGACGTCGATCACCAGCGACTCCCCGTCCCCCGCCGCCTGCCCGCCGAGGACCCCCAGGCAAAGGAGCCGCGCCTCCTCGCCGCCCGAGATCACGTCGAGGGGAATCCCGGTGCGCGCCTTCACCTGCCGAAGGAACAGGTCGTAGTTCGACGCCTCCCGCACCGCCGCCGTCGCCACCGCCCGCACCGCGTCGGGCTTGAGCCGCCGGATCAACGTCCCGAACCGCGACAGCGCCTCCAGCACCCCCGCGCGTGCCTCGTCTGGCAGCTCGCCGGTGCGGAACACCTCGCGTCCGAGCCGCACCGGCTCCCGCTCCTCCGCCAGCACCTCGATCCCGTGCCCCGGCCGGAAGCGGGCGATCCCGAGTCGAAGCGCGTTGGACCCGAGGTCGACGGCGGCGACGGTGACGGCGGAGGGACGTTCGGCGCGGGGCATCGAGGCGTACAGGATACCGGATCGGCGGCGGTTCCAGTTGCGGCCACGGCGACGGCTACCGTTTCGGGTTCGGATTCGGGTGCGGTCTCGGCTTCGGCATCGGGTGCAAGTGCGGCAACGGGATCGGCGGCGGGATCGGGAGCGGCAACAGCGGCGGATGCGGTGAAGCCGTTGCCGTTGCCGTTGCCGTTCCCGTTCCCGCAGCTGTCGCCGAAACCGCTCCCGCTGCGGTCGCCGAAGCCGATACTGCACCCGCCGCCGCAATGGGCCGTCGGCATCGCAGCGAGCGCGCCGGCGATACGGCCGCCGTCACGCTCGCTGCTGGGCTGCCTCCTCACGCATGGAGTGAGAGCCGCTTTGCGCGCCCCGCCTCGGGAACGCTCCCGGAGCTCGGAAGAGCGTCGTGGTGGGAAAGAGGG
>CAYJRR010000103.1:0-15994 GCA_964372275.1 uncultured bacterium
CCGTCACCGTAAACACCAACCTTGCCAGCATCACCGCCCAGAAGAACTTGGCCGTTAGCTCCGCGCGCCTGGAGACGTCGGTCATGAAGCTCTCCAGCGGCCTTCGAATCGCGGCCGCCAGCGATGATGCCGCCGGCCTGGTGATCTCGGAGAAGATGCGGGCCCAGATCCGGTCCCTCCAGCAGGCCCAGCGGAACGCGAACGACGGCGTCTCGCTCTCGAACACGGCAGACGGCGCACTCGGCGAGATCAGCGCCATGCTCGTCCGCATGCGCGAGCTGGCAATTCAGTCACTGAACGGCACCAACGGAACCAGCGAACGTACCGCGCTGAACACTGAGTACACCTCCCTCCGGTCAGAAATCGACCGAATCTCGCAGGTCACGGCGTTCAACGGCGTCCTCCTGCTGAACGGTGGCGGTGGCGCGGTCGTGATCCAGGTCGGTGCGTTCACCACCAGCAACGACCGGATCTCGATCGCCGTCGTCGACACGACGGCCGGAGGCCTCGCCCTCGACACCACCTCGGTCGGAGGGACGATCAGCCAGACGAAAGTGGCGCTTGCGGCGGTCGACGATGCCATCTCCGACGTGAACTCCGCCCGCGGTAACTTCGGATCGTCCGTCAACCGGATGAACACTACGCTCGCGGCCCTGAGCAGCCTCGTCCAGAGCACGATCTCGGCGGAAAGCCGCATTCGAGACGCCGTCGTCGCGCAGGAGACCGCCGAGTTCACCCGGAACCAGGTCCTCCAAAGCGCCGGCATCTCGGTTCTGGCCCAAGCGAACACCCTCACCCAGGCGGCCCTCCAGCTCCTGCGCTTCTGATCGTCTACGTAACCTACCGCAGCGCTCCGTTTCACCGATACACGCAGAGGCCGATGAGAAAACCCATGGCAACCCTGATCCCACAACTTCCCGTCGAACTTTCGCCACGTGACGAATCGCGACACACCGCGCCATTCGCGGTGGGCGGGACTCCAGCCGTCGTGAACGCACCAGCGCCAACGCGCGCCCAGGTGTTCGTTCTCCGGTTTCGGTCCATCCCAGCTCGCGTCGCGCCACGTCCATACGCGCACCTCCCCGCCCCAACGGCCGTCGCCGCCGGAGCCGCATTCGCACGGCACCGCGCAGGAACGGAGCGGCCGACGCCATGCGGCGACTGGAGACGAACCGCGCGCCACGGAATGAGCCGCTCGCACGCACTCTCACGGCTCGCCGTCCATGCCGACCGCCATTCGTCCCGGGCGCCAAGACCGTCCAGCCGACCGACCGTCGATGGCCCCACCCGCACGTTACCGTGCGAGCCGTCGGGGACCGGCCGTGGCACGCGCTCGAACGTGGTTCGACCGATCGCGACGACCGGGCGCCTGCTCGCGGACCCGCCGGTGGCGACCGGACTCCGGCAGGCTTCGACCGGCGCGTCCGCGGCCCAGACGCGGTCAACCAATTCCCTTCCTTCTCTGACCACCTCGAGGAGCTAACCCATGGCGCTCACCGTAAATACCAACCTGGCCAGCATCACTGCTCAGAAGAATCTCGCCGTCAGCTCCCAGCGGCTCGAGTCTTCGGTCACCAAGCTTTCCAGCGGCCTCCGAATCGCGTCTGCGAGCGATGACGCAGCCGGACTGGTGATTTCGGAGAAGATGCGCGCCCAGATTCGTTCTCTTCAGCAGGCCCAAAGAAACTCGAACGACGGTGTCTCCCTCGCAAACACCGCCGACGGAGCTCTCGGCGAAATCAGCGCAATGCTCGCCCGCATGCGAGAGCTTTCGATCCAGTCGCTGAACGGGACCAACGGTACGAGCGAGCGGACGGCGCTCAACACCGAGTACGTCTCCCTCCGGGCCGAAATCGACCGGATTTCGCAGGTTACCGCCTTCAACGGCGTCTTCCTGCTCAACGGTGGGACGGCAGTCGTGATCCAGGTCGGTGCCTTCACCACCAGCAACGACCGAATCTCGATCGCCGTCGTCGATACCACGGCCGGCGGTCTCGCCCTCGACACCACTTCGGTAGGCGGAACGATTTCCCAAACCAAAGCCGCGCTCGCCGCCGTCGACGACGCAATCTCCGACGTGAACTCGGCGCGTGGAAGTTTCGGGTCGGCCGTAAACCGTATGAATACCACGCTCGCCGCACTCAGCAGCCTGGTCCAAAGCACCATCTCTGCCGAGAGCCGGATCCGGGACGCCGACGTCGCATCCGAAACGGCGGAGTTCACGCGGAACCAGGTCCTTCAGAGCGCCGGCATCTCGGTACTCGCCCAGGCGAACACTCTCACCCAGGCGGCCCTTCAACTGCTCCGGTTCTGACCGACCGCCATCGCGCGGACGACAACATCCTGACGATTCCCGAGACTGAGAATGATCACCAGACCGACTCATCGATTCTTGCGGCGGCACCGACATCGACGTCGGTGGCAGCCACGATCGACCACGCTCCGCCTGACTGCGACGCGACCTCCCGGAGGCGGCTAGTACTCCGAGAGCGGACGCCTCGAGCACCCGACACGCCTCTTCTCGAACGAGCGCACGACCGACATCCCAAGTAGACCCCACACCGCCCACACGAATACTCGACCCGACCGTACACGCCCCATCGAGCCACGACACGGATCACCGACGCCTCCACGCAGCGAAGCACCGATCTTCCGAATCCCAGCCCTCTCGACACGAAGCCAACGAAAGCACCGTCCCACCCCACCGGAGCCTCGACACCCCAGCATACCCACCGTTGCCGCGAACCCCGAAGTGGACCCGCGTGAACTAATGAATACGGTCTCGATCAACGGCGCGAAACCCAGCTTCGAGCGACGAGCGCGCGACCCCGAGGCGACCGACCACGACCTCCCGACGAATCTCGAACCGACGACGACGAACTGAAAAGGAGACGGACATGGCCCTTCTGATCAACACCAACCTCGCCAGCATCAACGCCCAGCGGAATCTCGCCTTCAACACGAAGCGCCTCGAAAACTCCATCGGAAAGCTCTCGAGCGGTCTCCGGATCGCAAGTGCCAGCGACGACGCCGCCGGACTCTCGATCTCGGAGAAGTTCCGTGCCGAGATCCGATCGCTGCAGCAGGCCGAGCGAAACGCCAGTGACGGCATTTCTCTCGCGAACACGGCGGAAGGCGCCCTCTCCGAGGTGAGCTCCATGCTGGTCCGGATGCGTGAGCTCGCAGTCCAATCGCTGAACGGCACGAACGGCACCAGCGAACGTCAAACCATGGATTCCGAATTCCAGACCCTCAAGGCGGAGATCAAGCGACTCGCCGAAGCCACCACCTTCAACTCGATCAAGATCCTCGCTGGTGCCGCGGCCACCGTCCTGCAGGTCGGAGCATCGAGCACCGCAAACGACACCATCTCCATTGCGGCGGTCAACGTCCGGCTGTCGGCCCTCGGACTGTCGAACACCGGGATCAGCGCGGCACTCGATGCCGGGGCCGCGCTCGGCGACCTGGACAGCGCGATCTCCACGGTGAACGGGTACCGGGGCCAGTTCGGCGCGGCCGCGAACCGAATCAACACCACGCTGGCGACCCTCACCAGCCGGATCCAGAACGTCATCGGCGCCGAGAGCCGGATCCGGGACGTCGACGTCGCACTCGAGACGGCGGAGTTCACGCGCGCCCAGATCCAGCAACAGGCCGGCGTCGCCATCCTCGGCCAGGCAAATACGCTCGCCCAGGCCGCGCTCCAACTTCTCCGGTTCTGATCCACGAACCCGATCTGACGTCCCGAGGAGATCACCATGGCCCTCCTGATCAACACGAACCTCGCCAGTCTCAACGCCCAACGCAACCTCGCGTTCAACACCAAGAGGCTCGAGACGTCGATCGGCAAGCTCTCGAGCGGGCTACGGATCGCGAACGCGGCCGATGACGCGGCGGGACTGTCGATCTCCGAGCGGTTCAGGGCCGAAATACGATCCCTCCAGCAGGCCGAGCGGAATGCGAGCGACGGAATCTCCCTCGCCAACACGGCCGAGGGCGCCCTCTCCGAAGTGAGCGCGATGCTCGTCCGGATGCGCGAGCTCGCGATCCAGTCACTCAACGGAACGAACGGAACGAGCGAACGGCAGACGATGGACTCCGAATTCCAGACCCTCAAGTCCGAGATCAAGCGGCTGGCCGAGGCGACGACATTCAACTCGATCAAGATCCTCGCCGGTGCCGCTGCGACGGTGCTCCAGGTCGGAGCGACGAGCACCGCGAATGACACGATTTCGATCGCGGCCGTGAACGTGCGCCTCTCGTCCCTCGGCCTTTCGAATACCACGATCAGCAACGCAACCGATTCCGGAGTCGCGGTCGGAGATCTCGACGACGCGATCTCGACGGTGAACGGATTCCGCGGCCAGTTCGGCGCCGCCGCGAACCGGATCAACACGACGCTCGCGACCCTCACCAGCCGGATCCAAAACGTGATCGGCGCCGAGAGCCGAATCCGAGACGTCGACGTCGCCATCGAGACCGCCGAGTTCACGCGCGCCCAGGTCCAGCAGCAGGCAGGCGTCTCGATCCTCAGCCAGGCGAACACGCTTGCCCAGGCCGCCCTGCAACTCCTCCGCTTCTGATGACGACGCGACCGCCGACAATCACGGGACATCACCTGAACCGCACCTCCCAGCTGCCTGGAAACGAACCTCCCCGACGCAACTTCCGGCGATCGCGCCTCCGGTTGCTCGACGAAACCCTGTCCGCGGTCGCGGCGCTGCGCAATGCCCGCCTCCGCGCGGATCGAGCCGACGGCGCGGAGCGTTACGCCTTCGCCGCGTCGCTGGTCCAGGAGCTTTTCGAGGACGCCGACACGTCGACCGCCGACAGGGAACTTGCGGCGAGCTACCGGTCGGTCCTCCTTCACCTCGCGAACGGCTTCGCCGCCGGTTCGGCCGCATCGTTCGCGACTGCCGAGCGCATCCTGCACGCCCTCCGCGCAACGTGCTTCGAGTCACCTCGATTCGGGCCCCACTCGACGACCTCCTGATCCCGCCCGACCGATCCCCACCTACGAACCCCGAGAGAAACTAATGTTTTCGTTCAACCAACCCCCGAGCGGAACACGATCGGTCGGACGTCCGGGCCCCGGAAGCCGAGAGCCCGCCAAGACTTCGAACTAACCACCCCAGGGAGAAGACACATGGCCATCACGATCAACAACAACGTCGCGAGTCTCATTGCCCAGCGGAACCTCTCGCGCAACTCCAACCGCCTCGAAGGCTCGATCGGCCGCCTTACCAGTGGCCTGAGGATCGCGGTCGCTTCGGACGACGCCGCCGGTCTCGCGATCTCCGAGAAGATGCGCGCCAGGATCCGGTCGCTCCAGCAGGCCCAACGGAACGCCGCCGACGGCATCTCGCTCGCGAACACCGCCGAAGGCGCGATGAACGAGATCAGCGGAATGCTCGTCCGGATGCGCGAGCTCGGCATGCAGGCCGCAAACGGCTCGACGGACCAGGAGCAGCGGGACGCCCTCAACGACGAGTTCCAGCTGCTCCTCGAGGAGATCCAGCGTATCGCGGAGTCGACCGAGTTCAACGGGGTTCCGCTTCTCGACGGGGGCGGCAGCACCGTGGACTTCCAGGTCGGTGCGGAGACCGACCCGACGAACCGGATCACCATCAGCGCCGTCGACATGACGATCACGACCGGACTTTCGCTCGACGGCCGAAACATCAACGCCGCCAACGTGAGCGACATTCGCACCACCGTGGACAAGGTCGACGCGGCGATCACCACGGTCAACTCGGCGCGCGGCAAGTTCGGTGCGGTCGTCAATCGGATGTCGGCGACCGTCGCGATCGTCGGCTCCATGTTGCAGAACGTGATCGAGACGGAGAGCCGAATCCGCGACGTCGACGTCGCGCTCGAGACTTCCGAAATGATGAAGGCGCAGGTCCTCCAGCAAGCCGGCATGGCGGTCCTCGCACAAGCCAACTCGCTGACCCAGAACGCCCTCCAGCTCCTTCGATTCTAGGATCCAACGCCTCCCAACGCCTCGTACCCACGGACCGAGCCATGAACGGACACGCAACCTACTTCGACGACTCATTGACCACCCGGACACCCGAGGGACTCGTCGTCGTGCTCCTCGACGGCGCGCTGAAAGCGATCTATCGGTCCCACCTCGCCATCCGGGCCGGTGACACGAGGGCTCGCAGCAGAAACGTCTCCCGCGCACTCGACTTCGTGCACGCACTGGCGCTTTCGCTCGATCCGGCGCCCGATCCGGTCTTCGTCGCGCGGCTGCACGGTCTCTACGCGACGGTCGGGCAACTGCTCCTCGACGCCGATGCCCACGGCCGGGTGGAACCATTGGCCGCATGCGCCCGGATTCTCGCGAATCTTCGAGAGGGCTGGTGCCGCTTGTCCGCGATCCGCAACACCCACTCGGTCCAGAACTGACAGTCCCGCTTCCAGGAGCCCATCATGAACGTCACCTCGACCACGCCCCGCCCCCTGGCACTGACGCGTCGCGCGAGCCGACTGGATCGCTCGCTCGCGACCCGGCTCGGCGAGCGCCGTTCGAAAATCACGCGTCCCGACGTCACCCGGCCCGACGCCGATCTGCGGGACGACCGTGACCGCCAAAGACTCCTCGGCGCTCTCGGTTCCCAGCGTTCGGTCAACGGAGCGATCTCCGCCATCCACGACGCGATCGACACCTTCGAAGCGCTGATTTACCACGTCGAAGAATCGCGGAACTCGCCGGTCGACCTCCGGAATGTCCTTGCCGGCTCGATCGCGTCGGCACGCGAAATCGACCTTCATCTTCTCGAAGAGCTGCCGCTTCCGACGAACGCCGGCCCGCTGCTCACAATCCTCTCCGCCTCGGTTCATGTCCTACGTTCGGCCGATCCAACCGACGTCAACCCGACCATACTCCACCGGCTCCAAGCCTCGTCGACGTCCGGACTGACCGCCGCCCGACAGCTGTCCGCCGCGCTCGCCGCCCACGCCGACGCGATTGCCGGCCGACTCAGCCGGTTCTTCGAACCGATCGACCCCGCGGCCTCCGACCGCATCCGGGAAATCCTCATCGCCCAACGGGCAACCGCAATCATGGCCCAGGCCAATGCCGCGCCGTCCGCAGCGCTGACGTTGCTGCGGTTCTGAGGCGCCGCACGCCGACCGACCGACCTTTCAAGAAGGAGCCGTCATGGCACTCACGATCAACACCAATCTCGCGAGCATCACCGCACAGCGGAATCTCGCGTACAGCTCCCGCCGGCTCGAAAGCTCCGTCAGCCGCCTCTCGAGCGGCCTTCGGATCGCCACGGCCGCCGACGATGCAGCCGGCCTCTCGATCTCGGAACGGATGAGGGCGCAGATCCGGTCGCTGCAACAGGCGCAGAGGAACGCCAACGACGGGATCTCCCTGGCAAATACGGCCGACGGCGCCCTGAACGAGATCAGCGCGATGCTCATTCGCATGCGCGAGCTCGCCGTTCAGTCCCTGAACGGCACGAGCGCCACCGCCGAGCAGAACGCGCTCAATACCGAGTTCCAGGGCCTCATCGACGAGATCGATCGTGTCGCGAAGACGACGACGTTCGCCGGGGTCAAGATCCTCGACGGCTCGCTCGTCGACGGCATGGACTTCCAGGTCGGAACCGGCACCGGGTCGGTCGACCGGGTGAACGTTTCCGTCGCCGCGGCGACTGCGAGCCAGCTGCTGATCTCCGGAACCGATATCAACACCGACGGCGACACGACTCGCGCTGCGATCATCCAGGTAGATGGCGCCATCGACAAGATCAACGCAGCCCGGAGCCGGTTCGGCGCCGTCGTCAACCGGATGAGCTCGACGATCTCGACGATCGCCGCGGTCCTTCAGAACACGATCGCGACCGAGAGCCGGATCCGTGATGTCGACATCGCGACCGAAACCGCCGAGTTCGCGCGCGCGCAGGTCCTCCAACAGGCCGGCGTCGCGATCCTGGCCCAGGCGAACACGATCACGCAGTCCGCACTGGCCCTCCTCCGATTCTGACCCGCCGAGATCCGGCCCACGACGAATGAACCGATCCGAAACATGAACACCTAACGAATTCGTTCCGTCGGATCCCGAAGCGCCGACCGTACAAAGCGACCTTCCGAAACCGCCCTTCCACACCGAAAAGGAGATCCCAATGGCCATCACCGTGAACACCAACGTCGCCAGCATCACCGCGCAGCGAAATCTCTCCCTCAACTCGCGCCGTCTCGAGGGCTCAATCTCGAAGCTGTCGAGCGGCCTCCGGATCGCGACCGCAGCCGACGACTCGGCGGGGTTGGCGATCTCCGAGAAGATGCGAGCCCGTATCCGCTCCCTCCAGCAGGCGCAACGGAACGCGGCGGACGGCGTTTCGCTCGCGAACACCGCGGACGGCGCGCTGAACGAGATCAGCGGCATGCTCGTCCGGATGCGCGAGCTCGCCGTTCAGGCGGTCAACGGCACCAGCGACCAGGATCAACGCAATGCGCTCGACGCCGAGTTCCAGTCGCTTCTCGATGAGATCACTAGAGTCTCCAGATCCACCGTCTTCAATGACATCAAGCTTCTGAACGGCTCCACCACGGTGGTCTTCCAGGTCGGAAGCGAAGTCTCCGTCGATTCGCGCATCACCGTCACGCCGATCGATACCACGCTCACCACGCTCGGCCTGGACGGCGAAGCGATCAACGGGACGGCGACCGACATCCGCACGGCGATGACCGCGATCGATTCGGCCGTGGACGACGTCAACGCCGCCCGAAGCAAGGTCGGCGCGGTCGTCAACCGCATGAGCACCACGGTCTCGATCGTCGGAAGCCTCATCCAGAACACCATCGCGACCGAAAGCCGCATCCGGGACGCCGACGTCGCCGTCGAAACCGCCGAATTCACCCGCGCTCAGGTCTTGCAGCAGGCCGGAGTCGCCGTCCTCGCGCAAGCGAACTCGATCACCCAGGCAGCCTTGCAGCTGCTTCGGTTCTGATCCGCTTCCGCCGTCCCCAACGATACACACGAGGAGATTCCCATGGCCGTCACCGTGAACACGAACGTCGCGAGCATCACGGCACAGCGCAACCTCTCGATGAACTCCCGGCGACTCGAGAGCTCGATCTCGAAGTTGTCGAGCGGACTTCGCATCGCCAGCGCCGCGGACGACTCGGCCGGTCTGGCGATTTCCGAAAAGATGCGCGCGCGTATCCGCTCCCTGCAGCAAGCACAGCGGAACGCCGCGGACGGGGTCTCCCTTGCGAACACGGCCGACGGTGCTCTGAACGAGATCAGCGCGATGCTCGTGCGCATGCGGGAACTCGCGGTTCAGGCGGTGAACGGCACGAGCGACCAGGACCAACGGGACGCGCTCGACGCCGAGTTCCAGTCCCTCCTGGAGGAAGTCGCCCGGGTTTCGAAGTCGACCGTCTTCAACGACATCAAGCTCCTCAACGGCTCGAACACCGTGGTCTTCCAGGTCGGCAGCGAAACGTCCGTCGATTCCCGCATCACGGTAACGCCGATCGATACGACGGTCACGACCCTCGGTCTGGACGGCGAGGCGATCAACGGCTCGGCCGGAGCAATTCGGAACGCCATGACGGCGCTCGACACGGCGATCGACAGCGTCAACGCGGCCCGGAGCAAGGTCGGCGCCGTCGTGAACCGGATGAGCACCACGGTATCGATCGTCGGAAGCCTGATCCAGAACACCATCGCCACCGAGAGCCGCATTCGAGACGCCGACGTCGCGGTGGAGACCGCCGAATTCACCCGAGCACAGGTCCTCCAGCAAGCGGGAGTCTCGGTTCTCGCGCAGGCCAACTCGATCACGCAGGCCGCTCTCCAGCTCCTCCGCTTCTAGAACCCCACCTCCGACCGACCCCGCAAGGAGCCCCGAATGGCCGTCACCGTCAACACCAACGTCGCGAGCATCACCGCCCAGCGGAACCTCTCGCAGAACACCCGCCGGCTCGAGAGCTCGATCGCGAAGCTCTCCAGCGGACTGCGAATCGCATCCGCCGCAGACGACTCGGCCGGACTGGCGATCTCCGAGAAGATGCGCGCTCGCATCCGGTCGCTCCAGCAGGCCCAACGGAACGCGTCCGACGGGGTCTCGCTCGCGAACACGGCCGACGGCGCCCTGAACGAGATCAGCGCGATGCTCGTCCGGATGCGCGAGCTGGCGGTTCAAGCCGTGAACGGCACCAGCGATCAAGATCAGCGGGACGCGCTCGACGCCGAGTTCCAGTCACTCCTCGACGAGATCGCGCGGGTCGCGAAGTCGACCGTCTTCAACGATTTGAAGTTGCTGAACGGCACCAACACCGTCGTCTTTCAGGTCGGAAGCGAGACGTCGACCGACTCCCGCATCACCGTCACCCCCGTCGACATGACGGTCACCACGCTCGGACTTGACGGTGAGGCGATCAACGGTTCCGCCGGCGCCATCCGCGCCGCCATGACGGCCATCGACGGCGCCATCGATGCCGTCAATGCCGGGCGCAGCAAGTTCGGTGCGGTCGTGAACCGCATGAGCACGACGGTCTCAATCCTCGGAAGCCTGATCCAAAGCACGATCGCGACCGAGAGTCGCATACGCGACGCGGACGTGGCGGCGGAGACCGCCGAGTTCACCCGCGCGCAGGTCCTCCAGCAGGCCGGCGTCTCCGTCCTCGCGCAGGCCAACGCCACGACCCAGGCGGCGCTCCAGCTCCTTCGATACTGACCTTCGGCTCCGACTTCGACCGATCCGACAACTTCGAAAGGAAATACCCCATGGCACTCATCGTGAACACCAACATCGCCAGTATCAACGCGCAGCGCCACCTCGCCGCGAACACTCGCCGACTGGAGGGCGCGATCGGCCGGCTCTCGAGCGGACTCCGGATCACCGGAGCCGCCGAAGACTCCGCCGGCCTCGCGATCTCCGAGAAGATGCGCGCCAAGATCCGCTCGCTCCAGCAAGCACAGCGAAACGCGTCGGACGGTATTTCACTCGCCCATACCGCCGACGGGGCCATGAATGAAATCAGCGCAATGCTCGTCCGGATGCGCGAGCTCGCCGTACAGGCCGCCAACGGCACGAGCGATCAGGACCAACGGGACGCGTTGAACGACGAGTACCAGTCGCTCTTGAGCGAGATTCAACGGGTTGCCCAGTCCACCGTCTTCAACAACATCGAGCTCCTGAACGGCGGCAGCGCGGTTGTGTTCCAGGTCGGTAGCGAGACCTCGACGATCGACCGCATCAGCGTCGGTGTCGTCGACATGAAGATCACCGCGCTCGGCGTCGACGGAACGGTAATCAACGCCGCCAATGTGAGCGTCATTCGCGATTCGATCAATGCAGTCGATGCCGCGATCACCGAGGTAAACGAGGCGCGCAGCCAGTTCGGAGCCGCGGTGAACCGGATGACGACGACGGTCTCGATCCTCGGCAGTCTGGTCCAGAACACGATCGCCGCCGAGAGCCGCATCCGGGATGCCGACGTCGCGATCGAGACGGCCGAGTTCACGCGAGCCCAGGTCCTGCAGCAGGCCGGCGTCTCCGTACTCGCCCAAGCCAATTCGATCACGCAGTCCGCGCTTCAGCTGCTCCGGTTCTAGGGTCCGCCGCGAACGTCGGCCGACGGATACGGAGGAATGCACATGTATCGCCACGCGCATGAACGGAACAAAGGTCCACCACGGGGCGAACCGAACCTTCACCGACCTTGCCCTGCGGCACCCCGACCGAACTCGAACGATCTGGAACACCCGAATGAACGACAAGATTCACATCGAGGATGAAGCAGAGGTGGAGTCCCCGGTTCGGCTGATCGTCGACCACTACGACGCCGCGCTCAAGGCGATCTACCGCGCGCACGTTGCCCACGAAAGAGGAGATCGAATCACGAGGGGCAAGGCGGTATCCCAGGCGCTCGCGATACTTCAGGAACTCACGCAGTCGTTGGATCCGCTTCCCGCCCCGCGGCTCGTCCGCCGGCTCATCGAGCTCTATCTCTGGACCGGCCAGCTCCTCGTCGAAGCAAACGTTTTCGACGACGGTGGAAACCTCGCGAAGGCGGCAAGGATCCTGTCCACCTTGCGAAGCGGCTGGAGCGACCTCCACGACCGGATGCGTTCCGAGACCCGCCAGTGACGTCGTCCTCTTACGCAGGAAGGATTTCCATGCACCTCACGATTTCGAGATCGTTGCTCCTGGAGAACCCCCGCGAGACGGTGCGTCCCGCGGAGCGCCGGTCGCCCGCGACACCCGCGGCGGGCGCGGACTCGGGCGGCTCCCGACCTGCCCCCGACCGGAGGAGCAGCTCCGAACGAGCCCCTCGACCGTCGCGCACCATCCGCCTACTGCAAGACGAACTGCGTGGCGCAAACGAGGCGCTCTCGATCGCTTCCTCGACTGCGACCGAGCTCGATCTCCTTCGATCGAACGACTCGATCGATCGCTCGGCGGTGGCGTCCACGATCCGTGAGGTCGTGGCGGCCGCGATCCGCCGCCTCGCCGATCTCGAAGCGGGCAGAACGGACGCACCCGCATCCGCTGCCCGGTCCGAATGGGTCGCGCTTCTCGGGACCGCGTTGCGCGCTGCCGAGGAGACGTTCAACCAATCCGGCGACCCTTCGGCGGCTCGGGCCCAGGCCCTCGCGACCACACTTCGAAAGATCGAGCGGGAGGCCGGGTTGGCCGCCGGACGGATCGCCCGCGACATCAACGACCGAATTTCCGAGCAGGGCTCCAGCGGAGCTCCAGACGACGAACCCACTCCCGAACGGACCCGCCATCGAATGGTCCTCCAGCGGTCGGCCGCCGTGCTCGCCCAGGCCAACGCCGCGGCAGTCTCCGCCGTCAGTCTCCTTCGATTCTGACCGGCGACCCGGCCCGCCGCAGAACTTCTCGCCCAAGGAGCAACCATGGCACTCATCGTCTCCAACAACTTCGCCGCACTCAGCGCCCAGCGAAACCTCGCCAATACGTCGAGACGACTGGAGAACTCGATCAGCCGGCTCTCCAGCGGTCTCCGCGTGGCGACCGCGGCCGACGACGCCGCCGGCCTCTCGATCTCGGAGCGTATGCGTGCACAGATCCGCTCGCTCCAACAGGCGCAACGCAACGCCAACGACGGAATCTCCATGGCCAACACCGCGGACGGCGCGCTCAATGAGATCAGCGCCATGTTGATCCGGATGCGGGAGCTCGCGATCCAGTCGTTGAACGGAACCAGCGGAACCGCGGAACGAAACGCGCTCGACGCCGAATACCAGGGTCTCGTCGACGAGATCGATCGTGTCGCCAAGACCACCACGTTCATGGGGGCGAAGATTCTGGACGGCAGCATGGTCGTAAACGGAATCGAATTCCAAGTCGGCCCAGGAACCACGTCCAACGACCGGATCCTCGTTTCGGGAGCCGCCGCGACGGCGAGCCAGCTGCTTCTCTCCGGCACGGACATCAATACCGATATCGATACCACCAAGGCCGCGATCACGCAGGTAGACGGCGCGATCGACAAGGTCAACGCGACCCGAAGCCGGTTCGGTGCGGTCGCGAACCGGATGAACGCAACGATCACCAGCATTGCCACGGTGCTGCAGAACCAGATGGCGACTGAGAGCCGCATCCGCGATGTCGACGTCGCGGCCGAAACCGCCGAATTCGCGCGGCTCCAGGTGCTGCAACAGGCCGGTGTCGCCGTCCTGGCGCAGGCGAACACGCTGACCCAGTCCGCACTCTCCCTGCTCCGGTTCTAGCCGTCGACGGCAGCATCGAACCGCACACACACACGAGGTGAAACCATGCTCGATCCGATCGTCGCACCCGCTCGGCAGCCATCGCGCAGGATCTTCCGGCTGGAGCTCGAAGCGCCCTCGACCGAATCGGTACCACCCGGCGAGACCGTCCCCTGGACGCGCCTCGCGGCGGAGGCCGGCTCAGAGCTCGCCCGCGATGCGGCCGCGGCTGTGGCCGTCCAATCGTCCGGACTGACCGCCTCCTCCTGGTCCTTGCTCGCGTTCGAGTGATTTCCGAAACACCGATCGAGCCCCGGAGAACTCTCATGAACGGATACGACCGCTACCTGGAAACCGACGTCGCGACCCGATCGCCATTGTCGATCGTGATTGCGCTCTACGACGGAGCGCTACGCGCCCTCGGACTCGCGCGGTCCTCGACCGATCGGTTCTCCCTCGGACGCTACGCCTGCCGCGCGAACCTGATCGTAGGGGAGCTCGCGGCTTCGCTCGACGAAAAGGCGGCGCCCGAGATGTCCAGTTCCTTGCACCGGCTCTACACCACCGTGTCCGCGTTGATCGTCGACGGAAGCGAGCGCGGTGATCCCAAGCCATTGGAGGAGGCCGCACGGATCCTCACCGTCTTGCGACGCGGTTGGGCGTCGATTCCCAACGCCAGCGGATCGCCGGACCCGAGATCGAGACCGCCGTCGCGCGGAGGTGGCTGACGCCACTCCCGACGGTTCCCTCCAACTACTTTCAGCCTTCAACCAAACGATAAATACCGGGAGCGAAAGATGGCACTCACGATCAACACCAACATCGCCAGCGTCGAAGCTCAGCGCAATCTCTCGTCCAACAACCGCCGGCTCGAAGGATCGATCGCCCGACTCTCGAGCGGCCTCCGGATCGCGACAGCTGCGGACGACGCTGTCGGTCTTTCGCTGTCCGAGAAGATGCGAGCACAGATCCGCTCCCTGAAGCAGGCCGAGAGAAACGCGAGCGATGCCGTCTCGCTCGCGGGTGCGGCGGACGGAGCGCTGGCCGAGGTCGGCTCGATGCTCGTCCGGATGCGTGAGCTGGCCGTCCAGTCGCTCAACGGTTCGAACGGGACCGAGGAACGCAAGACGATGGAGACCGAATTCCGCCTGCTGATCGAGGAGATCGACCGCCTGGCCCAAGCGACGAAGTTCAACGGCGTCCAGCTGATCGCGGGCGGCAACGACACCGTTTTCCAGGTTGGCAGCGAAACCAACAGCACGAACCAGATCACCGTGAGCGCGGTCAACACATTGGTCTCCGCGGCCGGCCTGAACCTCTTGAGCGCCCACGTCTCCACCGCCGTCTCCGCCGGCGCCGCCGTCGCGAAGATCGACTCCGCCATCGACAAGGTCAGCGGCTTCCGCGGCAAGTTCGGAGCCGCGCTCAACCGCGTCAACAGTACTGTCGCCGCCCTGGCCAGCATGATCCAGAACACCATGGCCGCCGAGAGCCGCATCCGCGACGTCGACGTCGCACTCGAGACCGCCGAGTTCACGCGCGCGCAGGTGCAGCAGCAGGCGGGCGTGGCGGTCCTCGCGCAGGCCAATACGCTCACGCAATCCGCCCTCCAACTGCTGCGGTTCATCTAGTCCGTTCGTCGCGGTTCGGAAACTCCGCGAAACAGAGTCCGATCGCCACAGCGCCCCGTCTCCCATCGAGGAGGTAGATCGATGTCACGCAGGGTCTCATTCCATCCACGATCGAGACCGCCACTCCGCCGATGGAGATCCGTGAAGTTCGTCGGTTTGGTGCTCGACGCTGCAGATGAGGCGCGCCAGAGCCTCCACGTCGGCACGCTCGAGGCCCTCCCTTTCTTCTCTCACAACACGAGGAACCAAACATGGCACTGACTATCAATACGAACATCGCCAGCGTCGAAGCCCAACGAAACCTGTCGTTCAACAACCGGCGCCTCGAGGGATCGATCGCCCGACTCTCCAGCGGTCTCCGGATCGCGACGGCCAGCGACGATGCCGTCGGCCTTTCCTTGTCGGAAAAGATGCGGGCCCAGATCCGATCGCTGAAACAGGCGGAACGAAACGCCGGTGACGCCATCTCGCTCGCGGGCGCGGCGGACGGCGCGCTGGCCGAGGTCGGCGCGATGCTGGTCCGCATGCGGGAGCTGGCGATCCAGTCACTCAACGGATCCAACGGGACCGAGGAACGAAAGACGATGGAGACCGAGTACCGGCTCCTGATCGACGAGATCGACCGCCTCGCCCAGGCCACGAAGTTCAACGGCGTCGA
>CAYJRR010000104.1:0-13047 GCA_964372275.1 uncultured bacterium
CCGAGTACCGCAAGCTCCAGAACAACGAGTTCATGGAGGCGCTGCGCGACCGCACCATCAAGATCGACATCCCCTACATCACCAAGCTGAAGCAGGAGATCAAGATCTACGAGAAGGACTACAACGCCAAGCGCATCCAGGGGAAGCACATCGCCCCGCACACCATCGAGATCGCGGCGATGTGGGCGGTGCTGACGCGCCTGGAGGAGCCGAAGAAGGCGAACCTGACGCTGGTGCAGAAGCTTAGGCTCTACGACGGGAAGAGCCTCCCCGGCTTCACCGAGGACAACGTCAAAGAGCTGCGCAAGGAGGCGGCGCGCGAGGGGATGGAGGGGATCAGTCCCCGCTACGTGCAGGACAAGATCAGTAACGCCCTGGTCGACGACAAGGGGGAGGGGTGCATCAACCCCTTCATGGTGCTGAACGAGCTCGACAGCGGGCTCAAGCACCACGGCCTGATCTCCTCCGAGGAGCAGCGCAAGCGCTACAAGGAGCTGCTCGCGGTGTCGAAGCAGGAGTTCGACGACATCGTGAAGGAGGAGGTGCAGCGGGCGATCAGCGCCGACGAGGAGGCGCTGTCGAAGCTGTGCTCCAACTACATCGACAACGTGAAGGCCTACACCCAGAAGGAGAAGGTCCGGAACAAGTACACGGGCCAGTACGACGAGCCGAACGAGGGGCTGATGCGGTCGATCGAGGAGAAGATCGACATTCCGGAGAGCCGGAAGGACGACTTCCGCCGGGAGATCATGAACTACATCGGGGCGCTGGCCATCGACGGCAAGCACTTCGACTACCGCACCAACGAGCGCTTGCAGAAGGCCCTGGAGCGGAAGCTGTTCGAGGACCAGAAGGACACGATCAACCTGCGGGCGCTGGCTTCGTCGGTGGTCGACAAGGACACCCAGGCCAAGATCGACATCGTCAAGAGCCGCATGATCAAGAACTACGGCTATTGCGACCTGTGCGCCACCGACGTCCTCTCCTACGTGGCCAGCATCTTCGCGCGAGGTGACATCAAGGACTAGGACCGACCCCCGACACTCCGCCAAAGGGCCCTCCCGTGTCTCTCCGCATCGAGCAGGACCACAACCGCTTCCGGCAGATCGTGAAGGGCCGCATCAAGCGCGAGCTCCGGAAGTACATGTCGAAGGGGGAGATGATCGGAAAGAAGGGGAAGGACCTGGTCTCGATCCCGCTCCCGCAGATCGACCTCCCCCACTTCAAGTACGGGACGAAGAAGACCGGCGGCGTCGGACAAGGGGACGGCCAGCCGGGGCAGTCGATCGGGCAGGGCGATCCGCAGGAGGGGGAGGGCCAGGCGGGGAACCTCCCCGGCCAGCACCTGCTCGAGGTCGACATCACCCTCGACGAGCTGGCGCAGATCCTGGGGGAGGAGCTGGAGCTGCCAAAGATCCAGCCCAAGGGGCGGAAGAACGTCACCGCCGCCAAGGAGAAGTACACCGGGATCACCACCGCCGGCCCCGAGTCGCTCCGCCACTTCAAGCGCACCTACAAGCAGGCGCTTCGGCGCGAGATCTCGGCCGGGACCTACGACCCGAACCGGCCGATCATCACCCCCGTGCGCGAGGACAAGCGCTACCGCTCCTGGAAGGAGATCCCGTCGCCGGAGCGGAACGCGGTGATCGTCTACATCATGGACGTGTCGGGCTCGATGGGGGACGAGCAGAAGGAGATCGTCCGCATCGAGAGCTTCTGGATCGACACCTGGCTGCGGCACCAATACAACGGCATCGAGAGCCGCTACATCATCCACGACGCGACGGCGAAGGAGGTCGACTCCGAGACCTTCTACCGGACGCGCGAGAGCGGCGGCACGCTGATCTCCTCCGCCTACAAGCTGGCGGCGAAGATCATCGAGCAGGAGTACCCGGCCGAGGAGTGGAACATCTACCCCTTCCACTTCTCCGACGGGGACAACTGGTCGGGGAACGACACCGCCGAGTGCATGAAGATCCTGGAGCAGCGGATCCTCCCCCGCGTGAACCTCTTCTGCTACGGCCAGGTGGAGAGCGAATACGGGTCGGGGCAGTTTTACGGCGAGTTGGAGGAGTACTTCGGCGCGCGCGACTCGCTGGTGCTCTCCAAGATCGAGGACAAGGACGCCATCTACCAGTCGATCAAGGAGTTCCTCGGAAAGGGCAAGTAGGCATGCCGGAGCCGCTCCCGCCGCACTTGGCGAAGTTCCGCGAAGAGATCAAGGAGCTGGCGAAGTCCTACGGACTCGACTTCTTCGAGACGATCTTCCAGATCCTCGACTACGACGAAGTGAACATGGTCGCCGCCTACGGCGGGTTCCCCACCCGCTACCCGCACTGGCGCTTCGGGATGGAGTACGAGTCGCTCTCCAAGGGCTACCAGTACGGCCTGCAGAAGATCTACGAGATGGTGATCAACACCAACCCCTCGTACGCCTACCTGATGAAGGGGAACACCGACACCGACCAGAAGCTGGTCATGGCCCACGTCTACGGCCACGTCGACTTCTTCAAGAACAACGTCTACTTCGCCCACACCAACCGCAAGATGATCGACGAGATGGCGAACCACGCCACGCGCATCCGGCGCTACGTCGATCGACTGGGGATCGAGCCGGTCGAGAACTTCATCGACGCGTGTCTTTCGATCGAGAACCTGATCGACCGCCACCTGCCGGCGATCAAGCGCCGCAAGGACCGGAAAGCGGGGATCGCGCCGGTGGAGGAGGAGATCCCCGTCCCGCAGAAGATCCGGGCGAAGTCCTACATGGACCCCTTCATCAACCCGAAGGAGTTCCTGGAACAGCAGCAGAAGAAGATCGACGCCGAGCGTGGCAAGGCCCGGCGCTTTCCCGAGGAGCCCGAGCGCGACGTGATGCTCTTCCTCCTCGAGAACGCGCCGCTGGAACCGTGGGAGCAGGACATCCTGGAGATCATCCGCGACGAGGCCTACTACTTCGCGCCGCAGGGCATGACCAAGGTCATGAACGAAGGGTGGGCCTCGTTCTGGCACTCGACGTTGATGACACGGCACATCCTCACGCCGGGGGAGGTGATCGACTACGCCGACCACCACTCGGGAACGCTCGCCACCTCGCCGGGGCGGCTCAACCCCTACAAGCTGGGGATCGAGCTGTTCCGCGACATCGAGGACCGCTGGAACAAGGGGAAGTTCGGCAAGGAGTACGAGGAGTGCCGCGACCTGGCGGAGATCAAGGCCTGGGATCGGAAGCTGGGGAAAGGCCGGGAGAAGATCTTCGAGGTGCGGCGGCTACACAACGACGTCACCTTCATCGACGAGTTCCTCACCCCCGAGTTCGCGATCGAGCAGAAGCTGTTCACCTTCGACTACAACAAGAACACCAACAGCTACGAGATCCGCGACCGCGCCTTCCAGAAGGTGAAGGACCGGCTGCTCTTCATGCTGACCAACCACGGCCAGCCGCCGATCCTGGTCGCCGACGGGAACTTCGAGAACCGGGGCGAGCTGCTGCTGCTGCATCGGTACGAGGGGATCGGGCTGGAGCCCGACTACGCCAAGGACACCCTCAAGAACGTCCACGCCATCTGGCGCCGCCCGGTCAACCTCGACACCACCGTGGACGGGAAGCGGATGCTCCTCACCTACGACGGGAAGGAGCACAAGGAGAAGGAGCTGGCCCAGATGCAGCTCCTGTAGACCGATCCCGACGAGGCGCCGCCCGTGCGCGCATGCGGCCCGTCCGGACGGACGGCAGACTTGAGCATGGCCCTCAATGAACGGCTGCGCCACCTCTTCCAACGCGAGAACGTCCGGTACCAGATCCTTCCCCATCCCGAGGCGGTGACCGCCTCGGAGATCGCGGCGGCGACGCACGTCTCCGGAAAATCGTTGGCGAAGGTGGTGATGGTGCGGGACGAGAACGGCGCGCTGCGGATGGCGGTCGTGCCCGCGGCGATGCGTGTCGATCTCCCGGCGCTGGCCCGGGCGATGGGGGTCGACACCATCGACTTCGCGCGCGAGGAGGAGTTCGCCCCGCTCTTCCCCGATTGCGAGATCGGGGCGATGCCCCCGTTCGGCAACCTCTACGACATCCCGGTCTTCGCCGACGATTCGTTCGCCCGCCGCAACGACTTCCATTTCCAGGCGGGCAATCACCACGAATTGGCGACGATCGACTACCGCGACTTCGAGCGCCTCGCCCGGCCGACGCTCGGACCGTTTGGCTACCTGCCGCTGACTCCGATCGACGTCGAGGCCGAGGCCGCGCACCCCGAGTACTGACGCGCGGAGTGTTCCCGGTCTCTCGCATCGCCGGTCCTCGGACTTCCGGCGGGCGACGGCGGCGTGCTACACCAACGTGCGCGTGCCCCCCGCCCTTTCGATCGTCTTCCCGGCGTTCAACGAGGCGCGGCGGCTTCCGGACAGCCTGGAGAGGACGTTCGCCTGGCTGGAGTCGCGCCGGTCCGGGCTGCAGGCGGAGGTGCTGGTGGTCGACGACGGTTCCACCGACGGCACCGCCGACCGGGTGCGGGCGCGCTTCGGCTCGCGCCCCGAGCTTCGGCTCCTTTCCTACGGCGGGAACCGCGGCAAGGGGTTCGCCGTCCGCCACGGGATCCTCGCCGCGAGCGGCGAGCGGGTGCTGATGACCGACGCCGACCTCTCCACGCCGATCGAGGAGCTGGAGCGCCTCGAGCAGACGATGGAGGAGGAGGGGCTCGACATCGCGATCGGCTCCCGGGCGCTCGGCGAGGTGGTGGTTGCCCAACGCGGCGTGCGGAGCTTCGCAGGCAAGATCTACAACCGGATCATGCGGGCGATCCTGCTCCTCCCGTTCCACGACACCCAGTGCGGTTTCAAGCTGCTGCGGCGCGAGCGGTGCCTTCCCGTCGTCCGGTCGGTGCGCATCGACCGCGTCAGCGTCGACGTCGAGCTCCTGTTCCTGGCCCGGCGCTCCGGGCTTCGCGCGGCGGAGATTCCGGTGCGCTGGTACAACAGCCCGGAGTCGAAAGTGAGTTTCGTCCGCGACGCGTCGCGGATGTTCTTCGACGTGCTTCGGATCCGGTGGTGGTCGATGACCGGCGGCTACTGAACGACGCCGATCAGCCGCTTCTTGCGGAGCACGATCAGGATCTTCACCACGTCGAGGTCGTAGAGCGGCGTCCGGTCGAGGACCTCGCCCACCGAGGAGTAACGGACGATCGACCGCAACACGGCCTGCACCGCCGGCGGGAGCTGCTTCAACAGGGTGGCGTCGGCGGTGAGCAGGCGAAGCCGCACGCGCCGCGGCGGGACCTCGGATCCGATCTGCTCCAGCTCGTCGATCTGCCGGAACCCCTCGATCAGCATGTTCTCGAGGCTCATCTGCACCCGCCGCTCGAACCGGTCGACGTCGACCGGCTCGGGTCGGAATTCGAAGTCGGCGTCGCGCCAGGCGAGCAGGCGGAAGATCGCCTTCTCGTTCTCCACCGGTCCGATCACCGCGTAGACGGCGCGACCCTCGACGCAGTAGATCCGGCCGACCAGGTCGTCCCGCTCGAGCTCGAGGATCCCGGTGGAACGGTTGGCCGACATCATCTGCAACAACTCGGGGAGCGCCATCAGCGACAGGTTCCCCTGGAACGATCTCTTCTTCGAGGCGGCCGGCGGAGGCGGAACCGCGCGATCGCGGAAGGCGTCGGACAGCGCGTAGATCGCGGAGAGGTCGGCCGCCGGATCGTCGCTGAAATAGACCTTCATCAGCGTCTGGCCGATCTGGACCTTGTCGCCGCTCTTCAGGTTCTGGCTGGTGACCTTGCGGCCGTTGACGAAGGTGCCGTTCGTCGAACCGAGGTCCTGGATCGATACCTCCTCCTCGACCCAGGCGATCTTGGCGTGCCTCCGGCTGACCAGGTGCTCGTCGATGAAGATGTCGGTCGACTGAGACCGCCCGGCGAACAGGATCTGGCCGGGACGCATGCGGAACTTCCGCCCGATGGCGCTTCCGGTGATGACGAAGATGTTCACTTCGCGCCCGACCGGCTCGCGCTTCGGCTCCGCCACGGGCAGGAGGTCCGACAGGCTGCCGACGAACGTCTTTTCTTCGGCCATCGTCCTCGCGCTACGCGCTCACGCGGCGGAAGGGCTCGCGCAATCGCGCGGCATTCCCGCGTCCTACCTTCGCGGTCAGTCTACCCGCGCGCGAGCCGCCGAAGCAAGGCGCCGGCCTACGCCGGATCGACGGCCTTCGCGCCACGCGACCGCGTCGCCTTCGTCTTCGCGCGGGGCGCGGAGACGGACAGCTGCGACTCGGCCTCGAGCCAGTGCGTCAGTTCCTGCCCGAACGGCCGGCCGCGCTCGCACCAGATCTCGTACGCCCGCTTCGCCACCATTTCGTGCGACACCGCGGCGGGCGCCGGCGCTCGTGTCGATCTCCCCGTGTTCCGCTCCATCGCTTCCTTCTCCTGTTCGTACCCGAAGATGAAGGGGCTCCATTCAATCCGACTCGACTGCGGGGGCAAATGAATTCTTTGCGTCAAACCCTTGCGCCCGAGCCGCGCCTCATGGGATGAACCCCATCGGTGCGACCGATCGTCCTGGTCATGACCGAAGGACCGCGTCGATTCGCCCGCCGCAAGCTGCGGGACACGCGCGGCTCGGTCGATGCCGCCACCGCCCTCCTTGCGCACGCGCTGGAGGTCGCCGCGACCGCCGGGGAGGTGGTCGTCTGCGCCCCGGCGGGCGCCGGCGATGGTCTCGAGACGGCGGCCGTCCGCTGGCTCGCACAGGGTTCCGGATCGCTCGCCGCCCGGCTGTGTCGCGCGCTCCAGGAGTTGCACGCCGAAGAGGCCGCCGCCGGGCGCGACCGGCCGATCGTGGTGCTCGGCGACGATTGCCCCGGCCTCGACGAGGAGGTTCTCGACGACGCCGTGCGCCACCTGACCGCGGGAGAGCCGTCGGTGCTCGGCCGGGCGCGCGACGGTGGCTTCTGGCTTTTGGGACTCTCGCGCTGGAACGGCGATCTCGCGGCATCGCTCGCGGCGAACGTCGCCTGGTCCGGCCCGCGCGCGTTCGAAACGGCGCAGGCGCTGCTGCGGCGGACGTTCGAGCGGAAGCCGGCGATCGTGGCCGAGCTCGACGACCTCGACGCGATCGAAGATGTGGCCGGCGCGGTCCGGGCCGCGACCCGCCCGACGTTGAAGCGGGCCCTGGCGGCGGTGCGGCCCGGGCTCCCCCCCGCCGAATCCGACGATCCGCTCCCGCCGCCCGCCGTCGGGCTGCCTGCCGGACGCCTGCCGCGGCCGCCGCCGCGTCGCTAGGCCCCCGCGATCGACGCTTTCCCTACACGCGGCCCGGCGCACGCATGGCCGCAGAACCGGCCGTTTCGAAGGAGTCCCCATGTCGCTCACGCCGCAGACGATCCTCCACACGCCTTCGCTGACCCACTGGCACTCGAGCGACGGGCTCCACTTCGCCATCGACGCCGACGGCCCGAACTGGATCGCGACCGACGGCCGCGGGGCGAAGATTCTGACGGCGATCGACGGCCGGACGACGCTGGCGCAGCTGGTCGCCGCGTGTCGCGGAGATCTCGATCCGGCGAAGGCGTGGCTGCACGTCCACTCGTTCGTGCAGTCGCTGGTGCGCGCCGGGATCGCACGCACCACGCCCTTCGCGCGTCCCCCGTACGCCGGTCGCGCCGCCCACCTCGCGGCCGGCCGCCTTCGCGAGTTCTGGATCCACACCAACAACTCCTGCAACCTGACCTGCGAGCACTGCCTCGTCTCCTCGGGGCCCGACGGCGATCGGGGACTCGCGACCGAAACACTCTTCAAGGCGATCGACCAGGCGGCGAAACTCGGCGTGGAGCGCTTCTACTTCACCGGTGGCGAGCCGTTCCTGCGAAAGGACGTCTACGAGCTGATCGCGCGGGTGACCGGGACCCACGACCGGGAGCTCGTGATCCTGACCAACGCCACCCTGTTCGAGAGCGAGACGCACAAGAACGCCCTGTCGAAGCTCACGCGCGAGAAGGTCCGCTTCCAGGTTTCGATCGACGGAACCAACGCCGCCGACAACGACCCGATCCGCGGCAAGGGGAGCTTCGAGAAGGCCTCGCGCGGATTGCAGCGTCTCTCCGCGCTCGGCTTCGAGACGTCGCTCACCGCCGTCCCGTGCCGGGGGAACCTCCGGGAGCTGCCGAAGCTGCCGTCGCTGGCGAAGGCGCTCGGGGCTTCGAGCGTGCACCTGATGTGGCCGCACCGCCGCGGCCGCGCCCTGCAGATGCTCGAGGAGCTGCCGTCGGTGGACGAGCTTCTCGCCGTGGCGCGCGAGGTGCGGGCGGCGGCCGCGGAGGCCGGGGTGCGGCTCGACAACGTCGAGAGCCTGAACGGACGCGTCAACGCCGTCCCCGGCGTGAAGCACGATCTCGGGATGGCCGGTGTCGAATCGCTCTGCCTCTACTCCGACGGCGTCCTCTATCCCTCGGCGGCGACGGCCGACCACAAGGAGCTGGCGATCGGAATCCTCGACGGCAAGAAGCTCGAGGAGGTCTGGAAGGCGTCGCCGGTGGCGGCGGCGCTTCGCGAGGCGTCGATCGCCCGGAAGCCGTCGGCCTGGGACGATCCGCTCCGTTTCATCCTCGGCGGCGGCGACGTGGAGCATGCCTACTTCTGGGGGGGGAGCTTCCTGTCGGCCGATCCCTACGAGAGGCTCTACCGGGAGCTCGCCAAGGACGCGATGCACGAGATGGCGGCCCGCGGCCGGGATCGGCTCAACCGCCGCGCCGGCTACGACGCGCCGGTGATCTTCCACGCCATGGGGGACGGCGCGCTGGCCTGCGGCGACGAGGCGCCCGGGGCGGTGCGCACCCTCCACTCCAACTGCGTTCTCGCCTTCGACGTCGACCGGCCACGCGCGCTGGTGCGCGAGTTCTACGGCGCCGCCGCCGAGAAACCGAAGGCGGAGCTGTGCTGCCCGGTCCGTCCGTCGGAGGACGATCTGCGGCACATCCCCAAGGACGTCGTCGACCGGTTCTACGGGTGCGGAAGCCCGGTGCAGGACGCCTCGATCGCTTTGGGGGAGACGACGCTCGACCTGGGAAGCGGCGCCGGGATCGACGTCTTCATCTCCGCCAAGTACGTGGGCAAGGAGGGGAAGGCGATCGGCGTCGACATGACCGACGCCATGCTGGGCGTGGCGCGGGAGAACAAGCCGATCGTCGCCCGGAACCTGGGCTACGACGTGGTCGATTTCCACAAAGGGTTCCTGGAGAAGGTGCCGGTCGCCGACCGGACGGTCGACGTCGTCACCAGCAACTGCGTGGTGAACCTCTCCCCCGACAAGCGCGCCGTCTTCGGCGAGATCTGGCGGGTCCTGAAGGACCACGGCCGCCTGGTCCTGGCCGACATCGTCGTCGACCGCGCCGTCCCGCCGCACCTGCGGGTGAATCCGCAACTGTGGGGGGAGTGCCTGACCGGGGCGCTGACCGAGGACGAGCTGATGGCGGAGCTCGAGCGCGCCGGCTTCTACGGACTCGAGATCCTGAAGAAGAGTTTCTGGCAGAAGGTCGAGGGATACGTCTTCTCCTCGGTCACGGTGCGCGCCTTCAAGTTCGAGAAGAAGACCGGCTGCGTCTATCTCGGCCACCGCGCCGTCTACCAGGGGCCCTACAAGAGCGTCTCCGACGAGGAGGGGCACCTCTTCCCGCGCTACGAGGAGGTCGAGGTCTGCACCGACACCGCGGCGAAGCTGACCCACGCGCCGTACTCGGCGACCTTCACGGTTCTGGGTCCCGACGGACAGGTGGTGGCCGCCGTCGACGCCTCCCGCTTCACCAGCGAAGTTGGCGCCTGCGGACCGGGGTGTTGCTGAGGAACGGCCGGGAGCGGGTTCGGGTTCGGCAGCAGAAGCGGATGCGGGAACGGGAACGGATACGGGAGGTCGGATGGCGGTGATCTTCGTCCTTGCCGCGGCGCTCTTGGTCGCCTACGCGAACGGCGCGAACGATAACTTCAAAGGGGTCGCGACGCTTTTCGGCAGCGGGACGACCGACTACCGTCGGGCGCTTCGCTGGGGGACGGCGACGACCTTTGCCGGCGGTGTCACGGCGCTGGTCGCCTCCGCCGGACTGGTGAAGGCGTTCAGCGGGGCCGGGCTGGTTCCGAACGCGCTCGTCGGCGCGCCGTCGTTCGTGGCCTCGGTGGCGCTTGGCGCGTCGCTCACCGTCCTGGCGGCGACGCTCCTCTCCCTCCCGATCTCGACGACGCACGCCCTGACCGGCGCGCTCGTCGGAGCGGGCCTGGTGCTGGGAGGAGAGGTTCACTTCGCGGTGCTGGGCAAGAAGTTCTTCCTTCCCCTCGCCGTCTCGCCGTTCCTCGCCCTGTCGATTACCGCCCTGCTCTACCCGGCGCTCCGGCGACTGCGTCTCGCGCTGGGAATCGCCCGCGAGTCGTGCGTCTGCGTCGAGGGGCGATGGGTGCCGCTGTCGACGGTGGGCGGCGCTTCGGCGGCGGCGACGGTTGCCGAGCCGAGCCGAGCCGGCGGCGCGCACGCCGCGGCGAACGCTTCGCTCGGCCTCCAAGGAGGCGCGGTCCCCCTCCCCGTCCTCACCACCTGTCAGCAGCGCTACTCCGGCGCCGTGCTCGCCGTCGACGCGCAACAGGCGATCACCGTGGCCCACTACGCCAGCGCCGGCGCCGTCTCCTTCGCCCGGGGATTGAACGACACGCCCAAGATCGCCGCCCTGCTGCTCGCCGCGCAGGCGGTCGGCCTTCGCCACGGCATGCTCCTCGTCGCGATTGCGATGGCCGCCGGGGCGATCCTCCAGGCTCGCCGCGTCGCCCAGACCATGAGCCAGAAGATTACCGAGATGAACGCGGGCCAGGGATTCACCGCCAACCTGGTGACGGCCCTGCTCGTGATCGTCGCCTCGCGGTTTGGTCTTCCGGTCTCCACGACGCACGTCTCGTGCGGGTCGCTCTTCGGCCTCGGCGCGGTGACCGGCACCGGCCGCTGGGGGACCGTCACCGGGATCGTCCTCGCCTGGCTCGTGACGTTGCCCGCCGCCGCCGCGCTCGCCGCCGCCACCGCGGCGATCGTGCGCGCCGCAGCCTGACCGGCCGATTCGACCTCTTCGCACCGCGCATCGAGCGACGGCGGCTCCGACCTTCGACGCGGCGTTGCGCGGCGCGTGGTAGATTGCGCGGCGGTGACTCGGGTCCGCCGCTCGTTCCTCGCCGGTCTGCTGCTCGCCGTGCTCGCCGGTTGCGATCGCGACGCGCCGTGGTACGGGACGACGACGCCCAAACACGGACCCGGGGAGCTCTGGCTCAACAACCTCTCCGAGCCGGAGTGGATCGACCCGGGGAAGTGCTCGGACGCCGCGGGCGGGACGGTGATCAGCAACCTGTTCGAAGGGCTGACCGCGGCCGATCCGCGGACGCTCGGACCGACGCCCGGGATGGCCGAGCGCTGGGAGATCTCCCCCGACAAGCGCGTCTACACCTTCCACCTGCGCGCCGGCGCCGCCTGGTCGGACGGCGTCCCGGTGACGGCGCACGACTTCGTCTACTCGTGGGCGCGGGTGCTCGATCCCGCGACGCTCGCGAAGTACGCCGACCAGCTGTACGAGATCCGGAACGGCGAGGCGGTGCACCAGAAGGCGCTGCACGTCGTCGGTCTCCCGCCCGACGAGAAGGCGGTGCGCGCCGCCTTCGAGCGCTTCGGCCCGGTCGAGCGCGTCAAGCTCGAGCCCGAACCGGCCTTCGGCGGCGGCGCCTTCGTCTGGATGGGCGAAGGGGCCAAGCCGGCCGAGGAGATCCTCGCCGCACTTGCCGGCCGCGGCACGACGGAGTCCGGTGGCGCCGCGACCGCCCCGTCCGGCGTGCGGGTGAAGGTCGCCGGTCCGGAGGTCCTCGGCCTCAAGGCGCTCGACGAGCGGACGTTCCAAGTGACGCTGGAGTTCCCGGTCCCCTACTTCCTGCCCAAGATCACGACCCTCTACACCATGAGCCCGGTGCCGCGGCACGTGATCGAGCGGTTGAAGGCTTCCGGAAAGAACCCCGACCTCTGGACACGGCTGGAGAACATCGTCTCCAACGGACCGTTCGTCCTGAGCGAGTGGAAGTTCCGGCAGCAGATGTCGTTCGAGCCGAACCCCCACTATTGGGACCGCGCGGCGGTGCGCCTCGAACGGGTGAAGGCGTTGATGATCGAGTCCTACACCACCACGCTCCAGATGTACAAGGCGGGGGAGCTCGACTACATCGGCGAGAACGTCAACATCCCCTCCGAGTATTCGGCCTTCATGCGGACCAAGCGCGACTACCGGTTCGCGGGGTACACCACCACCTACTGGTACTGGTTCAACACCGGCGCCCCCGGCGTCTCCGACGTGCGGGTGCGGCGGGCGCTGAACATGGCGACCGACAAACAGGCGATCGTCGACCACGTCACGCGCCAGAACCAGCTCCCGGCGACCTCGTACATCCAGGACGGCCTCAACGGCTATCGCAAGATTGCGGGGCAAGGACACGACCCCGACGGGGCGCGGCGGCTGCTCGCGGAGGCGGGCTTTCCCGGCGGCAAGGGGCTGCCACCGATCACCATCGCCTACAACTCGAGCGAGACGCACAAGGCGATCGCCGAGGCGATCCAGGAGATGTGGCGCAAGGAGCTGGGGGCCGACGTCAAGATCGAGAACAGCGAGTGGCAGGTCTTCCTCAAGAGGCTGCAGATGGGGGACTACCAGGTCGGGCGCCTCGGTTGGACCGCCGACTACCCCGATCCGTTCACCTTCCTCTCGGTCTTCCTCTCCACCAGCGGGAACAACCACGCCAAGTGGAAGAACCCCCGCTTCGATGCCATGGTCGCCGACGCGAACATGAAAGCCGATCCGGCGGAACGGATGGCGGGCTTGGCCGCCGCGGAGCGGCTGCTCCTCGACGAAATGCCGGCGATGCCGATCTACTTCTACACGCGGGCCTACCTCATCAAGCCCTACGTAAAGGGGCTCTACTCCAACTTCGCCGACCGACACCCCTGGAAGGCGATCTGGATCGATCCCGACGCGGTCGCCAGAGGTGACCT
>CAYJRR010000104.1:13057-15989 GCA_964372275.1 uncultured bacterium
CGTGGTGATCTCCTTCTTCCTCATCCGGCTCGCGCCGGGGAGCCCGTTCGCCGCCGAACGGAAGATCGCCAACGAGGTGAAGGCCGACCTGGAGCGCAAGTACGGCTTCGACCGGCCGCTGCCGGAGCAGCTGTTCCGCTACGTGCGGAACGTCGCGCTCGCGGGCGATCTGGGCCTTTCGACCAAGTACCCGCAACGAACGGTGAACGAGATCATCGCCGAGGGGTTCCCGGTGAGCCTGGCGCTAGGGCTCCTGGCGCTCGTCTGGGCGCTCCTGGTCGGCGTCGGCGCCGGCGTCGTCGGGGCGGTGCGGCAGAACAGTCCGCTCGACTACGGCGCCATGGGCTTCGCCATGATCGGGATCAGCCTCCCCAGCTTCGTGCTCGGGCCGCTGCTGGTCCTGCTCCTGTCGCTCACGCTCTACTGGTTCCCGCCCGCCGGATGGGGGACGTGGCGCCACGTCGTGCTTCCGGCGCTGACGCTCGGAACGGTCTACGCCGCCACCGTCGCGCGGCTCACCCGCGGCGGGCTCCTGGAGGTCATCCGCCAGGACTTCGTCCGCACCGCGCACGCCAAGGGGCTCTCCGAGCGGGTCGTCGTCTGGCGACACGTCCTCAAGGGAGGACTGCTTCCGGTGGTGAGCTACCTCGGTCCGATGACGGCATCGCTCTTCACCGGATCGGTGGTGGTGGAGAAGATCTTCGGCACCCCCGGAATCGGCCCCTACTTCGTCGACGCCGCCGCCAACCGCGACTACTTCCTGATGATGGGGATGGTCGTCTTCTACAGCGGCTTCCTGCTGGTCGCGAACCTCCTCGTCGACATCGCCTACGGCTTCCTCGACCCGAGGATCCGCTATGAGTAGCCCCGCCCTCGTCGAAGGGACGAGTCTGTGGCGCGATGCCTGGCGGCGGTTGCGGCGGAACCGCATGGCGCTGGCCGGTCTGACCATCGTGCTGCTGCTCGCGCTGGCGTGCGTCGCGGCGCCGCTCCTCAGCCCCTACGGCTTCGAGGAGCAGCAGCTCCGGCTCGGCGCGCAGCCGCCTTCGTCGGCGCACTGGTTCGGAACCGACTACCTCGGCCGCGATCTGTTGACCCGAGTCCTCTACGGCGGACAGATCAGCCTGGCCGTCGGCCTGATCGCGGCGGTGGTCAGCCTTCTCATCGGCGTCGCCTACGGCGCCTTCGCCGGCTACGCCGGGGGCCGGATCGACGGGGCGATGATGCGCTTCGTCGACGTCCTCTACAGCCTGCCGTACATGTTCCTGGTGATCCTGCTGGTGACGCTCTTCGGACAGAACATCCTGCTCCTCTTCCTCGCGCTGGGCGCGGTCCAGTGGCTGTCGACGGCGCGGATCGTCCGCGGGCAGGTGCTGTCGCTCAAGGAGAAGGAGTTCGTCCTCGCGGCCCGTTCCGTCGGGACCCCGGGTTGGAAGATCGTCGTCCGCCACCTGATCCCGAACACGCTGGGTCCGATCGTCGTCTACTTCACCCTCACCGTGCCGCAGGTGATCCTGCAGGAGGCGTTCCTCTCCTACCTGGGGCTCGGCGTCCAGGCGCCGCGTCCGTCGCTGGGGGCGCTGATCAACCAGGGGGCCGCGCACATGGACGTCTACCCGTGGGAGCTGGTCTTCCCGGGCGCCGTGATGGCGGTCCTCCTCTTCTCGCTGAACTTCGTCGGCGACGGGATCCGCGACGCGCTCGATCCGCAGATGAAGAGGAGCTGACGCTTCCGATGCCACTGCTCGAAGTCGACGGACTGCGGACCGAGTTCTCCTCCGACGAGCGCGTCGTCCGCGCCGTCGACGGCGTCTCGTTCTCGCTCGACGAGGGGGAGACGCTCGGGATCGTCGGCGAGTCGGGTAGCGGAAAGAGCGTCACCAGCCTCTCGATCCTGCGCCTGCTGGGCGCCACCGGCCGGATTTCCGGCGGATCGATCCGCTTCGCCGGACAGGAGCTCACTCGCCTCCCCGAGCGCGAGATGCGGCGCCTACGCGGAAACCGCATCTCGATGATCTTCCAGGATCCGATGAGCTCGCTGAACCCGTTCCTTTCGATCGGGCGGCAGATCACCGAGGTGCTCGAGCTCCACCGGGGGATGACCCGTTCGGCGGCGCGCGTGGCGGCGGCCGAAGGACTGGCGCGCGTCGGGATCCCCGACCCGGCCGGCCGCCTCGACCACTATCCGCACCAGCTCTCCGGGGGAATGCGCCAGCGGGTGATGATCGCCATGGCGCTGGCGTGCGAGCCGAAGCTGCTGATCGCCGACGAGCCGACCACGGCGCTCGACGTCACCGTCCAGGCGCAGATCCTGGAGCTGATCCGCGGGCTGCAGAAGAACCTCGGCACGGCGGTCGTGTTGATCACGCACGACCTGGGGGTCGTCGCCGGGACGGCCGACCGCGTCGCGGTGATGTACGCCGGCCGCATCGTGGAGACGGCGCCCGCCGACCGGATCTTCGCCCAGGCGGCGCATCCCTACACAGGCAGCCTCCTGGCCAGCCGCCCACGCGTCGACGGCGACCGCGAGCGCACGCTGCCGGCGATCCCGGGACTTCCGCCCGACCTGTCTCGCCTTCCGTCCGGATGCGCCTTCCATCCCCGTTGCCACCGCGCGGTCGATGCCTGCCGCGACGAAGTGCCGGCCTTCGTGCAGATCTCCGAACACCACCGCGCCGCCTGCCGGGAGATACGGTCGTGACCGTCCTGCTCGAGGCGAAGGGGCTGAAGGTCCACTTCCCCGTCTCCGGCGGGTCGTGGACCTCGCGGCGCGTCCGGACCATCCGCGCCGTCGACGGCGTCGACCTGTCGATCGGCGCCGGCGAGACGGTGGGGCTCGTCGGCGAAAGCGGGTGCGGCAAGTCGACCGCCGGCCGCGCCCTGCTGCAGCTCCTGAAGCCCACCGCCGGCTCGGTCCTCTTCGACGGCGTGG
>CAYJRR010000105.1:0-15819 GCA_964372275.1 uncultured bacterium
ACTGCGTCCCCACGAAGTCCGCCGGAGGCGTGTAGGTGAGAGTGGGCGCCGTCCCCGAAAGCGAACCGCCGACCGTCCCGGAGAGGTCGAAGACGTAGGCCGCACCGGCCTGATCCGCCAAGTTCTCGTCCGGATCACCTCCGTCGATTCCCGTTGCCGACGAGTCCTCGGAAAAGGCGCCCGCTATCACGGTAGTGCCGGATACGGAGACCGCGTTCATGCGGTCGGAGGCGTCGGGATTCGTCGCTTTCAGATAGGCCAACGGGGTCCAAACCCCTCCGACGCGGCGATAGACGTACGCCGCCCCGCTCATCGACGCGGAGTCGTCCGACGGATTCCCGCCGACGCCACTGGCGCCCGAATCCTCCCCCAACGCGCCAACGACCAGCGTGTCGCCGTTCACCGCAACCGTCTCACCGAAACGGTCCTGCACGGTGAGGCCCGATGGTTTCAGATAGGCCCTCTGCGTCCAGGCAGAGCCCACGCGTTCGAAGACGTGTGCCGCGCCCGCGTCATCCACGGTCGAATCGTCGTAGCTGTTCCCGACGACGATGACGCTCCCGGAGATCGCCACGGAGTAGGCGAAGAAATCTCCCGGGTTGGAATTGAGGATCGTCTGGAGACTCCACGTCGTGCCGGTCCGCTTGAAGACTCGGCACCACCCGCGACCGGCGACGATGGTGTCCCCCGAGATCCCGACGACTGCGCCGAGATCGCCGTACGTCACCGGCGCGGAATCCTTGAGGTAGGCCTGTTGGGTCCAGACGCTCCCGTTCCGAACGAAGACGTAGAGCGCTCCGGCGTTGTCCTTGGAGTTGTCCGCCTGGTTTCCGGGAATCCCCGAAGCCTCACCGCCGGCGCCGACCACGACCGTGTCACCTGAGATGGCGACACTCGTGCCGAACTCGTCCCACGCCTCCGCGTTCGACGCCTTGAGATAAGCCTGCTGCCGCCAGGCCCCACCGCTGCGCACGAAGACCCACGCCGCACCCGCGCGAGTCGCCGACATGTCGGTCGGGTCTCCGTTGATCCCGGTCGAGGCCGAGTCCTCCTCGTAGCCTCCGACGACGATCGTGTCCCCGTCGATCGCGACGCTCACGCCGAACACGGCGTGGGGCTGGACATGGTTCGGCTTGAGGTACGCCTGCTGCCGCCATACGCCGCCCCGCCGCACGAACACGTAGGCGGCGCCGGCGCTCATCGCGGACCGGTCCGACTGGTCTCCATCGACACCCGGGCTGCCCGACCACTCGTAGAGAGCTCCGACCACCAGCGTATCGCCCGAGACGGCGACGGCGTTTCCGAAACCGTCGGGACTGCTCGTGTTCGATGCCTTGAGTGTGGTGATCGAGCCCGTCGGTGATGCCTCGAATTCGAAGGTGACCGCTCCGCCGTCGGGATCGCTCCCGACGAGCACGATCGGCACCGGCGACTCTTCGGCCGTCGTGATGCGCTGCGGAACCGCCTTCGGCGCGTCGTTCACCGGCTGGACGGTGATCGAAACGGTAGAGGGTGCCGAGACCCCTCCCGTACCGTCCGATACGCGGAAGGAAAACGTGTCGACTCCGGCGAAGTCCCGAACCGGCACATAGGTGAGGTTGGGTGCCGTCCCGATCAGCGCGCCCTTCGCAGGGAGGACGCCGACGTACGCGGCGCCGCTGTCCGCCGCCGAATCGTCGGCCCCGTTTCCGTCGATGCCGCTCGCGTTCGAATCCTCCTGGTGGGCGCCGACCGCCCACGTATTCCCGTCGATGGCGACCGCCTCCCCGAACCGATCGGGCACTCCGGGGTTCGGGGCCTGGAGGATCTCCTGCTCGGACCAGACCGATCCGTTTCGCACGAAGCGGTAGACAGCGCCGTACTCCAGCGCCGTCGGGATCTCGTTGCTTGCGTCGGTCTGGTCCCGGGCAGGAGATCCCACGAATAGGACGTCGCCCGAGACGCTGACGCTGTGACCGAACCCGTCGAAGTTGGTGCCGTCCGAGGCGGCGAGGCTCTGCTGGAGAGTCCAGACCCCTTCCGAATCCCGAACGTAGACGTACGCGGCGCCACGGTCGGGCCCCCCGGGATTCTCGGCGTGGGACCCGACGACGACCGTGTCGCGCGAGATCGAGACGCTCGCACCGAACTGGCTGTCGTCCCGGTCCGACGCGACCGGAGACTTGAGATAGGCCTGCGGACTCCATGTCGATCCGCTCCTCGTGAAAACATACGCCGCGCCGCTATCGGGATGTCCTTCGTCGCTGGTGTTGTAGTTGCCCGCTTCGTGAGGACTCACCGCCGGGTGAAGGACGACGCCGATCGCTGCCGCGTCCTCGCGCCATGCGCCGACGACGATCGTGTCGCCGTCGATGGCGACGCTGTTACCGAATTCGTCGCCGTACGCCGTCGGGTCGGATCCGGAGCCGTCGCGATTGAACGCCTTGAGGTAGGCCTGCTGCGTCCACGTCGTGCCGTTCCTCACGAAAACGTACGCGGCACCGCTATTGAATAGAACGTTCCCAGGCTCGCTGGCCTGGTTGCCGTTCACCAGGCGGGAGCCGGAGTCCTCCTGCAGCGCCCCGACGACGACCGTGTCCCCCGAGATGGCGACGCTCGCACCGAAGAAGTCGTTGGCGTCCGGGTTGGACGCCTTCAAGTAGGCCTGCTGACTCCAGGTCGTGCCGCTTCGCACGAAGACGTAGGCGGCGCCCGCCTGCTGCTTCGATTCGTCCGCCTGGTTGCCGCCGATGCCGGCCGACGCCGAATCCTCCTCGGCCGCGCCGACGACGATGGTATCCCCCGAGATGGCGACGCGCTTGCCGAAGCCGTCCCAATCGTCGCCGTTGGAGGCCTTCAAGTAGGCCTGCTGCGCCCAGACGCCGCCGCTTCTCACGAATACGTAGGCGGCGCCGCTGTTCTGCCGGCTGTTGTCCGCCGGATCGCCGTTGACGCCAACCGCTCCCGAATCCTCGCCCGGCGCGCCGACGACCATCGTGTCGCCCGAGACCGCGACGCTGCGGCCAAGCTCGTCGCCGGGATCGGTGTTCGGGGCCTTCGCGTAGGCCTTTCCACCGACCGGTGACAACAGTTCGAACGTCACCGGCGAGCCCTCGGGATCGTTGCCGGTCAGCACGATCGAGATCGGCGTCTCTTCCGTGGCCGTCACCGCCTGCGCGTCGGCCACGGGGTCGTCGTCTACCGGCGTGATGGTCAACGACACCGTCACCGTCGCGGACTCCGCCGCGGACGGATCGATCGCTTTGTAGGTGAACGAGTCGGTTCCGCTGAACTCCGCCGCCGGCGTGTAGACGAATGCGCCGTCGGCCTGCAGGACCAGCGACCCGTTCGCCGTTCCGGAGACCAGATTTGCCGTCAGCGAATCGCCGTCGACGTCGGAATCGTTTCCCAGCACCCCGGGCGCCGCCACGGAGAGCGGGACGTCCTCGGCCGTGGTGTAGCCGTCGTCGGTCGCCACCGGCGTGTCGTTCACCGGCGTCACCGTGATGCTGAAGCTTTGCGCGGCGCTGACGTCGATGCCGCCGCCGGTCGTTCCCCCGTCGTCCTGCAATCGCACGGTGACGGTCGTGAGTCCGTTGGCATTCGCCGCCGGTGTGAAGGTCAACGTCCCGTCGGCGGCCAGAGCGGGCCCCGACGAGAAAAGCGCGCCGTTCGTCACGTCGAGCAGGAAGGTGAGCGCCTGGGACGATTCGTTCGCCGGACCGCGGGAGATTGCGGTCGCCCAGCCGGACAGTGTCGCCGCCCCCGAGTCTTCCGCCACCTCGGGGTTCCCTCCCTTCACGAACGACGGAGCGTCGTTGACGGCGACGACCGTGAGGGAGAAGGTCTGGGGCGCACTCAGATCGATACCGCCGTTCGCCGTGCCGCCGCTGTCCTGGACGCGGACGGTGACGACCGCCGTCCCGGCCGCGTTCGTCGCCGGCGTGAACGTGAGATTCCCGGTGGCGATGGCGATGGCCGGCTGGACGGAGAAGAGCGCGTTGTTGTCGTTGGTGACGGTGTACGCGACGACCGTCTGCGATGCCTCGTCGGCGGGTCCTTCCCACGACGCGGGACTGTTCGGATTGTTGGTGTTGCTCGGACTCGCCCAGGCGACGACGGTCTGCGCCGACGTGTCCTCCAGCACGGTCTGATCGGCCCCTTTGGCGAAGGTCGGCGCATCGTTCACCGCCGTCACCACGACGGTGAACGTCTGCGCGGCGCTGGTGTCGACACCTCCATCCGAGGTCCCGCCGTCGTCATGAATGCGTACGGTCACCGTGGACGTGCCGTTGCCGTTCGGCGCCGGAGTGAACGTCAGTGTCCCGTCTGCCGCGACGGCCGGGCCGGCGGAAAAGAGGGTGGGATTGCTCGCACTCACCAGGAAGTCGACCGCTTGGCTCGACTCGAAGGATCCGGCGCTGATCGCGTTCGCCCAGCCGGCGTAGCTCGCCGGCCCGCTGTCCTCGAGGACGGTCTTGTTGCCGCCTTTCGTGAAGCTGGGGACGTCGTTCACCGGCGTCACGGTGACGGTGAAGGTCTGGGGGTCGCTGGTGTCGACGCCGCCGTTCGCCGTCCCGCCGCTGTCCCGGACCTGCGCCGTGACCGTCGCCGTTCCGAACCGGTTCGCCGCCGGCGTGAAGGTCAGGTTTCCGGTGCTGGTACCGACGGACGGATTGCTCGAGAAGAGCGCGGTAAAGCTGTTGCCCAGCACATAGGCGCTCACCGTCTGTGAGGCTTCGTTCGTCGGTCCTTCCCAGTCGACCGGGCTGTTCGGGGCGTTGGTGTTGCTGGGAGAGGCCCAGCTCGTCGCCGTCCGTAGGCCGCTGTCCTCCAGGACCGTCTGGTCCGCGCCCTTCGTAAACGTCGGCTTGTCGTTGACCGCGGTGATCGTGACGGGGAAGGTCTGGGGGTCGGAAAGGTCGACGCCGCCGTTGCCCGTCCCACCGTCGTCGCGCACTTGCACCGTCACGGTCGCGACGCCGTTCTGGTCCGGCGCCGGTCGGAAGGTCAGCGTGCCCGCCGCGGAGACCGCCGGCTGCGCCGAGAACAGGCCGCTGTTGTTGTTGGTCACGACGTAGCCCGACACCGTCTGGGTCGACTCGTCCGCCGGACCCTGCCACCCCGCCGGCGTGGTTGCCCAGCCGACGACCGTCACGTCCCCTGCGTCCTCGAACGCGGCCTGGTTCGCCCCCTTCGTGAACGTCGGCTTGTCGTTGACGGCCGTGATGGTGATCGAGATCGTGGCCGCTGCCGACTCGAGCCCTTCGTCGTCCGTCACGGTGAAGTTGAAGCTTGCCGGGCCGTTTGCGTTCGACGGAGGCGTGTAGGTGACGTTCGGCGGGGTTCCGGACACCTCGCCGACGGTCGGAAGGCTCGGCGTGGCATAGACGGCTCCGCTCGACGAGGATCCTTCACTCGCCTGGCTGCCGCCGATGCCGGTTGCACTCGAGTCCTCCTCGGGCGACCCGCTGACGATCGAGTTGTAGCCCCACAACGCGACACTGGTCCCGAAGCGGTCGAACGCCGTGTTGTTGGAAGCCTTGACGTACGCCTCCTGGGACCACGTCGTTCCGACCCGGGCGAAGACGTAGGCGGCGCCGCTCGACGTGGCGTCGTTGTTGGAACCGCTGCCGCCGACCCCCGTCGCATTCGAGTCCTCGTAGGGAGCGCCCACCGCGAGCCGGTTGCCCGAGATCCAGACGCTCGCCCCGAACCAATCGTTGTTCTCCGCGTTCGACGCGGTGAGGTAGGCCTGCTCGCTCCACGTCGATCCGTTCCGCGCGAAGACGTAGGCCGCTCCGCCGCTGGCCGACGCCGTTCCGTACGCCTGCTCGGAACCGACGGCGAGGTCGTCCCCGGAGAGGGAGAGTGCGCCTCCGAACCGGCCCTGCAGGGAGGGGTTGGACGCTTTCACGTAGGCCTGCTGCGACCACGTGCTTCCGCTTCGGGTGAAGACGTAGACCGCACCCGACTGGCCCAACAGGTTGTTCGTCTGGTTCCCGTCGATCCCCGACGCGTTCGACGACTCGTAGGGGGCGGCCACCGCGACGGTATCGCCGGAGGCCGCGACCTCGATCCCGAAGTAGTCGCCCGCTTCGGTATTCGACGCCTTCAGGTACGCCTGCTGGCTCCATTCGGTCCCGCTCCGCACGAAGACGTAGGCGGCACCGGCGCCGTTGGCGGAGTCGTTTGCCGCATCGCCGTTCACTCCCGTCGCGTTCGAGTCTTCGGCGAAGGCGCCGACGACGACGGTGTCGCCCGAAACCGAAACCGCCTCGCCGAACTGATCGAACGACGCCGGATTGGAGGCCTTCAGGTAGGCCTGCTGGCTCCACGTGGTTCCGCTGCGGACGAAGACGTAGACGGCACCGGCGCCGGAGACCGATTCGTCGTTCTGGAGACCGTTCACGCCGGTGCTGCCGGAATCCTCGTACGGGGCACCGACGGCGATCGTGTCTCCCGAGATCGAGACCGTCCGTCCGAATTCGTCGTTGCTCCCCGTGTTCGAGGCCTTGAGATAGGCCTGCTGAGACCACACGCCGCCGCTGCGGACGAACACGTACACCGCTCCGGCGTTGCTCGCCGACTCGTTCGAGGTGCCGTCGACCCCCGTCGCGCTCGAATCCTCGAACGGAGCCCCCACCACCAACGTGTCGCCCGAAACGGCGACGCTCCACCCGAAACAGTCTCCGCTCCCGGTATTGGATGCCTTCGCGTAGATCGGCGGCGCGGGGGCGTTGAACGTCAATGCGCCCGCCTCCGGATCGGTCCCCGTCAGCGTGATCCCGACGGCGGCGTCTTCGAGCGTCGTCACCGACTGCGCGTTCGCCGTCGGCGCCGCGTTCGCCGCGACGGTGAGCGAGACCGTCGCTGCCGCAGAGTAGAGTCCTCCGGAGTCCTTCACCCGGAACTGGAAGCTGTCCGCTCCGAGGTAGCCGGTATCCGGCGTGTACGTCAGGTTCGGCACGGCACCGCTGATCGTGCCCCGCGTCGGCGCCTCTCGAAGGGCGTAGGCCGCGCCGCTGTTTCCGAACGAAACGTTGTCGCCCTGGCTGCCATTCAGACCCGTCGCGTCGGAATCCTCGTACTCCGCGCCCACGACGAACGTGTCGCCCGACGCGGCGACAGCCCTTCCGAAACGGTCGCCGGCGCCGGTATTGCTGGCCTTCACGTAGCCGAGCAGACTCCAGGAGCTGCCCGACCGGACGAACCGATACGCCGCGCCGCTATCGCCCGCGCTCTCGTCCGCTTCGTCCCCGTTCAGGCCGGTGGCTATCGAATCCTCCTCGTAGGCGCCGACAATCAGGCGATCGCCGGAGATCGCGACGGCCCAGCCGAACCGATCCTCGGCCGTCGTGTTCGACGGCTTCAGGTATGCCTGCTGGCTCCAGGTGCTGCCGGAGCGCGTGAAGACGTAGGCGGCGCCGCTGGCCGACGCCGTGTCGTCGGCTTCGTTGCCATTTACGCCCGTGGCGCTCGAGTCCTCCCCATAGGCTCCGACCACAACCGTATCGCCTGAAACGGCGACGGTCCCGAATAGATCGTTCGCACCGGTATTCGAAGCCTTTAGGAACGCCTGCTGGCTCCAAACAGTGCCGCTTCGGGTGAAGACGTAGGCGGCGCCGCTCGCGAAAGCGGCTTCGTTCGAGGCGCCGTCGACCCCGGTTGTGCTCGACGATTCCCTGAGCGCGCCGACCACGATCGTGTCGGCCGAGATCGCGACGCTCTCGCCGAACCGATCCCCCGACCCGGTGTTCGACGCCTTGAGGTAGGCCTGTTGGCTCCAGGTGCTACCGCTCCGCGTGAAGACATAGGCGGCGCCGGCGTCGGCCGCCCCCTCGTCAGCCTGGTTCCCTCCGACTCCGGTTGCGCTGGAGTCCTCGGTGTAGGCGCCGACCACGGCCGTGTCGCCGGAGATCGCGACGCTGATCCCAAACAGATCGTCCGCCGCGGTGTTGGAAGCCTTGAGGTAGGCCTGTTGGCTCCAGGTCGTTCCGCTCCGGACGAAGACGTAGGCGGCGCCGCTCATCGATGCGGAGTTGTCGGCCTGGTTCCCGTTCACGCCGGTGGCGTTCGAATCCTCGCCATAGGCGCCGACGACGATCGTGTCTCCGGAAACGGCGACGCTGTGGCCGAAGTAGTCGACCGCTCCGGTGTTCGACGCCTTGAGGTAGGCCTGCTGCGTCCACGTATCGCCGCTCCGTACGAATACGTAGACGGCGCCCGCCGCCGCGGCGCTGTTGTCGGCCTGATTCCCATCGACGCCGGTGGCGTTCGACGCCTCGCTCTTGGCGCCCACGACCATCGTATCGCCGTCGATCGCTACGCTGACGCCGAACAGGTCGCTGGCCGCGGTGTTCGATGCCTTGACGTAGTCGACCACCGTTGGATTCACCCGCTCGTAGGTGAGCAGATCGCCGTCGGGATCGCTGCCCGAGAGGACGATCGAACGCGGGCTGTCGACTTTGACCGCGACCGATTGCGCATTCGCAGTCGGGGCGGAGTTCACCGCTTGGCGGAACGTGCCGATCGACGGAGGCGCCTCCCGAACGCGATCGCATCCGATCGCGCCGGCGATCGCCCCGGCGAGCACGAGCGAAAGTCGCGAAAAACGCGCGTAGCGGCGCGACCGCACGAGCAAATCTCCTCCCGATGGCTCGCAACGACCGACGCACGGCGTCGACCGGAGATGCCTGCGGTTCCCACTCCCGCGGCACAACAAGATCGTAACCCTTCGAAATCAATGCGGATATGTGCGCTTCAGACGCGATCCGCCGACAGACCTGTCACACCGGAACTGCGAAAAGTGCCTGGAATTCGCTGCGATCCGAATGCGCCACGATGGCGCGCAGATCACGGGCGCAGCACCACCGATTCCGTGGCTTGGCCGGATCGAAGCGGTCAGCGTGGAGCGGCGGAGCGACGCAGGCGACGGAACGTCAGCAGCGCTGCAAGTACGGCGATTGGCCATGCCGACGTCGACCACGCTCCGCGAACCGGTACTGTCGCGACGCGACAACCGAAGCCGCCCTCCGAGGCACGGCCGAGTCCCGGAGCGTCCCCTGCAGCGGAGGTGTCGACCGCGAACGCTTCCGGGTCCGACCACGGGCCGGCGACGCCACGCGCGTCGACGACGCGCGCCGACCAGGTGTAGTCGCCGTCGGCGAGCTGGTGATCGCGGAGGTCGAAGGTGGTGCGCCCCTCCCCTTCCTCGATCGCCGGGCTTTCCGCCATCACCGGCCGGTCGTCGACGACGGCGCGAACGACGAACTCGTAGCGGCGCCCGTCCATGCGCTCGCGGCCGCCGCGCCAGCGCTTGTCGGCGGCGGCGCGCGCGTTCTCGACCACCAGGATCGGCGCCGCGGTGTCGACCGTGGTGCCGCCGATCGGTTCGATCGGGATCGGCGCTTCGCCGAGGAGGCCGGGGAAGAGCGCGGTTCTCCGCGACGGGTCGAGACCGGCCACCGTCCACGGATCACGGCCGGAGCTGCCGGTCATCGGCGCCGTCACGTTGATCGTCACCGTGGCCGCCGCCGAGTCGACGGTGCCGTCGTTCACCTTGAAGGTGAAGCTGTCCATCCCCACGTAGCTCAGGTTGGGGGCGTACTCGACCGTCGGGATCAGCGCGGTGTTCAGCGTCCCGTTCGCCGGCGGCATGACGATCATGAAGGTCAGCGAATCGCCGTCGACGTCCGAACCGGTGAGGGTGATCGTCTTGGGCGTGTCCTGCGTGGTCGAGGTCGTCTGGGCGTCGGCCACAGGCTGATCGTTCACCGGGGTCAGGGTGATGGTGAAGCTCTGCGGGGATCCCGTGTCGACCCCGCCGTTGGCCGTGCCGCCGTCATCCTGGATCCGTGCCGTCACCGTGACCGTGCCGTTGGCGTTCGCCGCCGGGGTGTAGGTGAGCGTGCCGTCGGCGGCGACCGCCGGCTGCACGGAGAACTTCGCGTTGTCACCGTTGGTCACGACAAAGCCGGTGATCGACTGACCCGACTCGTCCGCCGGTCCCGTCGAGAAGGAGCCCGCCCAGCCGGCGACGGTCTGCGCCCCGGCGTCCTCGGCCACCGTCTGATTCGCCCCGGCGACGAAGCTCGGCGCGTCGTTCACCGGCATCACGTTCACCGTCACCGTCGCCTCCGCGCTCGTGAGCGACCCGTCGTTCGCGGTGAAGGTGAGCGTGTCGGTGCCGTTCTGGTCGGCGTTCGAGGTGTAGGTGCGGCTCGCGCCGCTTCCGGTGAGGACCCCGAGCGCCGGGTTGTTGACCACGGCGTAGGTCAGCGGATCGCCGTCGACGTCGGTGCCGGCGAGGGTGATCGCCTTGGCCTGGTCCTCGTAGGCGGTGACCGTCTGCGGCGTCGCCACCGGCGCGTCGTTGACCGGGTTGATCGTGATCGAGACCGTCGCCACCGCGGAGTCGTCCATCCCGTCGTTCACCTTGAAGGTGAAGCTGTCGGCGCCGTTCAGGTTCGCGTAGGGCGTGAACGTCAGGTTCGGCATCGTGCCCGACAGCGCCCCTTTGGTCGGCGACGAGACGAGGGTGAAGGTGACCGCGCTCCCCTCCACCGGGTCGGAACCGCCGAGAGTGATCGCCGCGGCGGTGTCTTCGTCGGTCGTGACCGTCTGGCTGTCCGCGACCGGCGGGTCGTTCACCGCCGTCACGTTCACCGTGACCGTGGCGGGAGCGGAGGTGAGCGATCCGTCGAAGGCGGTGAAAGTGAAGGTGTCGGTCCCGTTCCAGTTGGCGTTCGGGGTGTAGGTGCGGCTCGCGCCGGTTCCCGAGAGCGAGCCGTTCGCGGGGGCGGTGTCGACGGCGTAGGTCAGTGGATCCCCGTCGATGTCGGTTCCCGCGAGCGTGATCACCAACGCGAAGTCTTCGGTCGTGGTGACGGTCTGCGGCGTCGCCACCGGGGCGTCGTTGACGCCGGTGATCGTGATCGACACCGTCCCCTCGTCGTAGGCGAGCAGGTTGTCGCGGACGCGGAAGACGAAGCTGTCGGCTCCGACGGCGTCGGCGTTCGGCGTATAGGTCAGGTTCGGCGCTGTCCCGGTCAGGACGCCCTGGGTCGGACCGGTGACGATGGAGAAGGTGACCGGCGAGCCTTCCACCGGATCGGAACCGGTGAGCGTGATCGCGATCGGCGTCTCCTCCGCCGTGCTCACCGACTGGTCGCCCGCGACCGGCGGGTCGTTGACGGCGTTCACCGTGATCGACACCGTCGCCACGGCCGAATCGAGCGACCCGTCGTTCGCCTTGTAGGTGAAGCTGTCCGGCCCGTTGTAGTTCGCCGCCGGGGTGTAGGTCATCAGCGGCGGCGTGCCGGTCAGCGTTCCGTTTGCAGGCGGAGCGACCACGGCGAAGGTGAGCGCGCTCCCCTCGACGTCGGTTCCGGTCAGGGCGATGACCTTCGCCGTGTCCTCGTCCGTGGAACTGGTCTTGGAGTAGGCCGTCGGGGCGTCGTTCACCGCGGTGATCGTGATCGAGATCGTCGCGGTGGTGGCGATCGCCCCGTCGCTCACCCGGAAGTTGAAGGCGTCGTTCCCGTTGGCGTTGGGGCTCGGCGTGTAGGTGAGGTTCGGCGCCGTACCCGAAAGCGTTCCCTTGGACGGGTTCGAGGCGATCGAGTAGGTCACCGCGCCGCCGTCGGCGGCGTCGTTCCCGGTGAGCGTGATGGCAAGCGCCGTGTCCTCCGGCGTGGTGACCGACTGCGCGTTCGCCACCGGCGCGTCGTTCACACCCGAGATCGACAGGCTGACGGTGGAGACGTTCGAGTCGACCGTCCCGTCGTTCACCTTGAAGGTGAAGCTGTCGGCTCCGTTGAAGTTCGCGTTGGGGGTGTAGGTCAGGTTGGGCGCCGCGCCGCTCAGCGTGCCGTTGGCCGCGGTGCCGACGACGACGTAGGTCAGCGCGTCGCCGTCGACGTCGATCGCCGGAAGGGTGAACGCCTTCGGCGTGTCCTCCACGACCGAGACCGACAGGTTGCTCGTGGTCGGCGCCTCCTGGACGGCGGCGATGGTGATCGAGATCGTCGCCGTGTTGGAGTAGGCGAGTCCATCGCGGACGCGGAAGGAGAAGCTGTCGGTACCGAAGAAGTCGTCGTTCGGCCGGTAGCTCACGTTCGGCATCGTCCCGAGGAGGGTGCCCTTGGTCGGCGCGGCGACCAGGTGGAACGTCACCGGACTCAGGTCGGGATCGGAGCCGGTCAGGACGATCGGAAGCAGCGTGTCCTCGGTTCCGTTGAGCGTCTGGCCGTCGGCGACCGGCGCGTCGTTCACCTGTACGATCGTGATCGAGACCGTCTTGGTGTCGGAGTCGATCGAACCGTCGTTGACCTTGTAGGTGAAGCTGTCCGATCCGTAGGCATCGCCGTTGGGCGTGAAGGTGAAGGTCGGCCAGGCGCCGCCAATCGTCCCCTTGGTGGGGGCCGCCACCAGACCGAAGGTCAATGGATCGCCGTCGACGTCGGAGGCGACCAGGGTGAAGGTCTTCGGCGTGTCCTCGTTGGTCGAGACGGACGCCGCGTTCGCGACGGGCACGTCGTTGACCGGATCGACGGTGATCGAGATCGTCGCGATCGCCGAATAGGCGCCGAAGCCGCTGTTGTCGCGGCTGCGGAAGGTGAAGCTGTCGGCGCCGTTGAAGTTGGCCTTCGGCGTGTAGGTGACCGACGCGCCGACCCGGCTGATCGTGCCGTTCGCCGGACCGGCGACGGTGTAGAAGTAGACGGGCGTCCCCTCGACCGGGTCGCCTCCGGTGAGCGTGATCGCCAGCGGGCTGTCCTCGTTCGTCGAGAGGGTCTGGTCGTCGGCGACTGGCGGATCGTTCACCGCGGAGATGTAGACGGCGACAGTGACCACGCCCGAGTCGGACGTCCCGTCGTTCACCTTGAAGGTGAAGCTGTCGGACCCGTTCTGGTTCGGATCGGGAACGTAGGTCCGGTTGGCGCCGGCGCCGCCCACCGTGCCCTTCGTCGGCGGATCGACGATGACGTAGGTCAGCGGGTCGCCGTCCGGGTCGGAGCCCTGCAAGGTGATCGCCTTGGAGGCGTCCTCGGCGGTGGTGAGCGAGCCACCGGTCGCCGTCGGCGGATCGGGCAACGGATTGACCGTGACGGTCACCGTCGCGACGTCCGAGTAGCCGCCGTTCGCGTCCCGCGCCTTGTAGGTGAAGGTGTCGGTTCCGAAGAAGTTCGCATTAGGCTTGTAGGAGATCGCCGGGCGGCTTCCGACCAGCGTCCCGTTGGCGGGGTTGGCGACGATGTGGAAGCTGATCGCCCCCTCCGTGTCCGATCCCGTGAGGAGGGTCGGGACGGTGACGTCCTCGTCGGTGGTGAAGGAGAGGTCGTCGGCCGTCGGCAGGTCGTTCACCGAGGTCACGCCGATCGAGACGGTCGCCGCCACCGACCACGCTCCGCCGCCATCGCCCACACGGAAGGTGAACGAGTCGGACCCGAAGTAGTCGGGGTTCGGTGTGTAGGTCAGGTTGGGCGCGGCCCCGGCCAACGCCCCCTTGGTCGGCATGCTGACGACCTGGAAGACCGGAGCGGCGCCCGAGATGTCGGAACCGACCAGCGTGATCGCCTTGGCGGTGTCTTCGGCCGTCGTCACCGACTGCGGACTGGCCACCAGAACGGTGTCGTCGACGGGGTTGACGGTGATCGTCACCGTCGCCGGATCGGAATAGAGCGAGCCGTCCCGCACCCTGAAAGTGAACGAATCGGTTCCGTTGAAGTTCAATCCGGGAGTGTAGGTCCGGGTCGCCCCCGTCCCCGTCAGCGTACCCTTGGACGGAGGCGTGACGTTGTAGTAGGTGAGCGCCGTCCCTTCCACGTCGGTGCCCGACAGGGTGATCGTGAGGGCGGTGTCCTCGTCGGTCGACACCCCCTGAGCCGTCGCGGTCGGCGCGTCGTTCACCGCGGTGATGTTGATCGTCACCGTCTTCGGATCGGAGGTCAGCGTGCCGTCGTTCGCGGTGAAGACCAGCGAGTCCGGACCGGTGGCGTTGGCGTTCGGCGTGTAGGTGATCGCCGGCAGCGTTCCGCTCCAGGAGCCCTTCGTCGGGCCGGTCGTCACCGTGTAGAAGATCGGATCGGACTCGGCGTCGGTCGCCGAAAGGGTGATCGCCTTCGCCGTGTCCTCGGCGGTGGTCACCGTCTGCGCGGCCGCGATCGGCGCGTCGTTGAGCGCGTTGATGGTGACCGTCGCGGAGACGGTGTTCGAGTAGCGCGAGCCGTCCCGGATCCGGTAGGTGAAGGTGTCGACGCCGCTGACGTTCAGCTTCGGCTTGTAGGTCAGGGCGGTGCCGGAGCCGGAGATGGTGCCGAGCGTCGGGCGGACCGGGAAGTAGACGGCCACGGCCCCGCCTTCGACGTCGGTGTAGGAGACGACGAACGGCACGGGGACGTCCTCGTCGGTGGTGAACGAGACGGGGTTCGCCGTCGGCGCGTCGTTCACCGCGCGGATGGCGATCGAGATCGTCGCCACGTTCGAATCGAGCGCCCCGTCGTTCGCCTTGAAGGTGAAGCTGTCGAGCCCGTTGGCGTTCGCGTTCGGCGTGTAGAGGAACGACGGACCGGTACCGGTGAGGGCCCCCTTGGTCGGCGCCGCGACGACCGCGTAGGTCAGCGGATCCTTGTCGAAGTCGGTGGCGGTGACGGTGATCGTCCGCGCCACGTCCTCGGTCACGATCCACGACTTGCTGTAGGCGACCGGCGGGTCGTCGTTGACGGCGGTGACGTTGACCGTGACCACCGCCGTCCCCGAGTACGACGTGCCGTCGTAGACACGGAACCGGAACGAGGTCGTTCCGTACCAGTTCACCGGCGGCGTGTAGGTCAGGTTCGGAGCGACGCCGGTCAGCGTCCCCTTCCCCGGATGGGTGTAGAGCGAGAAGGTCACCGGACTGCCGTCGACCGGGTCGGAGCCGGTCAAGGTGATCGCCACCGCCGTGTCTTCGGGCGTCGTCACCGCCTGGCCGTTCGCCACCGGCAGGTCGTTGACGCCGGTCACCGTCACCGACACCGTCGCGGCGGCGCTGAAGTCGGTGCCGTCGTGCACGCGATATTGGAAGCTGTCGCTGCCGTTGAAGTTGGCGTTCGGGGTGTAGGTCGCGGTCTTGCCGGACAACGTGACGGAGCCCGAAGACGGAGCGGCGGAGACGCTCCAGGTCATGGTGTCGCCGTCGACGTCGGTCCCGGAGAGAGTGATCGCCTTCGCCACGTCTTCGTTGGTCGAAGCGGTGAGGTCGGCGACGGTCGGCAGGTCGTTGACCGGGGTGACGGTGATCGAGACGGTGGCGACGGTCGAGAACTTGTTGCCGTCGCTCGTCTTGAAGCTGAAGGCGTCGGCGCCGGCGTAGTTCGCCTGCGGCGTGTAGGTGAGGTTCGGCGCCGAACCGGTGAGGGTCCCCTTGGTCGGGCCGTTCACCAGGACGAAGCTGACGGGGCTCCCCTCGGCCGGGTCGGAGCCGGTGAGGACGATCCCGAGCGACGAGTCCTCGACCACGGTCAGCGTCTGCGGATCGGCGACCGGCGGGTCGTTGACGTCGGTGACGGTGATCGAAATCGTCTTCACCGCGGAGTCGAGCAGCCCGTCGTTGACCTTGAAGGTGAAGCTGTCGCTCCCCGAGAACTGTGGATTCGGCGTGTAGACCTGGATGGGGAGCGTGCCGCTGAGGGTCCCGTTCGCCGGTCCGGTCACGATCGCAAACGTCAGCGGGTCGCCGTCGACGTCCGAGCCGGTGAGCGTGATCGATTTGGTCGCGTCCTCGGCGAGCGTCACCGACTGCGCGTTCGCCACCGGCGCGTCGTTCACCGGGTTGACGGTGATGGTGATCTTGCC
>CAYJRR010000106.1:0-15753 GCA_964372275.1 uncultured bacterium
CCCGACGCCGCCGTAGATGAAGAGCGGGTTGTATCGGCGCGCCGGGCTCTCGGCGACGGCGCGCGAGGCGGCGTGTGCGAGCTGGTTCGAGGAGCCGACGACGAAGTTGTCGAAGGTGTAGCGGTTGTTGAGCGGCTTGTCCTCGAATCGCAGCGTGCCGTCGGCGATCAGCGGCGAGGGTACGCCCGGGCTGCGCGCCCTCGCCTCGGCGGGAATCGACGCGCTGCGAGGCATGGGATTCGTCCGCGCGTCGTAGCGGCCCGACGCCTGGGCCGGCACCGCGTCGGCGAACTCACCTTCCGTCGCGGTAGCGCGCGCGCCCGGGGCTTCGGCGGTCGGCAGCTCGTCGGCGTCGCCGTCCGGGCTCACCTCGAAGGCGATCGACACCCGGCGCTCCGCGAGCGTCCCGATTTCGTCCGAGAGGAGTCGGAGGAAGTTCTCGCGCACCCACTCCACCGCGTAGCGGTTCGGCGCGAGGAGTCGGATCGTGTCGTCCTCGATCGCCTTCAGGCGCAGCGGACGAATCCAGGTGTCGAAGTTCTGTCGTGAGACCTTTTCGCGGACGCCCTCGAGGGCCCTCGTCCAGAGATTGGTGAGCGCTACGTCAAGCCCCTTGCCGTCCGGTCCGCCGTTGCCCACGGCGCCGCTTCGCTGCGAAGAATGGTTGTCCACCGCTGTCCACACCCCGAACCGAAAGAAACCGAAAGAAAACAAACACTTGTCAAGTACGGCCCACAGTCTCCCAACGCACGGGCGCCCCGCTCGATCGCGCCTCCTTGGCGAACGCTCCACATGGCTTTAACGCGAGGACTCCCTTCTCCCTTCGTGCTCGTCGTTCGATCGACGAATCGGCGCGAGCGCGAAGCCCGTAAGAAGTGCGGCGGAGCCTACAGCGATCCGTTCGAGCGATTCAAGACTCGAAAAAGCGCGCGCGCGATCGAATCGGCGCTTGACGACCGCGAGAGCCTCGTGCTTCGTATGCACCCTTTCATTCGAGGGTTCTTTCGATGGCGTCCAAGCGCACCTTCCAACCGCACAACCTCCGCCGGAAGCGCACCCACGGCTTCCTATCGCGGATGAAGACCAAGAACGGTCGCGCGGTGATCAACCGGCGTCGCGCCAAGGGCCGCAAGCGGCTCGCGCCGGTCGCCTACAAGAAGTAGGCGGCATTCGCGGTGACCGATTGCCGCGAGGCCTTTCCGAAAGGGAGGCGTCTCCGCCGTCCGCCCGATTTCGATCGCGTCCTCGACGGACCGGGAGCGGCGCGCGCCTCGGGACGCCACTTCCTGGTGGTCGCGCGGCGAGGGGAAGAGCCCCGGGGGCGCCTTGGGATCGTGGCCAGCCGTCGTGTAGGATCGTCCGTTCATCGCAATCGCGTGAAGCGTCGCGTGCGCGAGTGGTTCCGGAGGGGCCCGGCGGTGGGACCGTACGACGTGGCGGTGATCGTGAAAGTGGGGGCCGAGGCGCTCGACGCGCGCCGCACGGCCGAGGAGCTTTCCGAGCTCGTCGCGCGGGCGACGGCGCGCGCGGCGCGCGAGACGGCGGGGAGGGAGCGCGGGTGACGGCTCTCCCCAACCGGCCGGTCGTCTGGGCGCTCGGTCTCTACAAGCGTCTGCTCTCGCCCTGGCTGCCGCCGGCCTGCCGGTTCGAACCGACCTGTTCGGCCTACGCCACCGACTGTTTTCGCCAGCTCCCCTTCCTCCGCGCCGTGGGACACAGTCTGCGGCGTCTTTCGCGTTGCCACCCCTTCCATCCCGGGGGATACGATCCCGCCCCCGGCGCCTGACACCCATGGACTCCCAGACACCCGACCGAAGACCGCTGATCGCCATCCTGCTGTGCGCCCTGCTGTGGGCGGTCTGGATGCAGATCTCCACCTCCCGGCAGCTTCGCTATCGCCAGGCGCAGGAGGAGGCGCGCAAGCAGGCCGTCGCGGAGGCGGCGATCGCGGCGCGCGTCGCCGGGACGGCGGGGCAGGCCGTCGCCGCGGGACCCTCGGGCGCGGGAACCGGGCCGGGCGCGACCGCCTCGCCGGGCGGTTCCGGAGCGCCGCCCACACCGCCGACGCCGGCCGCCGCGCCCGAGACGACGTCGGAGCTCTCCAACCGCGTGCTGTCGCTCGTCGTCTCGAGCCGCGGCGCGCGCCCGATCGCGGCCGACCTGCGGGAGTACCGCGAGGCGGTAGGGCGCGCAAAGGAGGCGGAGCAGGTGCACCTGGTCCACCCGTCGATCGACGGGACCGACCGTTTCGTCCCCCTGGCGCCGTGGTTCGGCGACGCGACGGCGTCGAAGATTCGGGCCGACAGTCCGTTCGAGACGGTCGCCGCCGACACCGGACGCGCGACCTTCCGGTTCGTGGGCGCCGACGGGCTGGAGCTGGTTCGCACCTACGAGTCGACCGGAAGCGACTACCTGGTGACGGTCACCGAGGCGTGGAGCAACCGCGGCACGCAGCCGATCACCGGACGATTCGGCGTCGTATGGGCGGCCAACCTGAAGGGGAAGGAGGCCGGTCCGGCGGGCGAGCTCACCACCGCGGCGGGGGTTGCCGAACGCGGAATCTCCAAGAATCCGAAGAAACCGGGCGAGCCGCTGGTCTACAGCGGGCTCGTCGACTGGGTGGCGGTCGAGGATCGCTACTTCGTCGCCGCGGCGGTGCCGGTCGAGCCGCGCTACGACCAGACCGATGCGGTGCGATTCTTCCGGCCGTCGCCGGAGGCGGTCGCCGCGCTGGCGCTCGGGGCGGAGACGACCCTGGCGCCCGGGGAGACGCGGACGCAGACGCTGAAGCTCTACTTGGGTCCGAAGGACTACACGGTGCTGCGCGCCGCGGGGCATCACCTGGATCGCACGATCGCCTGGGGCGGGGTGGTGGCGCCGATCACCAAGGGGCTGTGGCACGCGCTGCGCTGGCTGCACGGTTGGGTGAAGAACTGGGGGGTGGCGATCATCGTCCTGACCTTCATCATCCGGGGCCTGATGGCGCCGCTGGCGGCGAAGCAGATGAAGATGGCGAACGAGTTCTCGGCGAAGTCGGCCAAGCTCAAGCCCCAGCTCGACCGCCTGCGCGAAAAGTACAAGGACGATGCGATGGCGATGAACCGGGAGACGATGCTGCTCTACAAGCAGCACGGGCTCTCGCCGTTCTCGCCGCTGGCGGGATGCTTGCCGATCCTGGTACAGATGCCGATCTGGTGGGCGCTCTATCGCGTGCTCTACACCTCGATCGACCTCCGTCAGGCGCCGTTCGCGCTCTGGATCCAGGACCTGTCGACCCCCGACCCGTACAAGGTCCTTCCGGTGCTGCTCGGGGCGGTGACGTTCGTGCAGATGAAGCTGACGCCGAACACGGGGGCCGATCCGGCGCAGCAGAAGATGATGCTCTACATGATGCCCGTGATGTTCACCGTGATGATGTTGAACCTGCCGTCGGGGCTGGTGCTCTACATCTTCACCAGCACGTTGATGGGGATCGCGCAGCAGTGGTACCTGAAGCGGGAGATGCCGCCGACCGAAGGGCCGCGCCCGGTGCCCGCGCGTGGGGAGACCTGAAGACGATGTCGAAGACCCTCCGAGGAAATCTCTTTTCGCTTCTCGCCGTGACCGCGATCGCCGCCGGTCTGGGTACGTTCCTGGGACGCACCCACGCGCAGGTCCCGCCCGCCGCGCCCCCTCCCGTTCCGTCGGCGCCCGCTCCGGCCGCCTCCGCCGCCGCACCGGTCACGACCGCGCGCCTCACGGCCGCCGCCGTCCCCGGGACGCTTACCGTCACCCGCCTCACCGACACCAGCTTCGTGGTGGTCAAGGACCAAGGGGACGCGCAGCTGGTCACGCTCTTCTCGACGGAGGGGGGGCTGGTCCAGAAGAAGCACTCCGGACGTTTCTTCTACTGACGGCTCGGCTCGATTCGGTTCGGATTCGGTTGCCGAGACCGATACCGATCGGAACCGATTCGGTAACGGGACCCGACTCCGATCCGATCGGATCCGACCCGACCCGGCTCTCTCATGACCGCCACGGACACCATCGCCGCGATCGCCACCCCGCCCGGCGCCGGGGCGCTCTCGATCGTCCGCCTCTCCGGGCCGCGGGCACGGGAGATTTCAACGAGGCTATTCGTTCTCCACGACGACTGGCCGCCGAGAGCGGTTCGGCGCGTCACGCTGCGGACGATCGGCGGCGAGGCGATCGACGACGGGCTGGCCTGGTGGGCCCCCGCGCCGACGACCTTCACCGGGGAGGAGGTGGTCGAGTTCACCGGCCACGGCGGCGCGCGCGTTACCGCGCGGTCGCTCGCCGCCTTCCTGGAGGCCGGGTGCCGTCCCGCCGAGCCCGGCGAGTTCACGCGGCGCGCCTTCCTCCACGGGCGGCTCGACCTGGCCGAGGCGGAGGCGGTCGCCGACCTGATCGCCGCGTCGACCGACGAGGCGCTGCGGATCGCGCGCGCGCAGCTCGCCGGCGGACTGTCGGAACGGATCGCCGCGCTACGCGACGAGACGCTCGACACGCTGGCGCACGTCGAGGCGGCCGTCGACTTCCCCGACGAGGCGCTCCATCCCGACGGCAACGAGACGATTGCGGCGCGATTCGCGAGGACGGCCGACGCGTGCGGACGCCTGGCCGAGACCTTCGCGCGCGGCCGGCTCTACCGGGAGGGGGCGACGGTGGTGCTCGCCGGCCGGCCCAACGTCGGCAAGTCGAGCCTCCTGAACGCGCTCGCCGGCCGGGAGCGGGCGATCGTCACCGACGAGCCGGGAACGACGCGCGACGTCGTCGAGGAGCCGCTGGAGATGGGGGGGATCCCGGTGCTCTTGTCGGACACCGCGGGGATCCGCGCCGTCGCCGAGGACGGCGACGTGGGCCTCGCCGAGGCGGAGGGGATCCGCCGATCGCGCGCCGCCGCCGCGGGCGCCGACCTGGTGCTGTTCGTCTTCGACGCCGGCGCGGGGTTCGGTCGCGAGGACGCGCGAGCCGCGGAGCAGGTGGCCGGGCGTCCCACCGTGGTCGTGGCCAACAAGTGCGATCTCCCGCCGGCCCCGGCCGGCTCGCCACTGGCCGAAGGGGCGCTGCCCGTTTCCGCGCGCACCGGCGCCGGCCTCGACCGCCTGCGCGAGGCGATCCGCGCGCGTCTGGCCGGAACGGGCGCGACAGAGTCGGACGGCGTGGTGATCACCCGCGCCCGTCACCGAGACGCGCTCGCGCGCGCGAACGGCTTCCTGTCGACCGCCGCCGACGCCGCGCGCCGCGGCCTCTCCCCCGATTTGATCGCCAGCGATGCGCGCCGCGGCCTCGACGCCCTCGGCGAGATCACCGGACGCGTGACGACCGACGACCTCCTCGGCCGCGTCTTCGAACGCTTCTGCGTCGGCAAGTAGTCCGCCCTTCGGGCCCCCTCGGGGATCGTTGCGCGCCTTCGCGCTCCCCGGGGGAGTCTCCGCCGGCCCGCCTGCCGACCCCTAGAAGCTCGAGCTTCCGCCGATCACCACGTCGACGCCGCCGCGGACCTCTTCGACGGTGACGTTCGGCATCTTGCCGTCGCCGGTGACGTCGTTGAGGGTGATCATCACGCGCGAGATCGGGACGCTCCCGTCCGGATTGGAGATGAAGCGGCCGCCGAGCTCCTTGACCATCGAGGTTGCGCCGGGGATCGGCGATGGGCTTCCGCCCGGCATGTCGGTTTCCTCGAGATCGAGCCAGATGCGGTTCGGATTGCGCAGCTTCAACATCCGGTATCGCGGCTTGCCGACCGTCTCGACGTGGATCACCGAGCGATCTCCGTTCTGCCGCTGCGAGACGCGCACGATCGACGGGCTCTTGGTGGAGCTGGGGAAGACGATCTCGCCGGCGGCCGCCAGCGGCGCGGCCATCGCCACCGGGGCCGGCGGCGGCGGAGGAGGCTCCGCGGCGAAGGTGGAGTCGCTGCCGATCGAGTCGAGCGACGGCGCCGGCGCCGCCGGCTCGTCGAAGGTCGGTTCGGGCGGCGGCGGAGGCGGCGGCGCCGAGGCGGCGATCGCCTTCTTCGCCTTGGTCGGAGGCGGGGTGAAGGTCTCCTCGACGAAGCTGCTCGGGTTGTCGTCGAACGACGGTGGCGGGGGCGGCGCGGAGGAGACCGCGCCCGACGCGCTTGCGCGGCGAGCCGGCGGTTCGGCGGCGACGGGAGCGGCGCTCCCCCCTCCGCCAAATACGCGCCCGCTGTCGGCCGGCGGTTCCGAGACGGGAAGAGGAGCGGAGACCGGCGGCGGCGCCAGAGCGACCTCGGTTCCGGGGGCGGCTGCGACCGCCGCGGCGCCGTCGACCGCGGCCGGAATCTCGCCGAGCGGGGCCACCGCGGGGACGACCCCCATCGCGTCGGTCGGCGGGGCTCCGACCGCGCCGCTGGCGTCGGCGGTCACGGCCGCCGGGTCCTCGATGATCACGTCGGCGGTTGCCGGCCCGCGCTGGCGCAGCCATCCAACCGCGACACCGCCGACCAGACAGACGAACAGGATCCCGATGTAGACGAACTTTTTCATGGACGACCGGCCCTCCGAGCCTACGACTTGAAGACGACCGACACCGCCGACCCGACGCGGGTTTCCGAAAACCCGCCAACGCCCTTAAGCCTAGATAGGATAAAGGAACTTCGCCTCCGCCACCAAGAAATGCGAAAACATTTTCAAATACGAGGCTTGGGAGGCGAAGGGATCCGGATTGCGAAGCAGGCCCCCTCCCCCGGGCGGCTCTCCACACCGATTTCGGCCCCGTGTTCGGCGACGATCCGGTGGACGATCGCCAGGCCCAGGCCGGTTCCGTGGGCCTTGGTCGTGAAGTAGGGGGTGAACAGCCGTTCGCGCGCGTCGTCGGGGATCCCGGGCCCGTCATCGTCGACGGTCAGCTCGACGCCGTCGTTCGTGCGGCCCGTTCGGACGACGATCGATCCGCGCTCGCCGACCGCGTCGGCCGCGTTCGCCACCAGGTTCAGCACGGCGCGGGACATCTGCTCGCGGTCGACGTCGATCGGAGGCAGTCCGTCGGCCAGCTCGGTTCGGAGCGCGACCCCGGCCGGCAGACCGGAGAAGAGTCGAAGCGCCGAGCGGACGACGTCGTTCAGATCGGCCGGCTCGAGCCGTGGCTCCGGCATCCGCGCGAACTCGGAGAACTCCCGTACCAGCCGCTTGAGGGAGTCGACCTCTTCCAGGATCGCCTGCGCCGACTCCTCGAAGATCTCGTCGAAGGCGGCGTGTTTTTCGCGGTGCGCGCGGCGCGTCGTCTCCACCGCGAGCTGGATCGGGGTGAGGGGGTTCTTGATCTCGTGCGCGATGCGTTGGGCGATCTCGCGCCACGCGGCGATCCGTTCGCTGCGCACCAGCCGGCCGCGCGACTCGCGCAGGTCGGTCGCCATGGCGTTGAAGGCGTCGACCAGGGCCGTCAGCTCGTCCTTCCGATCGCGCTCGACGACGACGCGGTGATCGAGGTCCCCGGCGGCGAGGGCCCGCGCGCCGTCGGCCAGCGCGGCGATCGGCGTGGCGAGCCGCCGCGCCAGCACCGAGGCGGCGACGAGCGATCCGCCGAGGAGCGCCACGGCGATCAGCACGAACGAGAGGAAGAGTGAGCGTCGGGCGGCGCGGGCCTCGTCGGTGCGACCCAGTCGCAGGACGACCTGCCGAGCCGATCCGGGGATGTCGCCGTCGTCGAACGACGGAAGGAGGGGCAGCGTCCGTTCGAGGACGATCTCGCGCGCCGCCGTGCGGTCGGCGCCGGCGGAGGCGGTCGTCGTCGCTCCGGAAGCGCCGTCCGAGGGGGGGCCGACCGCGGGTCCGTGCGACAGCGCGATCTCCACGAACGCCGGATTGCCCGCCATCGCCCGCAGCGTTTCGGGGCGGTCGAGGAACTGCCCGACGACCAGCGCCAGTCCCGGCTCGGGGACGCGGTCGACGCGCCGTGTATGGACCCATGCCAGCCGCGCGATCGGCCGGCCGTCGGGCCCCAGCGCCGATCCGTCGCTCGCCGGCGATTCGATCCGCGCCGGTCCGGTCCGGCCGGTGCGTCCCGGCGCGGCCCCACGGTCGACGCGCGAGAGGGAGCTCGCCGGCCAGTGCGCCGACGCGAGAACCCGGCCGTCGGTCCGAACCAGATCGAGGACCTCCAGGCCACGCCGGGCCGCCTCGTCGGAGACGAAGTCGAGGAGCGCCCGAAGCGCCTGCGGCGATCCCGTCCCTGCCACGAGGTCCAGCGGTTCCCCCTCCGACTCCAGACGCAGCAGCCGCTCCTCGATGTCGGCGGCGGCCGCCTCCAGCGCGCGTGAGGCGCGATCGCGGCTCTCCTCCCACGCCGAGGCGGCGAGCGTCGCCTGGACGCGGCGCGCCTCCCGCCCGGAGGTCGAGAGCGCCGCCAGCGCGGCGACGAACAGCCCGCCGGCCGAGACGAGCGCCACCGACGAGAGGCTCCACGCCAAGCGTGCCCGCAGCGTCACGTGGGCCCCGGAAGGCCGACCTCGGCCCAGTCGACCGTTCCGAGCGCGCCGACCGACAGCCCCTCGACGGCGGGCGCCACCTTCAACAGGCGCCGTGGGTGGACCAGCGGAACGATCCGACCCGCCGCGCGGACGCGGTCGTCGGCGGCGCGCGCGGCCGACGTGCGGGCGGCCGGGTCGGCAATCGCCGCGAGCGCGCGGAGCTCGTTCTCGGCGGCGTCGACGCCGATCGCCGGATGGCGCGTCATCGACTCCAACGCGAAACCGGGATCGGAATCGGTGGGCACCCATTCCATCAGGAGCAGGTCCCAGCGGTCGTTGTCGGCGAACGACGTGATCGCCTCGGGACGTCTCCACCCGACGGTGGCCGCGACGCCGGCACCGCGCAGGTCCCAGACCAACCGGTCGGCGATCTTGCGCAGGTCGGCCGAACCGTCGAGCGCGATCAGCGTCAGCGGCGTCGCGGGGCCTCCTCTCGGGGGGCGCGGGTTCGGCTCGCCCGCCGTCGGTACGCCCCCGGCCGGCGCGCCCAGGGCAGGCGCGCCCGCGGTCGCCGGCGAGACGAGCGGTCCGAGGGATCCCGGCGGCAGGAGCGTCGACGCGGGCCGGGCACGCCCGCCGAGGAACACCTCGGAGAGCAGTTTCCGATCCGGCGCCGCGGCGATCCGCGCGCGGAGGTCGGGCGGGAGGCGCGGCGAGAGCATCAGCAGCACCGTTGCGCCGACGTCGGCGGCGATCGATGCCGCGGAGGCGTCGCCCGCCGCGATCACCTGCGCCTGTCCTTTGCGAAAGTGGGCGGCGGCGTCGCGGTCGTCGGCGACGATCAGGCGGTCGAGATACGGCCGTCCGGCCGGACAGCGGGGGTTCGCGACCAGCACGCCCGCGACGCCCGCCGCGGGTCCGGCCTCGGGAGCGAACGCCCCCGCGCCGACCGGAAGGCCGTCGGCGAGGCGGACGATCGCGGAACCGACGTCGGCCAGACGGAGCGGCAGGTCGGGCGCCGGCACGGCCGCGTCGATCTCGACGCGGTTCGAACCGGTGGCACGCGCGGCGGCCAGCGACGCGGGCAGGCGTCCGCCGACCTGGACGGCGCGGCGGAGCGATTCGACGACCGCCTCCGCGGTGATCGGGGTGCCGTCGGCGAAGGCGATCCCCGGCCGCAGCGCGATCGACCAGCGACGCGCGTCCGACGATGCGGTTGCCGACTCGGCGAGCATCGGCAGCGCGCGGCCGAGCCGGTCGCGCCGAAAGAGCGTGGCGTGGATCGCCGCCGCCACCTCGCGCGCGATCCGCGTTCGCGCGCGGTGCGGGTCGTGGGAGTCCTGCGCGGCCGCGGCGTCGACGATCGCCGCGGTGAGCGTCCCGCCGAAGGCTCGAAACCGCGCGCCGCGCGCCGATCGCAGACGCGGGAGGCGGGCCGTGCCGAGACAGGCCAGGCCGGCGGCGCGCGCGAAGGTCCGGCGGTTCACGGGCGCCTCCGCAGGTACCACAGCGCGGTGTGCCCGCCTCCGGGAGGGCGAACCAGCACCAGCGCGGCGGTCGCGTCGGGACCGGGCGCGGCGGCAATGGCGGCCACCTCGCCGTCGACGGTCGCGCTCCAGAGCGGTCGATCGGCGGGCGACCCGGCGGTGAGCGTCACGGTGTCGGCGACCGGTTCGGATCCGCGCCCGGCGCACAGCACGTCGGTTCGCCCGTCCGCGTCCCAGTCGGCGAGCGCGTAGGCGGAGCCGCAACCGACGACCCGCGCCACCTCCTTGAGATCGCCCCGCAGGAGCGCGATCGCGCCGCGACCGTCGAGCAGTCCGAACGCCGCCGACGCGCCGTCGAGCCGCGCGGCCGCCGCCTGTTCCGCCTCGCGGAGGTCGAGCCACGCGGTCCGCGCGGTCCTCGCGCCGCCGGCGGACGGGAGCCATGGCCGCTCCACGAAGTGGTTCGTCCCCGGCTCCAGCTCGGCCGAGAACCGCTGTTCTCCGGCGGAGGACCAGCGGCTGGCCAGCACGATCCCGTCGCGGTCGGCGCGACGCTCGAGACCGCCGCCACGCCAGGCGTAGACGCGCGTGCGCGCCTCGCCGCCTCGGCGGACATGGACCTCCCCCGCCCCCCCTGCCGAGGCGACGACGCGGGCAAAGGTCCGTGGCGCGCGGGTGGCGATCGGCGCGCGCCCGACGGCCGGGCCCTCGTCGAATCGGACCGCGGCGCGCCGCACGGGTCCGTCGGGGCTCGTCGAATAGACGAGGAGCTCGTCGTGCGTCGCCACCGCCAGCTCGGCACGGCCGTCGCCGTCGACATCCCCCGCGTCGGCGTCGAGGGCCTCTCCCGGGAGGGTGCCGACCCTCCGCCAGGTGTAGCCGAGGCGATCGGGCGGCGGCGTCTCCGCCGGGACCAGCCACGGAATCCAGGCATCGTTCTCCGCGGCGGTGGCGAAGGCCCACGCTTCGGTCCGGCCATCGCGGGCGAGCGGACCCCCGACGGCGAGCGCGCCGCCGTGGCGGGCGAATCGGAGCGAGATCGTGACCCCCCCGCCGTCCATCCGTTCCGGGCTCGGCGACGGGTCGGCCCGGAGCCCGAATCCCCCTTCGGCGAACAGCGCTTCGACCAGCACCCGCGCGATCTCCGACTCGGCCGGCGAGGCCTCGAGCCCGGTGTCGGCGCGCAGCTCGACGCGCGCCGTCCGCGCGCCGATGCGTTTCATCTCCCGCGCGATCGAGGACGCCAGCTCGGTGGCGAGCGCGGCGGGGGGGGACGGCGGCGGAGGCGTGGCGGCGAGGGGCGCGGCAGCGGCCAACGCCGCGGACAGCAGCATCAACGGCGCGGCGGCGATGCGTAACGGGAGCATCGACGGAACGTCACGATAGCACGTCAGAAGGGGAGCTTCTCGGCGAGGAGGCCGACCACCGGAAGGGGTTTCGCCTCCCCGCGCAGCGCACCGACGGCACCGACGACGGTCATCGCCAGCGCAAAGGCGCTCGTCAGACCTTGGAGCAGGGTGCCGACGCAGGTCGTCTGCGCGCCGAGCACGGCGGTGACGAGCGCGTCGACGGCGAAGCCGGCGATGGCGAGCCCCACGGCGGCGACGTAGAGCGCCGCCCCCTGCCGGGCGTGGAACTGCGCGAACGGGTTGTCGCGCGCGCCGAACATCGGTACCAGGAACCCCGGCAGGCAGCAGACGCAGACGTAGCCGATCGCCGCCAGATTCTTTGCGGTCGCGATGTCGCGGGGTTCGTAGCTCGGCGGACCGTGTGCCACGTCGGCCATGACGGCCGGATCCTACCCTTTCGATCGGTTCGGCGCCGCGACGAGGAGACGTCGTCCGGCGTTGACAGCGATCCGGCTCGCCCAAGAGAATGCGCGTTCTTCATGAAACGGCTTCCGATCGCCGCGGCTGCGCTCACCCTCCTCGCCGCCGCTCCACCGGCGGGCGCGACCGAGTTCGCGCTCGGCGGCTACTACCGGATGCGGCTGGAGATGTTCAAGAGCCTCGGCGCCGGGGTCGGGCTCGAAGGGGTCACCGCCGACCGCACGACCGGCTTCTGGCAGCATCGCGTCCGGCTCGACCCCAAGATCAAGCTCAACGACAACGTCGCCTTCTTCGCGCAGATCGACCTGCTCGACAACGTGATCGCCGGCGACGTTCCGGAGATCGCGACCTCCTTCGAAACGGCGCTCCCCGAGTTCTTCAGCCAGGGGGTTCTGCCGCAACACGACGTCGACCCCAGCGGCGACGTGGTCGGCGATTCGCGCCGCGCGATCGCCGTCAAGCGCGCGTGGGCGGAGGTGTTGACCGGCGTCGGCCAGCTCAAGTTCGGCCGGATGGGAAGCCACTGGGGGTTGGGGATCCTCGCCAACGACGGGAACGGCTGGGACGACGACTACGGCGACACCGTCGACCGGATCCAGTTCGTCACCAAGCTCGGGCCGATCTACGTCGTCCCGATGATCGACAAGATCGCCGAGGGGGACTTCTTCTCCGCGGAGAACGACCAGCGCGCCTACGACCCGGTCGACAACCCCGCCTCGCTCCACCGCGGGTCCGACGACGTCGACGAGGCGGTGCTGGTGACCGTCTACCGCGGCGAGTTGACCAGCGCCGGCGTCTACGGCGCGCTGCGCGTGCAGCCGGCGACCGACGCGCGGGTCTGGATCGGCGATGCCTGGGGGAAGACGCGGATCGGCCCGGTGGCCGTCGAAGGGGAGGCGGTCTACCTCACCGGCGAGATCAAGAACTTCATCCCGCCGAACTCGCCGCCGAGCATCACCGCCCGGCAGTGGGGGATCGCGATCGAAACCGAGCTACCGCTGCGCCGCTGGACGCCCGGCCTCGACTTCGGCGCGGCGTCGGGGGACGACGCCGACGGGCCGACCGACGGTTCGATCGACAACTTCACCTTCGACCGGAACTACCGGGTCGCCTTCCTCCTCTTCCGCTTCGTCCACGTCCTGAACGCCCCCAAGGCGCTGACCAACGCCGTCTACTACCGGCCAACGCTGCGATGGAAGCCGGCGGAGAACCTCGAGGTCGACGCGGCGCTGGTCTACGCCAAGACGCTGCGTACGCCGCCGGAGGCGATCGGAACCAAGACCGGCGCCTACGGCACGGAGCTCGACCTGCAGGCGACCTGGAAGCTGTACGAGAGCTTCGAGCTCGGTCTGCGCTACGCCCTGCTCGCCCCCGGAGAGGCGCTCAAGCCCGCCGGTTCGGGCGAGCTCGACGACTTCGTGCACGGCGTCGAAGGCCGTTTCCTGCTGCGCTTCTGATGGCTCGGAGGGCTCGCGCGCCCGCGGCGATTGCCGCGCTTGCGCTGGCGGCGGCGTGCGGGATCCGCGGAGCGCCGCCGAGCCCGAAGGCTCCGGCGGCCGTCGCGGCGCTCAAGGTCGAGGCGCGCGACGGCGCGGTGCGAATCGCCTGGAAAGGGGATCCGTCCGCCGCGCGCGAGCGGCTGCCCGCGTTCGACGTCTTGCGCCGGGCCGACGACCCGGAGGCGCGCGGCCACTTCGTCCCGGTCGGCGCCGTTCCGGCGGCGGGCGCCGGCCGCTACGAGCTGTACGACCGGACGGTCGATCCCGGCCGCCGGTATTCCTACCGGGTCCAGTTGCGCGTTCCGGTGGAGGCGCCCCCCGAAGCGATTCGCTACCGCGGTCCCGAGCGGACGATTTCGTGGGAGCTGCCCCCTGCCGCGCCGACCGGCGTCTCCGCCACGCCGCTCCACATGGCGGCACGGGTCCACTGGGAGCCGGTCGAGCGCGCGGCGGGCTACCGCGTCTACGAAGTCGGTGACGACGGACGGCCGCTCCCGGAACCGATGCACCGCGGCCTGCTCGATCGTTCGCCGTGGACCGCCGTTGGTCTCCCGGACGGTCGACCGTTCTCGTTCGTCGTCCGGTCGGTCCGGCTCGTCGACGCGGTCTCCACCTCCGTCGACGGCGACGCCGGCTCGGCCGGGCCCGCGCCCGAGGAGGCGCCGTTCGGGCCGAGCGCGGCGGAGGTGTCCGACGCGGCGCTCGAAGGGGTCGCGATCCCGGCGGCCGCCGTCGCCCGGCGCGCGGGCGGGTCGTTCTTGGGAACCACCGCCCTTCCGGGTATCGAGTCGGTCTCCTCGGAGGTCGTCTCGGTCGTCCCTGGCGTCACCGAGCCGGCCCCGCCGCCGACCCGGGTCAGCCTGGCGTCGACCGCCGAGGGGATCGCCCTCTCCTGGCGGACCTCGACAGGCGAGCAGGTGGTGGGCTACCACGTCGAGCGCCGCGCGCTCGACGTGGACGGGATGGTGTCGCCCGGAGCCGAATGGCGGCGCCTGACCGAGCGGCCGGTCGCCGCCAGCGGCTGGGTCGATCGCGAGGTGAAGAAGGGGAAGCGCTACGAATACCGCGTGCGGGCGGTCGACGCGTCGGGGACCGAAGGGGCGTCGTCGCCGCCGAAGTCGCTCGCTTGGGAAGGATAGGACGATGCACGAGTTCCAGTACCGCGAGGGAAGACTCCACGCCGAATCGGTGAGCGTCGAAGCGCTCGCCTCCCGGTTCGGCACGCCGCTCTACGTCTACAGCGCCGCGACGCTCACCCGCCACGTGCAGGCGATCGACCGCGCCTTCGCCGGTCACCCGCACACCGTCTGCTTCTCGGCGAAGGCCAACTCCAACATCGCGGTGCTCCGGCTGCTCGCGTCGCAGGGGGCGGGGATGGACATCGTCTCCGGCGGCGAGCTGGCGCGCGCGCGCACGGCGGGGGTGCGGCCGGAGCGCATCGTCTTCTCCGGCGTCGGCAAGCAGGACCACGAGATCGAGGCGGCGCTCGACGCCGGGATCCTCTTCTTCAACGTGGAGGTCGAGGAGGAGCTCTCGCGCATCGACCGGCTCGCCAAGGCGAAGGGGACGAAGGCCGGGATCGCGCTCCGCGTGAATCCCGACGTCGACGCCAAGACCCACGACTACATCTCCACCGGGAAGAAGGTGAACAAGTTCGGGATCTCGATCGCTCGGGCGGCCGAGGTCTACGCCAAGGCTCGCCGCATGGAGGGTCTCGAGATCCGCGGCGTCGACTGCCACATCGGCAGCCAACTCACCTCGACCGAGCCGTTCGTGGAGGCGTTGAAGCGCGTGCGGCAGCTGGTGCTCGACCTGCGGAAGGACGGGATCGCGATCCCCTACGTCGACATCGGCGGCGGCCTCGGCGTCGTCTACAAGGACGAAACCCCGCCCTCCCCCGAGGAGTACGCCAAGGCGATCCTGGGGGCGATCGGCGATCTCGGCGTCCACCTGGTGCTGGAGCCGGGCAGGGTGATCGTCGCCAACGCCGGGATCCTCGTCTCCCGCGTCCTCTACCGGAAGGAGAACGAGGGGAAGCGTTTCGTCGTCGTCGACGCCGCGATGAACGACCTCGTCCGGCCGATGATGTACGGAGCGTGGATGGGGATCCAGCCGGTCGTCGAGACGAAAGGGACGGTCGTCGCCGACGTCGTCGGACCGATCTGCGAGACGGGGGACTTCCTGGCGAAGGACCGCGAGGTGGCCGACGTGAAGGCCGGGGAGCTGCTCGCCGTGATGTCGGCGGGGGCCTATGGCTTCACCATGTCCTCGAACTACAACACCCGCCCGCGGGCGGCGGAGGTGCTGGTGCGGGGCGGCGACGCGCACCTGATCCGCGAGCGCGAGACGGTCGAGGAGCTGTTCGCCAAGGAACGGATCCCGGAGTTCCTGCGATGACCGCGGAAGGCGGGGCGCGGCGGACGGTGAAGGTCCCGTTCACGAAGATGCACGGACTGGGGAACGACTTCCTCTTCGTCGACGTGCGGGAGCGGCCGCTCGCCGAT
>CAYJRR010000107.1:0-15571 GCA_964372275.1 uncultured bacterium
ACTCCTTGAGCGTCTCCCGGTCGACCTCGGCGATCGTGATCTCCAGCATCACCTGCTGGACGCCGGCCACCTGGATCATGTTCACCACGTTGGCCGAGCGCCCGCGCTCGCCGCCCGCCGCGCCTGGCGGACCTTCGGCGTCGTCCCCGCGCGCCGCGCGCCGGCGGGGGGACGGACCTCTCCCTTCGTCGGCGGAGACCCCGGCGATGCTTTCGGCGATCGCCTGCGCCTGCTCCGACTGGCGCGCGTCGTCGACCTCTCCCGACAGCACCGCCAGCTCCCCCGCCGCCGAGACGCGGATCGTGTTCTTGGGGAGCAGCTCGTCGATGCGCCGCTTGATCAGCTCGATGTCGGGGGAGACGGAGACCGAATAGAAGCGGGTCTCGCCGTTGGTGAACCAGAGGATGAGGTTTGTCGATCCGATGCGGTTGCCGTTGACCAACAGCTGCCGCGGCGACACCACCACCACGTTGGCGATCTCGGGGTTGGTGACGCTGGTGCGCTTGAGCTCCGCCGGCACGTCGAGGAGCACCGACTTGTCGCGGATCACCTCCAGCACCCGGGTCGCGTCCGGCCGAGGCTGGACCTCTCCCGCGGGCGGGGCGGCGAGGGTCGTCAGCAGCGCGAAGAGGGGGGCGATCACCGAACGGTCGCGGTCGAGCTCTCCGTCGCCGCCGGCACCGGTTTCGTGAATTCGACCCGGGTCCGACGGTCGTTCTCGATCACGTCGACATTATCGACCAACTTCGTCGGCTTTTTCACCTCGATCGGTGCCGCGGCGGCCGGAGCCCGCTCGAGCAGCTTCTGGGTATCGGTCCCCGGGGTCTCGACCGAGCCGACATCGCCGTAGGCGCGCATCGTCAGGATCAGCTTCCCCTCCACCGTCGCCAGGCCGATCCGCTCGGCGTCCCCGGGCCGGACGAACAACGTCACGACGGAAGCGGGGGCGATCTTCATCCCCTCGGCAGTGAGGCTTTGGTCGACCGCCGCCACCTCCGCGTCCTGGAGGATCAGCTTCGACGACGGCGGCTCGCCGCGCTGCGACTTGAGCACCGCCACCACGTCGACCTTCGCCCCGGGGACGAGGAACCCGGCCACTCCGGAGACCTCGTCCACCTTCAACGTCATCGCCCGATAGCCTTCGGGGATGACCCCCTGGAGGCTGCCCGTCCCTCCGCGGGGCGCGAGCTTCGGCTCGAGCAGGGTCTCCCCCGCGAAGAGCCGCACCCGAGACATGCGCCCGACCGCCGTCTCTGTCTCCAGGACGGCGGTCGGGGGCACCGCTTCAGCGGGCAGCCTCAGCACCTGAATGTCGTCGGGCCCGATCCGGGTCAACGCCGGCAGATCCCGGGTCACGACGACGATCTCTTTCTTGGGTTTCGCGTCTTGGGCCTTGGCGACCACCTCCGACGCGACGCGTTCGCGGATCCAGACCCGCGCCCCCTTGGCGGCGGCGAGGCCTACCCCCAGGGCGACGAACAGCATCATCCATCCGCGATAGTTCGTCCGGTTCATCGCTACTCTTTCATCATCTTCGCGCGACCGCGAATGGTAAACGAATAGGCGATCGCCGTCAGTTCGAACGGAACCGACGCGTCGACCTGGATCGTGTTTCCGGAAAGGACGGTCGACGGTTCGGCGCTCACCGTCACGGTGGCCGTCGTGGCGAGGTCGGTCCCGACCAGGAAGTCGCGCACCCGGGCGTCGACGTCGGCGGAGGTCACGGGACGCGCGGCGATCGCGAGACGCCCACCCTCCCGACACGCGGCGACCAGGTTCTGCTGGATCATGTAGGCCCGCCCGAAGTCGAAGATCCCGAGGAGGAACATGACCAGGAGCGGCAGGATGAGGGCGGCCTCGACCGCCGACCCGCCGTGGTCGTCACGGTAGAGCGACCCCGGCGAGCCGAAGCCCCTGGACGAGCATCGTCCCGATCGCGATCGGCACGGCATAGGGGAGTTTGGAAAACGTCGGGTCATCGGGTTTCTCGGGCGCCCCCACGGTATGGTTCCGCCGGGTCACCAACGTCAACCACCAGCCTTCGAGCATGGGACGCAGGGTGGCGAACGCGCGGCCGCGCAACGCCAGGGCCACCAACCCCATCACGCCTCCGATCAGGGCGATCGCCACGAACGTCCGCAGCAGCTCGCCGGGACCGAGCACGGCGCCGATCCCGGCGAGGAGCTTCACGTCGCCGGCCCCCATCCCCCGGAGCAGATAGACCGGAAGGAGAAGGCCGGCGCCGGCCAACAGACCCAGGAACGAAGCCCCCAGCCCCGTCACGCCTCCGGAAAGGAGGCCGAGGAGGAGACCCGCCGCCATCATCCCGAAGGTGAGGCGGTTCGGGATGCGGCGGCGGCGGATATCGCCGGCCGCGGCGACGACCAGGCTGCCCCCCAGCAGCGCCGCGACGACGATCTCCCGGGTTCCCGGATGTGCCGAAACGAGAGCGACCCTTCTAGAAGACGGCGCTGGCGATCTCGTCGCCGATGTCCTTCAGCTTGAGATCGAGCTTGGTGCCGATGTAGGTCGCGCCGGTGATGACCGCGGCCGCGATGAAGCCGACGCCGACGGCGTACTCGACCATCGACGCACCCTCGTCCTCGCGCAGAATCTTCGCCGCGATCTGGATGAGCTTCTTCATGGTGATGCCTCTCTTCCCGTATGTGAGATTGTTTGAGTCAGCCCGCTGAACAGCATCCGCAACGTATCACGGGAAATTCACAACCCGTTCCAACCTAGGTCGTATTTTTATTTTTGCCAGAGTGACTGGATTTGCTGGTGTTTTCTTCGGTGGGGGTGATACACCTGCCCGTTTGCGCATCGGTTGCGCGTCATAGAAATGACACGGTTGCCCCATGACTGGGACCTTTTTGTGTCAGTCCATTGACGCCCTCCGGGACCGTTCCCTAGGGCTGAAAAACGGCGTCGCCGAAGCTCAAGGGGGGTTGGAGCAGGCCGAAGACGGCGTCGAAGCCGAGCGTCTCGGTGGCGAACGGCAGGAAGGTCGACCCCCCGCCCGTCAGGTCGATCACCGTGGCGCCGGTCTGAAAGACGAACTCCCCCTCGCCGTCGTCGTACCAGAGGCGGAACGACGACTGGAGCATGCGATGGTCGTTGTACAGGAGGTCGGCCGACGTCGGCGCGGTGAACGTCTCCTGCATCGGGATTCCGAGGACCGGCGAGGTCGTGTTGGCGTTGGTGATCGCCAGGGTGTGCCCGAAGCTCATCCCGTCCGCCGCCAGGAAGACGATCAAGTTGAGCAGATTCTCGAGAGAGAAGTCGTTCACCACCGCATCGAGCAGGTCGAACAGCTCCGAGAACGGCTCGTCGAGCGAGGTGACGAAGACCTTGTTCGGGTCTGTGTTGGAGACGACCAGGTCGAACGGGATCGGCGCCACCGCCTGCCCGCCGTTCAGATCGGACAGCTTGATCGGACCGGCGATCACCGACCCGCCGCTCAGGGACACCGCGGTCAGGTTGGCCGCCGTCGGATCGGTGAAGTCGGGCGGGAAGGCCCCTTCTCCGCCGCCGCCGAGCACGAACAGCGTCGCCCCGTTGCGGGAGATCACCGCGTCCTGCGTCTTGGGACCGACGTCGACGCGCACCGGGTCGTTGCCGTTGGTGATCTGGAGCTGCGGGTTGTGGTTGAAGATGCGGGCCTGCGGATTGAGCGCGTTGAGCACCGCCGTCTTGGTGCCGTTCGGCGAGATGGCGATATCGCAGGCGGCGATGTCGTTGGTCGGGTCGCCGGCGAACAGCGCCGATGTGTAGCCGACCAGCACCGGATCGAGCGGGAAGCGCACGTCGAAGACGTGGATCCCGAACGCGTCCCCGGCGACCAACAGCCTGGCGTCGTGCGAGACCTCGATGTCGAAGAGGGGCCCCAGACCCACGGTGAAGGAGTCATGGATCACCGGCTGCCCGTCGGCCGTGAGGTCGACGATGGTGATCGTCCCGGTGGAGAGGAAGGCGAACCGCCCGTCGTCGACGTAGGCGGTGCTGCCGTCGGGGGAGAGCTTCACCACCGAGGCGTCGCCGATGTCGAGCCGCACGCCGGTGTCGGTGATCGACTCGTCGGGGTTCACGTCGAGCACGAACACCTGGTCGTAGCGGGCCGAGGTGACGAGCGCGAAGCGGCGCACGTCGAGATCGACGTTGAACGGCGCGTACCCCCCGGGGAAGGTGATCGACAGCGGCCGGACCCCGGCGCGCGCCGTCGGCGGGACGCGGAAGCGGAGGTTCTGCGCGTCGAGGATCTCCACCGCCGTCGCCGGGACGCCGTCGACGGTGATCGTCGGGATCAGCTGGGTGGTGAAGTTCTCCCCTTCGACCAGGATCCACTCGCCGATCACCCCGCGCTTGTCGGCCCCCGACTCGACGCCCGTGACCTGCGGCGGGATGTCCTTCACCAGCAACTGCACCTGGGCCTCGACGAAGTCGTCGGCGTTGGCGTATCCGCGGACCTTGATGGTGTAGGTGGTGTCCTGCGCGTTCTGCACGTCGTAGGCGTGGGTGGTGACCGGCCCGTTCTGCGTCACCACCGGCGAGCCGTCGCCGAAGACGAAACGATAGGACTCGATGTTCCCCTCGGAGGCCGAGGCGTCGATCGTCACCGTCTCCCAGCGCATCGCCGGGTTGGGACTGACCGATACGAGCACCCGGATGTCGAGCGACCCGTCGTCGTCGTCCGCCCCGGCGCCGGCCTTGGACGACCCGCAGCCCGCCGCGGCGAGGGAAAGGAGTACCGAAATGAGGACGAGCAGGCGATGTTCAGTCTTCATAAAGGGCACGCATCAAAGGCTCGCGCCGGCCCGCTGTCAAGGCTCCGCCGAGCCGTTGCGCCCGCACTCGCAGACGCTTGAACGACCATGGGAACATTCTCCATTCATTGGGCGGCGGGGGAGTACCCGACGTAGGGCCATCCGTTTGGCGCGTTCGAATGCGGGTCGTTCCCCATGTAGACGCTGTCGGCGAAACCGTCCTCGTCGTGGTCGAAGCGGGTCATTGCGATCCCGTTCTCACCGACCTTCTGGTGGTAGCCGGTCGTGAAGATCTCCTTCGCGGGTCTGCGTCCGGTCACTTCGATCCGCCAGATCTTCTGGCCGCTCCAGAAGTACGTCGTGCGCGGTCCATCGGCGGTCGGCGGGGCGCCGACCGTGACGCTCGCGATGCGCGTCGGATTCCAGAGATCCATGGCGACGAAGGTGTCCGCGAGTCCGTCGCCGTTCGTGTCGTGGTTCTTCACGACGCGCGTCTTCCACCAGAACCAGCCGTCCGGGATGCGCGTCTCGCTCAGCTCCCGCCCGGTGACCAGCCGGCCGACGTCCGCGCCGAGCATCGGATGGCGGGGCATCACGCCCACATCCACGCCGGCGGGAAGCCGGAGATCCGGCGGCGTGCTCGCGACGAAGTCCGCGGACGAGAGGAAGCTCGGCACCCACGTTCGTGCCGACGACTCGCGCGCGGCGGCCTCGCGCACGCCGTTCAGCGCGTCCGGAAGTCGCGGGTCCTCCGAGCAGACCGTCGTGACCACCGCCGCCAGCAACGTCGAACATGCGAACATTCCCATTCCCGCCTCCTTGCCGTTCCCTCGTCTTCGGGGCGGCGAAGGCGTGCAGGCGATGTGCCGATTGACTTTCGAATGTTTCCGAACGTTTGGCAGAGCGCCGTCGAGCGCCTGCCGGGGCGTTGGCCGCGCACCTGCGTAGGCGTCGTCGCCGTGGCGGGCAGGCGCGCCGAGCGCGCGCCTCCCAACCGACACCTAGGGAGTCAGGGTCGAGCCCAGGCTGTAGGCGTTGGTCGCGCCCTGGAAGCCGTAGACCTTGAGGCGGTAGGTGGTGCCGGCGGTGACGTTGACGGTGATCTGTTCGTTGTCGTCGATCGATGTCGAGGCGGCGATGTAGGCGACGGTCGAGGCCTGGTAGAGGCGCATGTCGAGGTCGCCGTTGGCGTGGGTGAAGGTCGCGGTGATCGTCAGCGACCCGTTCGACGACGGGGTGAAGGCGAACCAGTCGGCGTCGCCGGTGCAGACGCGCAGCCCGTTGACCGTCCCGCCGACGGCGAGCGGCGCGCTGCCTGCGAAGGTGTCGTTCTCTTCGTAGCCGTCCTCGTCACACAGCGCCGTCACCGTGATCTTGGTGGCGGTGGTGGCGATGTTGTTCAGCTCGCTCCCCTCCTCGACGGCGTTCGCGGGGTCGGCGGTGAGGCCGACGTAGTACTGCCCGCCGGCCTGGTCGACCGGGATCGTCACCTTCTTCGAGACCGAGCGGTTCTCCCCCGCGCCGAGCGCCGTCTCGGAGACGGTCGCGAGCAGCAGGTCGCCCGAGTCGATCGTGGTGTCGGTCGAGAGGCGCAGCGTCCAGTCGAACGCCGGCGTCGCCTGGGTGCTGTTGTTCTTGATCTTCGCCGTCACCTGCACGTCCTCGCCGGCGTCGACCGAGGTCGGGCTGGCGGCGACGGTGCTCGGCGCGTAGTCGGGCATGCCGCCGGTCGAGCCGCTGACGGTCATGGTGTAGGTGTTGGTCGAACTGGAGTAGCCGTAGACCTTCACGTAGTAGGTGCCGCCGGTGGTGGAGGTGTACTTCACCTCCTCGACGCTGGTGGTGGAGTAGGAGCCGCACTGGTTGGGGCTGCTGCACGGGCTGGGGGTCGATCCGGACGACGTCTGCAGCACCATGTCCAGGTCGCCGGTCGAGCTGTGGACGAACTCGATCTTCACCGTGATCGTGCCGCCCGGGCCGGTGGTGATGGCGTAGACGTCGCCGTAGGAGGAGCCCCCCTGGCAGATCGCCAGGTCCTGGAACGTCCCGTTGTCGATCGGCGTTGCGTCGGCGATCGTCTCGTTCGGTTCGAAGGCGTCGTCGAGGCAGCCGGTGCCGATGCCGATCTTGAGCGCGAAGTCGTTGTTCGATTCGTGGTCCTCGAGCTGCACGTTGGCGCTGTCGGAGTGCGCGATCAGGTAGTAGTAGCCGCTGGCGGTCGAAGCGGGGATCGTCACCGTGCGCGTGACGGTGACGCTCGCGCCCGCCGCGAGCGAGGCGACGTTGAAGGTGTCGAGCATCGTGTCGCCGGTGCCGTAGGTCGGGTCGGTCGACAGGTAGAGCTGCACGTCGAACGAGGTGGCCGCGGTGGCGCCGAAGTTGTAGATCGTGACCCCCGTCTGCGTCGGGACGTTCTGCGGGATCGGGCCCGAACCGGAGCCGATCTGGATCGCGGTCGGCATCAGGTCGATCCCGGGGCCGCCGTTGTCCTCGAGGGTGTTGGTGACCGTGTACCCGTTCCCGGAACCGGACCCGCCCATCGTGACCCGCAGCAGGTAGTTGCCGGCGGTCAGCGCGATGCCGCTCGAGACCTGCTCCACGTTGTTGGTGGTGGCCGAGGTCTGGATCGGGGTGGAGACCCCCTCGCGGAAGATGGCGTACTCGAGGTTGCCGTTCAGGTGGACGAAGTCGATCTTCGAGGTGAGCCGATCGCCGGCGCCGAGGACGAACTTCCACCAGTCGGTGGTCGCGCCGCAGAGCGTGAGCGATCCGATGCTGCCGGTGCCGAGGACCATCGCCTGGGTCTCGATCTCGTTCGGCTCGTTCGCGTCCTCGGTGCAGCCGGAGCCGCCCGTCGTCGTGAACAGGCCGGAGGCGGCGGCGAGGTTGTTGGTCTCGTCGGTCTCGGCGACGGCGCTGCCGGTGTCGACCAGCACCCCCAGGTACCAGGGGCGGTTGACGACCGTCGCCGGGACGGTCGGCTGGAAGGTCATCGGCTCGTTGGTCAGCCCGTCCAGACCGGCGATCGAGGCGGTGTGGAGGACGAAGTCGTCGGCGGTGATCGTCGGGTCGGCGGAGAGCATCACCTTCACGGTGAAGGGGCCGGCATCGGCGGTGCCGAGGTTGGTGAGGGTCGTCTGCACGCTGGCGGTGGCGCCGGCGGTGAGCGTCGCCGGCGCGGTCGGCGCCGAGGCGACGAGGTCGATCGGGAGCGAGCTGCTCGTCACCGACAGCTGCTGCACCGAGCGGCCGACGTTGTTGTTCTCGTCGGTCTCGTCGATCGCCTCCGCGGCGTCGAGGACGACGAAGACCCAGTAGTCGGCCAGCGCGAAGCTCGAGGGGATGGTGATCGTCGCCGTCTTGTCGAGCGACTCCGATCCGCCGATGCCCGAGGTGTTGATCGAGCCGTTCGGCGTCGCGCCGGGTTCGAGCTCCTCCTCGGTGGTGAGGAAGATGCGGGAGATGAAGTTGTGGTCGTAGGCGGTGTCGCCGCGATTGCGCATCGTCACCTTGACGGTTACCGGCGAGGACGGGTTGACCGACAGGGGGGTCACTTCGATCGCCTCCACGGCGAGGTCGGTTCCGGGGCCGGTTTCGGAGACGTCGATCTCCTTCTCCGCGTACCCCGTCCGCCCGTCCTGCGTCAGGGTGAGCTTGACGGTGTAGGTACCGATCTCGGGATAGGTGTGGGCCGGCATCGACTCGTCGGAGGTCGTCTGATCGCCCAAGTCCCACTCGTAGGTCGCGTCCTCGGAAGCGGGCTCGCCGTCGACGTTCGCTTTGAGCGTCACGAGGAGCGGAAAGGCGCCGGCCTCGGGGGTCGCGAGGATCTCGACGTTGAGCGCCGACTTGACGCCGCCCGCGCCGCTGCAGCCGGCAAGGCCCGAGACGAGACCGAGAAGGGCGAGTCGCACTCCGAACGAACGGGCCATCATTGAGCTCCTATTGCTGTAATCCGGTAAAAGTGAGTAGGCGTTCAGCGTAATTTCCACACGTGGTGGTGGGCTTCGCGCACCCGAGAAAGCGGGCGACGTTCGTTCTGGCGCGTTCCAACACCCGTGTCATTCCGGTCCCTTGGTCGTCCGGCTCGCCGATCCGCGAAATCGCGGATCTCCGCGGCGGGGCTGGCGGGATGCACGCCCCGCGCCACGGAGTTCGATGGCGCAAAACGGCACGATTCGACTAAGGTCGGCGCCGATGCGGCGACGCATGGTGGCAGCTTGGCTGATCGCGGTGGCCGGGTGCCGCGCACCCGGATCCGGCTCGTCGCCGGACGGGCCGGTGATCGAGTCGATCGCGCCGCGGGCGGGGCCGCGCAGCGGCGGAACGGTCGTCCGCGTCGAGGGGCGCGGTTTCGGCGACGCGCCCTTCGCCACCCTGGGTTCCGCGATCGTCGAGCGCGTCACGACGGTGAGCGACACCGTGCTCGAGTTCGAAGCGCCCCCCGATCGCGTCGGGCCCGCGAGCCTCACCGTGGTGACGCGCCACGGACGCGCGACGGTCGTCGACGCCTACTTCTACCAGCCGCTGCCGGCGACCGCCTACGCGGGTCGCTTCTTCGCCGACGCCGCCGACGCCGGGTCGGCCAACCTCGTCGTCGTCACCTCGTCGGAAACGATCGCCGGGATCGATCTCGACCTTCCGCTCGCCGGCGCCGGAAGCATCGCGGGGCGACTGTCCGGCGTCGACGACGCGCCGCTCGTCGGCCATTCGGTCGTGGCCACGTCGACCGACGGCGGGGTCTCGGTGGCGTTCCTTTCGACGCTCGACGGGAGCTATCGGATCGACGGGCTGCCGCCGGGCCGCTACGTCGTCAAGAGCGCCGAGGCCGCCGACTCCCCGTTGTTCGATCGCGCCTGGAACGGCGTCGATTCGGAGGCGTCTGCGACCGCGGTCGACGTCGCCGCCGGGGCGACGACCGAAGGGATCGACCTGGTGCTGGCGACGGGGGGGGAGATCGTCGGGGAGATCGACGCGGACGGGGCGCCGATGGAGGGGGTGACGGTGATCGCCATCCCGTTCGCCGCGCCGAACGCCCTGCAGTTTTCGACGGACTTTTCCGACGAGCAGGGGCGCTATCGCCTGCCCGGCCTGGCGCCCGGGGAGTACCGCGTCCTGGCGTTCACCTTCGGAACGGGACGGGTGAGCGAGAACTACCCCGACGCGGTCGACGCCGAGCTCGCCCTTCCGGTCGCCGTGGAGGCGGGCGGGATCGCGGTGGCCGATCTCGACCTCGACCCGGCGGCGATCGTCACCGGACGGGCGACCGAACCATCGGCGGGCGGGCCGGCGATCCCCTTCGCCATCGTTCGCGCCCACGAAGTCGATGTCGACCTTGGATACGCCACCTCGACCGCGACCGACGGGACCTACCGACTCGAGGTTCCGGAGGGCCGCTACCGTGTCGAAGTGGCGGAGATGGGCCTCTCGTACGATGCCGTCGCCGGAACGGCAGGGGCGACGATCCTCGATCTCGATCCGGGCGAGGAGGCGCAGGGGATCGACTTCGACGGACGGATCGGGGTCGAGCCGTGCGAAAACCCGACCGGCACGCGAAGTCTCTCCGGAACGGTGACCGGTCCCGGCGGATCGTTGGTGTTTCGGGCCGCCGTGGTGCTCGAGTCGGAGTCGGAGGTCTTTCGCTACGAGGCGACCACCGGGATCGACGGCGTCTGGTCCGCCCCGTGTGTCGAGCCGGACGAATACACGCTGTTCGTCTACCCGGTCGGAAGCAACCTCGCGTGGGCAAAGCGAAACGACGTGGTGATCCCCCCGTCGGGGGGGCTCCCCGTCCTCGACGTCGCGGTCGACCGGGGGGCCGTCCTCAAAGGGAGCGTCCGTGACGCCGCGACCCACACGCCGCTCGCCGGCGTGCCGGTGCGGGCGGAAAACGTCGACACCGGCGAGGGCCGGACGACCGTCACCGGAAGCGACGGCGCCTGGTCGATCGACCGGACCTCCTGGGGGGGGCTCGCCCCCGGAAGCTGGCGGATCGAGGCGAAGCCGCACGTGCGCTCCGAGCACCAAGCGCTCTGAGCCGACCGATCGGTCCGCGCCGCGGGTCCCGAACGATTTCGTTAAAACGCTTGACCGCGCGAGGGTGCTTGTCCATACTGCAGCGCCTTTTACGTGCATTTTTCGTAGTTTCCGTGGCACTCCTCAGGCAAGGGGTTCGGGATGTCGGAGCGATTTCACTCGATTCAGGTCCGGGCGGAGGACGCGGCCGACGTGGCGCTGGCGATCGCCCGGCGATTCCGCGCGCTCGGATGGAAGGTGGTCCGCGATCCGAAGGGTCGGGGGACCCCCACCCAAGGCGGTGATCCCGACGGATTGCGGCGGTTCCTCATCTCCTCTTCCGACCGCGGCTGGGTGACGATCCTCCCGTCCGGCGTGACCGAGTCGGGGCCGGACTCGCTGGTGGCGTTCCTGGCGCGCGAGCTCGACGCCCTGGCGTTGTGGGTCGAGCGCCGGCGTGACGGCGCGGCCGACGAGATCCTCTCCTACGAGGTCTACTGGAAGAACAAGCGGATCGATCGGCAGGATCTCCCGCAGGCCACGTCCGGACGGGCGCCGTCGAGCTACCCGACGCTGATCGACGCCGATCTGGGGAGCTTGAGCCTGTTCATGACCGGGGGCCTCAAGCACCCGAAGCTGACCGTCGCGGAGCTGCCCCGCTTCTATCCCAAGTACGCCGGGGAGAAGGCCTACCTCGGGCGGTTCAAGAAGCTGGTGACGGCGGCCGACTACCCGCTCCTGTGGGGCGACTACGGCATGGTGTTCGACGTCGCGGCCCCGGAGGCGGAGCGACTGGAGACGTGGGGACACCTGGGCTTCCAACGCGAGGACGGCCGCAGCGCGGCGGCGCGCCTGACGCACGGCGATCCGGCGGCGCGGCGGAGCGCGGTCGAGGCGCTGGCCTCGTGCGCGCTGGAGGAGGCGCGACCCGGACTGCAGGCGGCGCTGGCCGACGACGACGCCGAGGTGCGGCTCGCGGCGGCGACGGTGCTCGTCACACGGCCCGACCGCGCGCTGGCGCAGGACCTGGGCGACCGCATGGCGGACGAGGACACGCGGGTGCGCATCGCCGCGGCCAAGGCGCTGCGCGATCTGGCGGCCCCCGAGACGGCCGAGGCGCTGGTCGAGGTCGCGGCCGATCCCGACGTCGAGCTGCGCCGGGCGGCGGTGGCGGCGCTGTCGAACATCCCCCTGCCGGCGGCGCGCGCGGCGCTGCTGACGGCCGCGCGGAAGGACAAGGATCCCGAGGTCCGCCGGTGGGCGGCCGAGGGGCTCGCTCGCGCGCCGTTCGCGGAGGTGACCACGGAGCTGATCAAGCTCCTGCGCGACGCGGTTCCGGGGGTGCGGGCGGCGGCCGTTCGCGCCGCGGTGGCGGCGCCGGAGCGTCCGGCGAAGCTGCCGGCGAAGCTGGTGGACGAGCTTCGTCGCATCGCGACCGGCGACAAGGACGAACCGACCCGCGCCGAAGCGGTGCGGGCGATTCGCGCGCTCCTTCCCGACGACAAGGAGGCGCGCGAGTTGGCGACGCGGCTGCTCGCCGCCACCGCCCGCAGCGGCGACCTCAAGGAGCTGGCGATCCGGCTTCCGAGGGAGGCGGTTTTCACCGACCGGGACAAGCGGATCGTCGCGGCGCTGATCAAGCGTCTGGAGGCGGAGCCGAGTGCGGACGTGATCGCGGCGCTCGGAAACCAGGCCGGGATCCCGGGCGAGAACCCGCGTCTACTCGAGTCGCTGAAGTCGGTGATGCCGCGCCTGTGGTCGAAGGAGGAGCCGACGGCGGCCGGCGCCAAACCGGTCGACCTGCCGGCGGCCGCCGCCGCGCGCGGGGCGCTGCTCTATGCCTTCTCCCGCATCGGCGATCCCTCGATCTTCGGACTGTTTCTGAAGGTCCTGGAGTTGGAGCGAGGGCGCAAGGTCTCGGACGATCCGGCGGCCGCGCTCGCCGACGAAGCGTCGCGTCTGTCGACCTGCTTCGCCGCGATCGAGGCGCTCCTGGAGCAGGTGTCGACGCTCAAGCCGGACCTGATGAACAAGCTTCGCGAGCGTCTGGTCGCGTGGCTCGGGCCGGGAGCGACCGAAGTCGACGCGGCGCAGGCGACGATGCGGCGCGTGGCCCTCTACGCCTTCGCCGCCCCCGGACCGATGCCGGCGACGGCCAAGGCGGAGCCGGGGGAGGCCAACCCGGAGGCGCGTGCGCGCGGAACGACCGTCGCGAAGCCCCTCCCGGTGGCGGCGCCGCCGGTGCTGCCGAACAAGGAGATCCTCCCCTTCGTGCGGACGCTGTTCCACGACGTGCGCTGGCCGGAGGCGGCCCAGGTCCTCGCCCGACAGCTCGGGACGAAGGCCGTTCCGCCGCTGCTGTCGGCGTTGAAAAAGAGCATCGACAAGGAGGTCCGCCTCGCCAAGAAGGGGGGCTACTCCAAGCGCGACGCCGAGCGCGTGCTGGCGCACCGCCGCGGGATCGTTCTCGCGCTCCGCGAACTGAGGGACAACACCTCGGTCCCGGTGCTGGCGCGTCTGCTGGCGCTGGAGAGCCTGCGCGCGGGCAAGATCGAGCGAAAGCTCGAATCGAGCCTCCTGTCGGTCACGATCAACACCTTGCAGACGATCACGGGGTTCAAGTTCGGCGCCGAGCCGCAGCGCTGGCAGGAGGTGGCGTCCGGCAAGGTGCCGGCCGCGTCCGCGCCGGGCGCGAAGGCGACGACGCCGAAGCCGACTCCGGCCGCGCACGCGCGCTCGGGATCGGGCGCGGTGAAGGCGGGGGCTGCGAAGGCGGCGAATGGAGCGGCGACGAAGGGGTCGTCGAGCGCCGTCGCGGCGAAGGCGGGGGCCAAGGCGATCCCGGGCGCGTCGTCGTCCGCGAAGGGCTCGGCCGCCAAGCCGGCCGTTCGCGCCAAGGCGCCGCTCCGCCCGATCTCCAAGTCCAAGATCGCCGCGCGCCCGCCGATGGTGGCGAAGAAGCGCCCGGTCTCCGCAAAGGGGAAGCCGGTGAAGGCGAAGCTCACCCGGAAGCCGGCAAAGTCGACCGGCGCCCGCCGCCTGAACCACCCCAAGCGCATGGCCGCCCGCGCGGCGCGGCGGCGGTAGGCGTCACTGCGAGCGATGGGCTGCCCGGGCGCTGACGGCCCTGGCTCGGCCGGGCTGTCCGACGGAGCCTACGCCTCGGTGCTCGCTGCACCCGAAATCACAGCAAGAATCGGGTCGCGGCTCCCGCCCGGCCCGGGTACTACTTGGCGGCATGACGATCACCGCGATGAACCGCCGTTACGAGTACCTCCTGGGTGACTCCCCGCGCGAGACTGAGCGCCTGCGCGCCCAGGCCGAGCTGTGGAACCCGGTGTCCTTCGACCTGTTCGATCGTCTCGGCATCAAGCGCGGTTGGAAGGTGCTGGAGGTCGGCCCCGGCCAGGGTTCGCTGCACCTGGAGCTGCGGCGGCGCATCGGCGGTCCGGTCGATGCCGTCGAGCGCTCGCCCGTCTTCGTCCAGCGGCTGCGCGTGGCGTGCGAGCGCGACGGGCTTGGCGCTCCCCACATCTGGGCGTCTGATCTCATCGACGCCGCGCTCCCGAAGGCTCGCTACGACCTGATCTTCGCCCGCTGGGTTTTTCTGTTTCTGCCGCGGCCGGCGGCCCATCTCGCCAAGCTCGTTCGGGCGCTGAAGCCCGGCGGGTTGATCGCCCTCCAGGATTACCACCGTGAGACGCTGGACATGGTCCCGCGCCCGCCCGAGTGGAAGGCGTTCCTCGAGGCCGACCGTGCCTTCTTCGCCTCCCAGGAGGGCGACGCCAGCATCGGCAGCATGCTCCCGAATCTGTTCCGCCAGGCGGGGCTGGCGCTCGTGGAGACGAACGCCACGCTGAAGGTCGGTCACCCCGGCTCGCCGACCTGGAGCTGGCTGACCGACTACTTTCTGGGCGTGATGGACCGGCTTGGCGAATTCGCGACCCTCGAGCGCCGGTGGCGCGCGGCGGCGCGGGACCCGAGCTCGCTGCTGGTCGCGCCTACGGTCCTCGACGTCGTCGGGCGGAAGCCGCGGAGGACGCGCTGATGCCGTCCGACTATGCGCGGGTCGAGCGCGCCATCCGCTACCTCGACGAGCACGTGACCGACCAGCCGGCCCTGACCGACGTCGCCGACCATGTGGGCCTCAGCCCGTTCTACTTCCAGCGGCTGTTCAAGCGTTGGGCGGGCGTGACACCGAAGTCCTTCCTTCAGCACGCGACGCTCGTCCGCGCCAAGCAGCTCCTCCGCGGGCGCGAGAGCGTGCTTCAGAGCAGCCTGGATCTCGGCCTGTCGAGCCCGAGCCGTCTGCATGACTTGTTCGTCACCGTCGAGGCGATGACGCCGGGCGAATTCAGGTCCGGCGCCATCCTACTTCGCTGGGCGGTCCACGCGACCCCGTTCGGCGACGCCGTCTTTGTCGCCACGGAGCGCGGACTGTGCGGTCTCGCGTTCACGGGCGCGAAGGGGTTCCTCGAAGCATCCTGGCCGGGCGCGGCGCTTCGGCATGATCCGGCTTTCACGCGCCCGTACGCCCAGGAGCTCGCGGCGCGCGTGCGCGGCTCGCCGGAGAGACCGTTGTCCCTGTTGCTCAGGGGCACGCCGTTCCAGCTCCAGGTGTGGGCGGCGCTCCTCCGCGTTCCCGAGGGCGAGCTCGTCACGTACGGCCAGCTCGCGGCCGCGCTCGGCTCCCTGGGAGCCTCACGCGCCGTCGGGTCGGCCGTCGGCTCGAACCTGATCGCCTATCTCGTCCCGTGCCACCGCGTGATCCGGTCGACCGGGGCGCTCGGCGG
>CAYJRR010000108.1:0-4043 GCA_964372275.1 uncultured bacterium
GTCGATGCCCCTCCAGCATTTTGGTGGTGGGGGGGACGAGTCTCTTTTGGGGCTCGGGGTCTTTCGTGCGGTCGGGGGGAGAGGCGTGCTCGTCGGGCTTCGCCATCGCGCTTTTGTCGGTCTGTCGCTCGCGACGGCGATCGCCGTCGGCTGCGGCGACGACGTGGAGCTCGTCGGCGAAGGGCCGGTTTCGATGATCAAGCAGGCGGTCGACTCCGCCGTCTGCAACGACGACACGGCGACGCGAAACGAGGACTCGAACAACGCAAACACCACCGTTGTCACGGCGCTCGACCTCTGCAGCCCGAGCCCTTGCAAGGTGAAGGCGGGAAGCTGCACGGTAAGTCCGTCCGATACCCTCGTGATCGTCGCGTCGGACGGATGCAATCAAGACGGCAGCCGACCGAGCCAACTGCGATTCAAGCCGACGGCGCACGCCCAGGGAACCTTCGAGATCAACTACCAGCTCGAGAACAACACCGGCACCGCCAACTGCACCACCAAGCTGACCGTCACCGTCAATGCCAACAACGACGACGTGATGGCATTCGCCACACCGACGCCGGCCAACTTCACGATTCTCGAGGATACCGCCAGCACGACACTCAACTACCAGGTTTTCAATGACTACGAAGACCTGACCGCCGTTTCGGTCACCGGATTCACCGACAACCAGACGCTGCTCCCGAATGCGAACGTCGTCGCGAGCGGATCGGGACGCTTCTACGACGGCACGGAGTCGACGCCGCGATTCAAAGCGGCCCGCAGCCTGACGTTCGGTCTCGCCGCCCACCAGAACGGCTCGGTCGTCGTCACCGCGAGGGCCGAAGACGGCGGCCTCGACACGGCGGACAACGACACCGTCACCGTCACCGTCACCGCGGTGAACGACGAGCCGGGCTTCGTCAAAGGGGCCAACCTGACGATCCTGGAGGACGCCGGGGCCCAGACGGTGAGCGGCTGGGCGACCTCGATCACCAAAGGCCCGGCGGCCGCCACCGACGAATCGAGCCAGTCGATCACCTTCACCGAGACTTTCACGAGCGGCTTCTTCTCGGCCAGTCCCGTCGTCGCCGACGGCGCGTCCCCCACCGGAACCCTGACCTATACCGTCAGTCCGGACCTGAACGGCGTGGTCACGGTGACCGTCGTCGTCAGCGACAGCGGCGGCACCGCCAACGGCGGTGACGACACCGGAAACACCGAGACGTTCGTCCTCACCGTCACGCCGGTCAACGACCAGCCCGCCTTCACCAAAGGGGCGAACCAGACGGTCTTGGAGGACAGCGGCGCCAAGACCGTCGCCGGTTGGGCCACCGGATTCGACGCCGGGCCGTCCGACGAGGACTCGGGGGGGGCCAACCAGCAGTCGATCGCCGACTTCGTCCTCACCAACAACAACAACGCCCTCTTCTCGGTCCAGCCGGACGTCGCCAACGACGGCACGTTGACCTTCACCCCGGCGGCCAACGCCAACGGCACCGCCACCGTCACGGTGCAGGTCCGGGACTCGGGCGGAACGGCGAACGGCGGCGTCGACCTCTCGGTCGCGCAGACGTTCACCATCGTGGTGACGGCGGTCAACGACGAGCCGACCTTCACCCACGGCGGCAACCAGACGGTGCTGGAGGACGCCGGGGCGCAGTCGGTGGTCAACTTCGCCAAGCCGAGCAACACCGACTTCCCGAACACTCCCGCGAACTGGGAGGGCCCGGCCGACGAAGCGTCGCAGACGGTCGCCGGCTGGATCATCGCCACCAGCAACCCCTCGCTCTTCTCGGCCGGGCCGTCGATCGCGCTGGCCACCGGCAACCTGACCTACACCCCGGCGGCCAACGCCAACGGCACGGCGACCGTCACCGTCCAGGTTCAGGACAGCGGCACCAACGGCGGCGCCAACGGCGACGACGCCGTGAGCCAGCCGCAGACATTCACCATCGTCGTCACCGCGGTCAACGACATCCCCACCTTCACCAAGGGGGCGAACCCGACGGTGCTGGAGGACAGCGGCACGACGACGGTGGCCGGTTGGGCCACCGCCTTCGACGCCGGCCCGGCCGACGAGGACGCCGCCCAGGCCGTCTCCGACTACCTCCTGTCGAACAACAACAACGGCCTGTTCTCCACCCAGCCGGACGTGGCGAACGACGGCACGCTCACCTTCACGGTCGCCGCCGACGCCAACGGCTCGGCGACGGTCAGCGTCCAGGTGAAGGACAACGGCGGTACGGCGAACGGCGGCGTCGACACCAGCACCGTCCAGACCTTCACCATCGTCGTCACCTCGGTCAACGACCGGCCCACCTTCACCCATGGCGGCAACCAGACCGTACTGGAGGACGCCGGGGCGCAGACCGTCGTCAACTTCGCCAAACCGAGCAACACCGACTTCCCGACCACCCCCGCCAACTGGGAGGGACCGGCGGACGAGGCGTCGCAGACGGTCGCCGGTTGGACGATCGCCACCAGCAACCCCTCGCTCTTCTCGGCCGGTCCGTCGATCGCGCTGGCCACCGGCAATCTGACCTACACCCCGGCGGGCCACGCCAACGGCACGGCGACGGTGACCGTCCAGGTGCAGGACAGCGGCGGCACCGCCAACGGCGGGCTCGACCTGAGCCTGGCGCAGACCTTCACCATCACCGTCACCGCGGTCAACGACGCCCCGGCCTTCACGCTCGGCGCCAATCCGACCGTCAACGAGGACAGCGGGACGACCACCCTCGCCGGGTGGGCGACCGGCTTCGACGCCGGGCCGGCCGACGAAGACGCCGCGCAGGTGATCGCCGACTTCGTCCTCTCCAACAACAACAACGCCCTCTTCTCGACCCAGCCGGACATCGCCAACGACGGGACGCTCACCTTCACCCTCACGGCGAACGCCAACGGTTCGGCGGTGGTCACGGTGCAGGTGCAGGACAACGGCGGGACGGCGAACGGCGGCGTCGATCTCTCCGTCGCGCAGACCTTCACGATCGTCGTCAACGCGGTCAACGACGAGCCGACCTTCGTCAAAGGGGCGAACCAGACGGTCAACGAGGATTCGGGGACCACCACCGTCGCCGGATGGGCGACGACGCCGGCCGGGTGGCAGGGTCCCTCGAACGAATCGTCGCAGACGGTCAGCGACTACCTGGTGAGCGCCAGCGTCCCGACCCTCTTCGCGTCGCTCGATGTCGCCAACGACGGCACCCTCACCTTCCAACCGGCGGGGAACGAGTTCGGCACGGCCACCGTCACCGTCTCGATCGTCGACAACGGCGGGACGGCCAACGGCGGCGACGACACCAGCCAGCCCCAGACGTTCGTCATCGTGGTCAACTCGGTGAACGACGTTCCCAGCTTCACCAAGGGGGCGAACCAGACGGTGAACGAGGACAGCGGCGCGGCGACCGTCGCCGGTTGGGCGACCGCGATCTCCGCCGGTCCCGCCAACGAGGCGTCGCAGACGGTCGACTTCAACCTGATCTCCAACAGCAACAACGCCCTGTTCTCGGCGCAGCCGGCGGTGTCGGCGGCGGGGACGTTGACCTTCACCCCGGCGGCGAACGCCAACGGGATCGCCACCGTCACGCTCCAGATCCACGACGACGGCGGCACGGCGTTCGGAGGCGTCGACACCAGCGCGACGCAGACCTTCACCATCACGATCGGCGCGGTCAACGACGTCCCCAGCTTCGTGAAGGGGGCCGATCAGACGGTGCTCGAGGACAGCGGCACGACGACAGTCGCCGGGTGGGCGACGTCGATCTCCCCCGGGCCCGCCGACGAGGCCGGGCAGGCGGTCGACTTCCTGCTCATCTCCAACGACAACAACGCCCTCTTCTCGACGCAGCCGGCGATCTCGGCGACCGGCACGCTGACCTTCACCCCGGCGGGGAACCTGAACGGCTCGGCGGTCGTCTCGGTGCAGATCCACGACAATGGCGGCACCAGCCCCGGCGTCGACACAAGCAGCGTGCAGACCTTCACCATCGTCGTCACCGCGGTGAACGACGAGCCGACCTTCACCAAGGGGGCGAACCAGACGGTCCTGGAGGACA
>CAYJRR010000108.1:4143-15319 GCA_964372275.1 uncultured bacterium
GTCGACCTCTCGGTGGCGCAGACCTTCACCATCGTCGTCACCGCCGTGAACGACGAGCCGACCTTCACCAAGGGGGCGAACCAGACGGTCCTGGAGGACAGCGGGGCGGCGACCGTCGCCGGCTGGGCGCAGCCGAGCAACAGCGGCGCGCCGGCGCTCCCCGCGAACTGGGAGGGGCACGCCAACGAGTCGGCGCAGACGGTGCTGGCCTACGTCGTCACCAACGACAACAACGCGCTGTTCTCGACGCAGCCGTCGATCGACATCGCCACCGGCGACCTCACCTACGTGCCGGCGTCGAACGCCAACGGGACGGCGACCGTCACCGTCCAGGTGCGGGACGACGGGGGCACCGCCAACGGCGGCGACGATCTCAGCCAACCGCAGACCTTCACCGTCGTCGTCACGGCGGTGAACGACGCCCCGGCCTTCGTCAAGGGGGCGAACCAGTCGGTCTTGGAGGACGCGGGCGGCACGACGGTCGCCGGCTGGGCGACCGGCTTCGATGCCGGGCCGGCCGACGAGGACGCTGCGCAGGCGCTCCTGGACTTCGTCGTCAGCAACGACAACAACGGGCTGTTCCTGGCGCAGCCGGACGTCGCCAACGACGGGACGCTGACCTTCACCCCGGACGTCCATGCCAACGGCACCGCGGTCGTCACCGTCCGGGTGCAGGACAACGGCGGCACGGCGAACGGCGGCGTCGACCTCTCGGTGGCGCAGACCTTCACCATCGTCGTCACCGCCGTGAACGACGTCCCCAGCTTCACCAAAGGGGCCGACCAGACGGTGTTGGAGGACAGCGGGACGACGACCGTCGCCGGCTGGGCGACGGCGATCTCCAAGGGGCCGGCGAACGAGTCGGGGCAGGTCGTCGACTTCCTGATCGCCACCTCCAATGACGGGCTTTTCGCGACGCTGCCTGCGGTCGCCGCCGACGGGACGCTCACCTTCACCCCCGCGGCGAACGCCAACGGATCGGCGGTCGTCACCGTGCGGATCCACGACGACGGCGGAACCTCGAACGGCGGAGTCGACACCAGCGCCGCCCAGACGATCAGCGTGGTGGTGACGGCGGTCAACGACCAACCCGCGTTCACGGCGGGGGGAAACGTCACCGTCCTGGAGGACAGCGGAACGACGACGGTTGCCGGGTGGGCGACCGGCTTCGACGCCGGACCGCCGGACGAGGATTCCGCGCAGGCGGTTCTGGACTACGTCGTCGGGAACGACAACAACTCGCTTTTCTCCACCCAGCCGGACGTTGCCAACGACGGGACCCTGACGTTCACCCTCGCCGGAAACCAGTTCGGCGCGGCGATCGTCACCGTCCGCGTCCAGGACAACGGCGGCACCGCCGACGGCGGCGTCGACCTGGGGGCCGCCCAGGTCTTCAACATCGTCGTCACCGGGGTGAACGACGTCCCGAGCTTCACCGCCGGGGCGAACCAGACGGTGCTGGAGGACAGCGGCGCCGCCACCGTCGCCGGGTGGGCGACGGCAATCTCCAAGGGACCGGCGAACGAGTCGTCGCAGACCGTCTCCTTCCTCGTCTCCAACGACAACAACGCCCTGTTCTCGACGCAGCCGGCGGTCGCCGCGGACGGGACGCTTACCTTCGCGACCGCGGCCGACGCCTTCGGAACGGCGGTCGTCACGGTGCGGATCCAGGACGACGGAGGGACGGCGAACGGCGGCGTCGACACGAGCGGCGCACAGACGTTCACCCTCGAGCTCAAGCCGGTGAACGACGTCCCCGGCTTCGTCGCCGGGGCGAACCAGACGGTGCTGGAAGACAGCGGCACGTCGACCGTCGCCGGATGGGCGACCTCGATCTCGACCGGACCGGCGAACGAGTCGTCGCAGACGGTCACCTTCCTGGTGACGAACGACAACAACGCGCTGTTCTCGGTCCAACCGGCGGTATCGCCGAGCGGCACGTTGACCTTCACCACGGCACCGAGCTCCGTCGGCACGGCGACCGTCACCGTGCGGATCCAAGACAACGGCGGAACGGCCGACGGCGGCGTCGACACCAGCGCCGCGCAGACCTTCCGCATCGTGCTGCAGACGGTGAACGACGCCCCCAGCTTCGTGAAGGGGGCCGACCAGACGGTGCTCGAAGACAGCTCCCCGACCACCGTCGCCGGCTGGGCGACCTCGATCTCGCCCGGGCCGGCCGACGAGTCGGGGCAGGTCGTCGACTTCATCCTCACCAACGACAACAACGCGCTCTTCTCGGTCCAACCCGCGATCTCGTCGACCGGAACCCTCACCTTCACCCTGGCGGCGAACCAGAACGGAACGGCCACCGTCTCGGTGCAGATCCACGACGACGGCGGCACCTTGTTCGGCGGTGTCGACACGAGCAGCGTGCAGACCTTCGTCGTCAACGTCACCGCGGTCAACGACGTCCCCAGCTTCACCAAGGGGGCGAACCGGACGGTCCTGGAGGACAGCGGCGCCTCGACGACCGTCGGGTGGGCGACGGCGCTCTCGACCGGTCCCGCCGACGAGTCGGGCCAGGTCCTGGACTTCCTCGTCTCCAACAGCGACAACGCGCTCTTCTCCGCGCAGCCGGCGGTGGCGGCGAATGGGACGCTGACCTTCACCCCGGCCGCCGACGCCAACGGCTCGGCGATCGTCTCGGTGCAGGTCCACGATAACGGGGGGACGGCGAACGGCGGCGTCGACACCAGCGCGGTGCAGACCTTCACCATCGTGGTGACGGCGGTCAACGACGTCCCGAGCTTCGTGAAGGGGGCCGATCAGACGGTCTTGGAGGATTCGGGGGCCGCGACCGTCCCCGGCTGGGCGTCGTCGATCTCGACCGGCCCCGCCAACGAGTCGAGCCAGACCGTGTCGTTCCTCGTCTCCAACGACAACAACGCGCTCTTCTCGGCGCAACCGGCGGTGGCGGCGAACGGGACGCTCACCTTCACGCCGGCGGCCGACGCCAACGGCTCGGCGACCGTTTCGGTGCAGATCCAGGACAACGGCGGGACGTCGAACGGCGGCGTCAACACCAGCGCGGTGCAGACGTTCACCGTCACGGTGAAGCCGGTCAACGACGTCCCCAGCTTCGTCAAGGGGGCCGACGTCACCGTCGGCGAGGACAGCGGATCGACCACCGTCGCCGGCTGGGCGACCTCGATCTCCAAAGGACCGTCGAACGAATCGAGCCAGGTCGTCGACTTCAACCTGATCTCCAACAGCAACAACGCGCTCTTCTCGACCCAGCCGGCGATCTCGGCCAGCGGGACGCTCACCTTCACCGTCGCGGCGAGCGCCGTCGGCGTCGCCACGGTGACGGTCCAGATCCACGACGACGGCGGTGTCGTCGACGGCGGCGTCGACACCAGCGCCGCGCAAACCTTCGTCGTCACCGTCTCCGCGGTCAACGACGCGCCGTCGTTCGTGAAGGGGGCCGATCAGACGGTGCTGGAGGACTCCGGGGCGGCGACGGTCGTCGGATGGGCGACCTCGATCTCCCCCGGTCCGGCCGACGAGTCGGGACAGGTGGTCGACTTCCTGGTCGACAACAGCGACAACACCCTGTTCTCGGCCCAGCCGGCGATCTCCGCGACCGGGACGTTGACCTACACCCCGGCGGGCGACGCCAACGGGACGTCGACCGTCACCGTCCGGATCCACGACGACGGGGGGACGGCCTTTGGGGGCGTCGACACCAGCGCCCCACAGACCTTCGTCATCACCGTCACGCCGGTCAACGACGTCCCGAGCTTCGTCAAGGGGGCCGACAAGACCGTCCTCGAGGACGCCGGGGCGCAGAGCTTCGTGGCCTGGGCGACCTCGATCTCCAAGGGACCGGCCAACGAGGCGTCGCAGGCGGTCGACTTCCTCCTCATCAGCAACGACAACAACGCGCTGTTCTCGGCGCAGCCGGCGGTGGCCGCGAACGGCACCCTCTCGTTCACGCCGGCCGCGAACGCCAACGGGTCGGCGACCGTCTCTGTGCAGATCCACGACGACGGCGGGACGGCCAACGGCGGCGTCGACACCAGCGCCGTGCAGACCTTCACGATCGTGGTGACGGCGGTCAACGACGCGCCGAGCTTCGTGAAGGGGGCCGATCAGACGATCCTGGAGGACGGCGGCGGCGCGACGGTGGCGGGGTGGGCGACCGGCTTCTCTCCGGGTCCGGCCGACGAGTCGGGTCAGACTCTCGTCAACTACACGGCGACGAACGACAACAACGCCCTGTTCACGACGCAGCCGGCGGTGGCGAACGACGGGACGCTCTCCTTTACCGTCGCGGCCGACGCCTTCGGCACCGCGGTGGTCACGGTGCGGGTCGTCGACAACGGCGGCACCGCCAACGGCGGCGTCGACACCGGCAGCCCGCAGCTCCTCACCATCGTCGTCAAGTCGGTCAACGACGAGCCGACCTTCGTCGCCGGTCCGAACCAGACGGTGCTGGAGGACAGTGGCACGACGACGGCGGTCGGGTGGGCGAGCGGCTTCGATCCCGGCGCCTCCAACGAGTCCGGCCAGTCGATCAGCACGTATCTGACCGCCAGCGATTCGACCCTCTTTTCGACGCAGCCGGCGATCAACGTCGTCGGCGACCTGACCTTCACCGTGGCGGCGAACGCCAACGGGACGGCCACCGTGACGGTGCAGGTGGTCGACGACGGCGGGACCGCCGACGGCGGCGACGACACCAGCACCGCGCAAACCTTCACCATCCTGGTGAAGGCGGTCAACGACGCGCCGACCTTCGTCAAGGGGGCCGACCCGACGGTGAACGAGGACGCGGGGGCCACGACGATTGCCGGATGGGCGACCGGCTTCTCGCCGGGTCCGGCGAACGAGTCGGCGCAGACGCTGGTTACCTACACCGCGACCAACAACAACAACGCGCTCTTCAGCGTCCAGCCGGCGGTCGCCACCGACGGGACGTTGACCTTCACCCCGACGGCCGACGCCTTCGGAACGGCGACGGTGACGGTCACCGTGCAGGACAGCGGCGGCACCGTCGACGGCGGCGTCGACGTGAGCGCCCCGCAGACCTTCGTCATCACCGTCAAGTCGGTCAACGACGAGCCGACCTTCGTCGCCGGTCCGAACCAGACGGTCCTGGAGGACAGCGGCACCACCAGCGTGATGGGCTGGGCCACCGGCTTCGACCCCGGCGCCGCCAACGAGTCGGGGCAGTCGATCAGCACCTACGTCACCGCGAGCGACTCGACCCTGTTCTCGTCGCAGCCGGCGGTCAACGTCGCCGGCGACCTGACCTTTACCCTGGCGCTCCACGCCTACGGCGCCGCGACCGTCACGGTGCAGGTGGTCGACGACGGCGGGACGGTCGACGGCGGCGACGACACCAGCCAGGAGCAGACCTTCACCATTACCGTGACGCCGGTGAACGACGCGCCGTCGTTCGTGAAGGGGGCCGACCAGACGGTGAACGAGGACGTCGGGCCGACGACGGTCGTCGGCTGGGCGACCGCCTTCTCGACCGGCCCGGCGAACGAGTCGGCGCAGTCGCTCGTCGCTTACACGGCGACCAACAACAACAACACGTTGTTCTCGGCGCAGCCGGCGGTGGGGAACGACGGAAAGTTGACGTTCACGCCGGCGGCCGACGCCTTCGGCGTGGCGACCGTGACGGTCACCGCGCAGGACGACGGCGGCACGGCGAACGGCGGCGTCGACGTAAGCGCGGCGCAGACCTTCGTCATCACCGTCCGGTCGGTCAACGACGAACCGAGCTTCGTCGCCGGGGCGAACCAGACGGTGTTGGAGGACAGTGGCACGACCAGCGTGATGGGGTGGGCCTCGGGCTTCGATCCCGGCGCGGCCAACGAGTCGGGGCAATCGATCAGCACCTATCTGACGGCGAGCGACTCGACCCTCTTCTCGGCTCAGCCGTCGGTCAACGTCTCGGGCGACCTGACATTCACCGTGGCGGCGAACGCCTATGGGACGGCGACCGTGACCGTGCAGGTGGTCGACGACGGCGGAACGGCCGACGGTGGCGACGACACGAGCCAGCAGCAGACCTTCACCATTCTGGTGAAGCCGGTGAACGACGTCCCGAGCTTCGTCTCCGGCGGTAACGTCACCGTGGGCGAAGACTCCGGGAGCAGCACCGTCGTCGGCTGGGCGACCTCGATCTCCAAGGGGCCGGCGAACGAGTCGAGCCAGACGCTCGACTTTCAGCTTACCAACAGCGACAACTCGCTCTTCGCCGCCCAGCCGGCGATCGATCCCACCGGGACGCTGACCTTCACCATCGCCGCGAACCTGACCGGCGCGGTGACTGTCACCGCGCGCCTGCACGACGACGGCGGCGTCGACGACGGTGGCGACGACCTCTCCGATGCGCAGACCTTCCTGATCACCATCGTCCCGGTGAACGACGCGCCGAGCTTCGTGAAGGGGGCCGACCAGTCGGTCCTGGAGGACAGCGGCACGACGACCGTCGTCGGGTGGGCGACGTCGATCTCCCCCGGTCCGGCGGACGAGGCGGGCCAGGCGGTCGATTTCCTGGTCGCGGCCGACATCACCGCCCTGTTCGCGGTGCAGCCGGCCGTCGCTCCGAACGGGACGCTGACCTTCACCCCGGCGGTGAACGCCAACGGCACGGCGACCGTCACCGTCCGGGTGCACGACGACGGAGGGACCGACTTCGGCGGCGTCGACACCAGCGCGCCGCAGACCTTCGTCGTCACCGTCACACCGGTGAACGACGTTCCGAGCTTCGTCAAGGGGGCCGATCCGACAGTGCTGGAAGACAGCGGCTCGACGACGATCGCCGGTTGGGCCACGTCGATCTCACGCGGTCCGGCCGACGAGTCGGGGCAAGCGGTCGACTTCAACCTGATCTCGAACAGCAACAACGCCCTCTTCTCGACCCAGCCCGCGGTGGCCCCCGACGGGACGCTCACCTTCACCGTCGCCGCCGACGCCTTTGGCCTGGCGACGGTGACGATCCAGATCCACGACGACGGCGGCACCGCAAACGGCGGGATCGACACCAACGCGGCGCAGACCTTCGTCATCGACGTCACGCCGGTGAACGACGTCCCCAGCTTCGTGAAGGGGGCGGATCAGACGGTGCTGGAGGACAGCGGCGCCACCACGGTCGTCGGGTGGGCGACGTCGCTGTCGAAGGGGCCGGCGAACGAATCGGCGCAGACGCTCGACTTCCTCGTCTCGGCCGCCGACCCGACCTATTTCGCGGTACAGCCGGCGGTGGCCTCCGACGGGACCTTGACCTTCACCCTGGCGGCGAACGCCTTTGGAACCGCGCTCGTCTCGGTGCGGATCCACGACGATGGCGGTACCGCCAACGGCGGCGTCGATACCAGCGCCGCCCAGACGTTCAACGTCGTGGTGAGTCCGGTCAATGACGTCCCGTCGTTCGTGAAGGGGGCCGACCCGACCGTCCTCGAGGACAGCGGCACGACGACCATCGCCGCCTGGGCCACCTCGATCTCGCCCGGTCCGGCCAACGAGGCGTCGCAGGCGCTCAGCTTCCTGCTCACCAACGACAACAATGCTCTCTTCGCCGTGCAACCGGCGGTCTCCGCCACCGGAACGCTGACCTTCACCCCGGCGGCGAACGCCTTCGGGACGGCGACGGTGACGGCGCGGATCCAGGACGACGGCGGGACGGCGAACGGCGGCGTCGACACCAGCGCGGCGCAGACCTTCGCCATCGTCGTCAAGCCGGTCAACGACGTCCCCAGCTTCGTCAAGGGCCCGAACGTGGCGACCCTCGAGGACGAGCCTTACTTCGCGGGTTGGGCGACCTCGATCTCCGCCGGCCCCGCCAACGAATCCGGGCAGGTGGTCGACTTCCTGCTGTTCCCATCCGATCCAACGCGGTTCCAGTCCGGTCCGTCGGTCGCGGCAAACGGCGATCTGAGCTACGTACCGGCCCCCGACGCCACCGGCGTGGTGACGGTCACCATCCGGATCCACGACGACGGCGGCACCGACGACGGCGGCGTCGACACCAGCGCCGACCAGACGTTCGTCATCGCGATCACCCCGATCAACGACCCGCCGTCGTTCGTCAAGGGGGCCGATCAGACGGTGCTGGAGGACACCGGACCGGTGACCGTCGTCGGCTGGGCGACGTCGGTCTCGAAGGGTCCCGAGGACGAGTACTACCAGGTGGTCGACTTCGGACTCGTCTCCAACAGCAACAACGCGCTCTTCTCGGTCCAGCCGGCCATCGCCGTCAACGGGACGACCGGGACGTTGACCTTCACCCCGGCCGCCGACGCCAACGGTGTCGCCACCGTCACCGTCCGCGCCCACGACGACGGGGGCACGGCCGGCGGGGGGATCGACACCAGCGGCCCGCAGGAGTTCGTCATCACCGTCACTCCGGTGAACGACGTCCCCAGCTTCGTGAAGGGGGCCGATCCGACCGTCGTGGAGGACAGCGGATCGACGACGCTCGCCGGATGGGCGACCTCGATCTCGCGGGGGCCGTCCGACGAGTCGGGCCAGACGGTCGACTTCGCGCTGATCAGCAACAGCAACAACGCGCTTTTCATCACGCAGCCCGCGATCTCCGCCACCGGGACGCTCACCTTCACCGTCGCCGCCGACCAGTTCGGCGCGGCGACGGTGACCGTGCAGATCCACGACGACGGCGGCACCGCCAACGGCGGCATCGACACCAGCGCCGTGACGACCTTCGTCATCAACGTGCTCCCGGTCAACGACGTCCCGAGCTTCACCAAGGGGGCCGATCAGACCGTCTTCGAGGACGGCGGCGCCGCCACGGTCGCCGGCTGGGCGACCGCCATGTCGCCCGGCGCCCCCGCCAACGAGGCGTCGCAGGCGGTCGACTTCCTGGTCACCACCAGCGACGACGCGATGTTCGCCGTCCTGCCGGCCGTCTCGCCGAGCGGCACGCTCACGTTCACCCCCGGCACGAACCGGTTCGGGTCGGTCGTGGTGTCGGTCCGCATCCACGACGACGGCGGCACCGCCAACGGCGGGGTCGACACCAGCGCCGCGCAGACCTTCAACCTCGTCATCACCGGCATCAATGACGCCCCGAGCTTCGTGGCGGGGGCGAACGTCACCGTCTTCGAGAATACCGGCGCGCACCTCTTCGCCGGCTGGGCGACGTCGATCTCCCCCGGGCCGTTCGAGTCGGCGCAGGTGGTGACCTTCACCACGACCAACGACGACAACGGACAGTTCACCGTCCAGCCGACGGTCGCGGCGAACGGCGACCTGACCTTTTCCCTCACGCCGGGCCTGTTCGCCACGGTCAACGTGACGGTGTTCGTGTCGGACAGCGGCGGCACCGCGAACGGCGGCGTCGACACCAGCGCGTCGCAGATCTTCCGGATCGTGGTGAAGACGGTCAACGACGAGCCCTCCTTCACCAAGGGGCCCGACGTCACGGTCAACGAGGACGACCCGGTCGCGGCGACCACCTTCGCCGGCTGGGCGACCGACGTCTCCAAGGGCCCGGCGAACGAGAACTACCAACTCCTGACCTTCTTCGTGACCCCCGCCGATCCGAGCCTCTTCTCGTCGCCGCCGGCGGTCGACAGCAGCGGACGGTTGACGTTCACCGTCGCTCCCAACAAGAACGGCTCGACCGCGGTCGACATCTACCTGATGGACGACGGCGGGACTGAGAACGGCGGCGACGACACCAGTCCCACCCAGTCGTTCAACATCACGATCCGCGCGGTCAACGACCAGCCGACCTTCGTCGCGGGCGGCGACGTCACCGTCCTGGAGGAGAGCGGCACCTATACTCAGGCGAACTGGGCCACGCTGCCCCTCGCCGGCCCGGCCGACGAATCGGGTCAGACGCTGACCTACTCGACCGTCGCGGCCGATACCTCCTACTTTTCCACCCAGCCGTCGGTCGCCGCCGACGGCACCCTCACCTTCACCCTCGCTCCCAACCGGAGCGGGACGGTCACGGTCAGCGTGTCGCTCGCCGACGACGGCGGCACGCTCTACGGCGGCGTCGACACGATCACCATCCCGTTCCGGGTAGTGATCACCGACATCAACGACGAGCCCTCCTTCGTGAAGGGTCCGAACGTGACGGTCACCGAGGACGATCCGCCGTCGAGCTTCGCAGGATGGGCGTCCGCAATTTCCAAAGGTGGCTTCGGTACCGACGAGTCGTACCAGACGCTCACCTTCTTCCTGTCGGCGGCCGACACGACCCTGTTCGCGGTCCAACCGGCGGTCACGACCTCCGGAACGCTGAGCTTCGCCGTCGCCTCCAACAGAGTGGGCTCCACCACGGTCGACATCTTCCTGCGTGACAGCGGCGGAACGGCGTTCGGCGGCGACGACCAGAGCCCGATCCAGACCTTCACCGTCGTCGTCAATCCGATCAACGACGCGCCGGTGGCGACCGACCAGACGGTCACCACCCCGGAGGACACCCCGGTGGCGATCGTCCCCTCGGGGACCGACACCGAAGGGGATCCGCTGAGCGTGACGGTGCTGACGCTGCCGGCCAACGGCGTTCTCTCCGGCTCGCTGCCGAACCTCACCTACACGCCGAACGCGAACTACGTGGGGACCGACAGCTTCACCTTCCGGGTCTTCGACGGCCAGCTCTATTCGCTGCCCGGCACGATCACGATCAACGTCACCCAGGTCAACGACGCCCCTGTCGTCGCCGACGACACCAAGAGCACCGACGAGGACACGCCGCTCACCTTCACGCTCACCGGAACCGACCTGGAGAACGATCCGCTCACCTTCTCGGTGGTGACCGGCGCCGCCAACGGAACGGTCACGCTGTCGGGTGCGGACGTCACCTACACGCCGAACCTGAACTTCAACGGAACCGACAGCTTCACCTACCGGGCGTTCGACGGCGCGCTCTTCTCCGCCACCAAGACGATCACGATCACCGTCAACCCGGTGAACGACCTTCCGGTCGCCGACGACCAGACGGTGTCGACGAACGAGGAGACCCCGCTGGCGATCACGCTCACCGGGTCCGACCCGGTCGAGGGGAGCCCGGTCACGTTCGTCAGCATCAGCGTCCCGTCGGCGGGAACGGTGACCGGCACCGCGCCCAACGTCACCTACACCCCGCCGCTCAACTTCGCAGGCCAGGCGGTCTTCACCTTCCGGGTGAACGACGGTACCGCGAACTCCGCCACCACCGGCAAGATCACCATCACCGTCAACCCGG
>CAYJRR010000109.1:0-15227 GCA_964372275.1 uncultured bacterium
CTTCGACCGGATGGAGACGGTCGGCGCGATCCGCGCCGCGACGGCGGTGCTGGTCGGGGCGGACGATCCCTTGACGCCGCCGAAGTACGCCCGCTTCCTCCACGAACGCATCCCGGGAAGCCGGCTGGTCGTCTTCCCGGAGGCGCGCCACGAGCTGCCGCAGGAGCGACCGCGCGAGCTGGCCGACGAGCTCCGCCGCTTCTAGGGGCCGGCGTCGGCCTTGGCGCGTTCGAGGAGATCCGGCGCGTTCGCGAGCGTCCAGGTGGCGATCAGCGCCGCGTCCCGCACCTGCGAAAGCTCGTTGGGATCGATCTTGTCGCAGGTGTCGTCGGCGGTGTGGTGCAGGTCGAAGTATCGCGTGCCGTCCTGCACCAGCTCCAGCGTCGGGACGCCGGCGTGCTGCAGCGGGATCGTGTCGGCGCCCCCCGCCTCGTCGTCGAACGAGGTCGATTCGATCCCCAGCGGCGACAGCGTCCGCCCGAGCGCGTCGAACAGCGCCGCGCCCGACGGACCGGCGCGCCAGCGCAATCCGAAGGCGCGGCCGGCGCCGGCGTCGAGCTCCAGGGCCGCCTGGTGTCGCGCGAGCTCTCCCGCGTGTGCGCGCGCGTACTCGATCGCCCCCTTGAGGCCGTTCTCCTCGTTGGCGAACAGCACCACGCGCACCGTCCGCCGCGGGGGCGAGCCCTTCAGCAGCCGCGCGACATCCAGCGCCAGCCCCACCCCCGCGCCGTCGTCGACCGCCCCGCGACCGAGATCCCAGGAGTCGAGGTGCGCCCCGATCACGACGATCTCCTCCGGACGTTCGGACCCGACGACTTCGCCGATCACGTTGGCGGAGGTCGCCGTCCCGCCATCGCGGGTCTCGAGCAGGAGCCGAAGCTTCACCGGACCGGCGGCCATCCGCCGGGCGAGCGTCTCCGCGTCCGGGATGGCGAGCGCCGCGGCGGGGATCCTCCGGACGGCGTCGTCGTAGCGCATCCCTCCGGTGTGCGGGAAGCGGGCGCTCGAGGTCCCGACCGAGCGAATGACGCTCGCCACCGCGCCGCGCCGCGCCGCCTCCACCGCGCCGACACTCCGGACCGAGACCGCCTCGCCGTAGCTCGCGAAGGCGTCGCGGCCACGAACCATCGGCCGGTCGTAGAAGACGATCTTTCCCGCGACCGCCTCCGAAGGGAGCGCCCTCAATTCGTCGATCGAGCCGACGCGGATCACCGGGGCTTCGATCCCGCCCTTGGGGGTGGAGACCGAGCCGCCGAGCGCCGCGGCCGCCAGCGGGATCTCGTGTCCGTCGGCGAGGAGCGTCGCGCTCGCCGACCCGCGCTCCCATCGGCGTACCTCGACCGGTTCGCGGCGCACGTTCGCGAGACCCAGCCGCTTCATCTCCTCGATCGCCCACCGTACGGCGCGCGCATCGCCCGCGCTCCCGGCGAGCCGGGGGCCGACGCGGTCGGACAGATCGCAGGCGATCTCGTGCGCGGCCGACGGGGACCGGAGCAGCCCGGAAAGGACGGGGTCGAGCGGAGCGGGGGCGGGGGGCGTCGGGAGTGGCGAGGCCTCGCGCGGCACGGTGACCGGCGCCGGCCCCCGCGCAGCCGGTGCGCAGGACGCGAGAAGGACGAGGAGCGGCGAGAGGCGGCGAAGGGGGTGCATGGGGCGGCGAGTCTACAAGACTCGGAGAATCCGAGCCGAATCGAGCGGTACCCGACCCGAATCCGATCGGATTCGGTAGCGGTATCCGATCCGATCCGAACGGGTCCGATCCGGTCTCGGTCCTGTTCAGCCGGGGGCTTGTCTCGGCCCCTCGCCCGCCGTACAAGACCCCGATGGCGACCTCCCTCTCCGACGCGACCCTCCGCGAGCTGGCCGGCCGCTTGAAGTCGGCGCAGGCCGCGTTCCTCGATCGCTACCCCGGCGAGTCCGGGAGCCGGCAGCCGGTCCACACCGTCTACGGCGGCGCGCACCTGTTCAAGGCCGACTCCTCCGCCAAGCTCGGCGAGGTGGCGCTCCGATCGCTCGATCAGTACGCCCCCGACGCGGCGACCTTCGCCGAGGCGATCGGCCTCGATCCCGCGCTCGGCGACAAGGTCTACCTCCGGGTGAAGGAGAAGCTGCGCCGCGAGCCGGTCGAGGACTTCCGCATCGACTTCGAGGACGGATACGGGATCCGCCCCGACGAGGAGGAGGACCGCCACGCCGCCGCCGCCGCCGAGGAGGTGGCGAAGGGGATCGGGGCCGGATCGCTGCCGCCGTTCCTCGGGATCCGCATCAAGTCGTTCTCCGCCGAGCTCGGGGGGCGAAGCCTGCGCACGCTCGACCTGTTCCTCACGACGCTCGTCGCCGCCTCCGGCGGGAAGCTGCCGTCGGGGTTCGTCGTGACGTTGCCGAAGATCACCTCCGCCGAGCAGGTGGCGGTGCTGGCCGACGCCCTCTCCAGCCTCGAGTCCCGGCTGGCGCTCCCCGCCGGCTCGCTGAAGCTGGAGCTGATGATCGAGACGACCCAGTCGATCCTCGACACCGAGGGTCGCTCGCCGCTGCTCCGGTTCGCGTCGGCGGCGCGAGGCCGTTGCACCGGGGCACACTTCGGCACCTACGACTACACCGCGTCGGTGAACGTCACCGCCGCCCACCAGCACATGCGGCATCCGGCATGCGACTTCGCGCGCTCCATGATGCAGGTGGCGTACGCCGGAACCGGGATCTGGTTGTCGGACGGCGCGACCAACATCATGCCGGTTGGCCCCCATCGCGCGAAGGAAGGGGCGGCGCTGGACCCCGGGCAACGGCGCGAGAACCGCCGCGTGGTGCACGCGGCGTGGCGCCTGCACGTCGACGACATCCGGCACTCGCTGACGAACGGCATCTACCAGGGATGGGACCTCCACCCGGCGCAGCTCCCGACCCGCTACGGAGCCGTGTACGGCTTCTTCCTCCAGGGCCTGAGCGCCGCCTCGGAGCGGCTGAAGAACTTCGTCGCCAAGGCGGCGCAGGCGACGCTGGTCGGCGACGTCTTCGACGACGCGGCGACGGGACAGGGTCTTCTCAACTTCTTCCTCCGTGGCGTGAACTGCGGCGCGTTGACCGAGCAGGAGGCGCTCGCCACCGGCCTCACCCTGGAGGAGGTGCGGGGCCGCTCCTTCCTCAAGGTGCTCGAGAACCGGCGCAAATAGGGCGAAGATCCCGACGTGGACGGATCGCTGCCCGAGTGGCTCCACCTTCTGTTGCGCTGGTTCCACGTCATCGCCGGGGTGATGTGGATCGGCCAGACCTACCTCTTCAACTTCATGGAGAGGACGATGGCCGAGGAGCAGGGCCCGGACGGCAAGCTCAAGCTGTGGATGGTGCACGGCGGCGGCTTTTACCTGGTGGAGAAGCAGAAGGTGCCGGAGGCGATGCCGCGGACGCTTCACTGGTTCCGCTTCGAGTCGCTCTTCACCTGGATCAGCGGGATGCTGCTCTTGGCGATCGTCTACTACATGGGGGGGCTGCTCACCGATCCCCGGGTGTCGACGATCGGCGTCGGGCCGGCGGTCGCCTTGAGCCTCGGTCTGTTCGTCGTCGCATGGTTCGTCTACGACCTGCTCTGGCGGTCACCGCTCGGAAAGAACGAGGCGCTCGCCGCCGCCTCGTGCTACGCGCTGGTGGTCGCCGTCGCCTACGGTCTGCTCCAGGTCTACAGCGCCCGCGCCGCCTACATGCACGTCGGCGCGCTGTTCGGGACGATCATGGTGACCAACGTCTGGCGCCGGATCCTCCCCGGCCAGGACGCGATGATCGGCGCGGTGCGCGCGGGGCGCGAGCCCGACATGACGCTCGGAGCCCGTGGGAAGAACCGGTCCAAGCACAACACCTTCATGTCGGTGCCGCTGATCTTCATCATGATCAGCAACCACTTCCCGGTGGCGACCTACGGAAGCGCCCACCCGTTGCTGACGCTCGCGGCGCTGGTGCTGGTCGGCTGGATCGCCGCCAAGTTCATCCGCGACTACGCCTAGCTGCCGCGGTAGGTGGAGTAGCCGAAGGGGCTCAAGAGCAGCGGGACGTGGTAGTGCGCGCCGGCGTCGCGGATCTCGAAGGTGACGCGGACCTCGGGATAGAAGCCGGCGAGCCCGCGCTTGGCGAAGTAGGCGGCGGTGTCGAAGCGGAGCGCGTAGGTGCCGGGCTGGAGCGGCGTCTTCTCGGGGGTCAGTGTGCGCAGGCGGCCGTCGGCGTCGGTCGCCCCCTGGCCGAGCCGTTTCCAGGCGCCGCCCGAGTCGCGCAGGTCGAGCTCCACCGGCACCCCCTCGGCGGGGCGTCCGGCCGCGGTGTCGAGAACGTGCGTCGTGATCACGGCCTCCTCCTTGCGGCGCGGGCGGCCTCCTCGGCGCACCACCGCCGCAGCCGCAGGCGGGTGATCGCCATCTGCTCCTCGGCGGCGGTGCGGAGCTCGAGGTCGGGGTCGTTCGCGAGTCGCGCCTCCAACATCTCGAGCATCTCGCCCGGCGATTTTCCGGAGGCGCACACGAGGAAGACGAAGCCCTGTTTCGCCCGGTATTCGCGGTTGAGCCTGGCGAGCCGGGCGAGCGTCTTGGCGGGCGCGGCGGCGACCGACCGCTGCTCCTGGCTCGACCAGCGCGAGGCGCGTCCGTCCGTCTTTCGCTTCGCGTGGCGGCCACCGATCGCGGGGTGGGCGGCGAAGGCGTCGCGCCAATCGGCCTGGCGCAGGCTCCACCAGACCCGCTCGGCGATCCGTAGCAGGGCCGGCAGATCCTCGATCGGGCGGCGGTCGGCGACGCGCTCCGCCCAGGCGGTCGATCCGCAGCAGGCGAGGAGGGAGGCGATCGCGTCGTGCCGCGGGAGCGCGTTCAGGCGGTCGATCCCGAACTGCGAGGCCTCCTCGGCGGCCGGCTCGCCGAACAGGCGCATGCGCGCCACCCCGCCGTCGGGGAAGACGTTGAGCCGCACGTGCGTGACGGAACCGATCGCGCGAAGCTCGTCGGCGAAGCGATGGCGGGTGTGCGGCTGCATTGCGCGCGCCGGGAGGAGGGGCCGCCAGGCGACGCGCCCGGAGGTGAGCACCTTCACGCTCGCGCCGGCGGCGTCGCAGCCGTCGAGCGACGCCTTTCCCGGCGCGTTCCCCTTGAAGTGCGTAGTGTCGATCTCCGCCTCGCGGACGGTTCCGCGCGCCCCCAGCGCGACGATCGTCCAGTCGTGCCCCGGGCCGCGGCGCCGGCGCGTTTCCCAACCCTCCCCCATGTTCGCGGCGGTGCCGGGAAGGATCAGGTGGTGGCGGGAGCCGAAGAACATGTCGCTGCAGACCGGGACGCGCCCGCCGTTCTCGGCGGCGGCCAGGTCGACGAGCGAGCCGCGCGCGCGCAGCCGCGCCCAGTCGGGGACGACCTCGCCGTGGACGCGCAGCCGCGCCACGCCTCCGTCGGGATGGATGGTGAAGCGCAGGTGCGTGGTCCTCGCGGCCCCGTGGACGTCGAACCGGTTGACGGTGTCGCCCTGGAGCGCCGACCGCGGAAGGATCTCGGTCCACTTCGTCGACGCGCTTCGCGCCGCGGCCAGGTCGTCGTGGGTCGACAGCTCCGCCGCCTCGATCGAGCACTCGGAGGGGAAGTTGCCGCGGAAGAATCGGGTGTCGACCACCACTCCGCGCACGATCCCGGGGAGGCCCAGCCGGATGACGCAGTGGTCGCTCGTGCCGCCATCGCGGCGGCGGCGGGTCTCCCAGCCGTCCATCCACTTTCCGCGATCGGTATAGACCCCTTCGCGCCATTCCGGCGCATGGGGCCGGAGCAGGTTCTCCTTCTCGGCGAAGAACTCGTCGTTGGCGAACAGCACGGCGCCACCGACGCGCTCGGAGGCGAGGTCGATCCAGTCGGTGAAGTCATCGGCCACGGGTCAGCGTCCCTCCACGCGGTTCGGCGAAGCCGCCGTCGCGATCATAGACCTTCTCCCCCCGGAGGAAGGTCGCCTCCACCACTCCGAGCAGGGTACGCCCGGCGTAGGGTGTGACGTCGTGCCGGTGATGGATGGCGCGAGGCTCGACCCGAAAGCTCGCCTCCGGGTGCCAGACGACGAAGTCGGCGTCGAGTCCGGGGGCGATCCGTCCCTTCCGGTCGGAAAGCCCCGCGAGCCGCGCCGTCGCTTCGCACATCCATCGGGCGAGATCGCGCAGATCGTGCCCGCGGCGCGCGGCCTCGGTCCAGACGACCGGCAGCGCGAGCTGCAGGCCGGAGATCCCGCCCCACGCCTGCACGAAGTCGCCGGATTCCATCCTCTTCAGCGCGGGTGCGCACGGCGAGTGGTCGGAGGCGATCATCTCCAGCACCCCGTCGCGCAGGGCCTCCCACAGACGTTCGCGGTTCTCGCGCTCGCGGATCGGCGGAGCGCACTTGAACGGCGTGTCGCCGTCGGCGATCTCCTCCGCGACGAAGGTGAGGTAGTGCGGACAGGTCTCGGCGGAGAGGGGAAGCCCCTCGGCCTTGGCCGCGCGCAACAGATCGAGCGAGTCGGCCGACGAGTGGTGGACGACGTGGGTGCGCGCGCGGGTCGCGCGGACCAGCCGCGTGACCAGGCGGATCGCCTCGTCCTCCGCGGCGCGCGGGCGCGAGGCGAGGTAGGTGGCGTAGGCCTTGCGGTCGCGGCCGGCGAGGCGGCGCGACGCCTCCTCGATCGGTCCGGGCAGCTCGGCGTGCACCAGCAACGGCGCGCCGATCTCCGCGAGCCGAGGCATCGCCCGCTCGAGGTCCGACTCGTGCACGTGCGCGAACTCGTCGACGCCGGATTCGACGAGGAAACATTTGAAGCCGAGCGCGCCGTCGGCGGCCATCGGCTTCAGCTCCTCGACGTTGTCCGGCACGACCCCACCCCAGAAGCCGACGTCGACCTGGAGCGGACCCTGCGACGCCGCCTGGCGTTTGGCGCGAAGAGCCGCCAGGCTCGTCGTCGCCGGAACGCTGTTGAGCGGCATGTCGACGAGCGTCGTCGCCCCACCCGCCGCCGCCGCGCGCGTCGCGGTGCGAAACCCCTCCCATTCGGTGCGCCCCGGCTCGTTGACGTGGACGTGGGTGTCGACGACCCCCGGCATCACCACCGCATCGCCGGCGTCGGCGACCGTGCTGCCTGCGGGGGCCGCGTCGTGCGCGGCGACGGCGCGGACACGGCCCGCCTCCAGAAGGATCGACGCGGGACGGACGCCGTCGGGGAGCACGACGCGCCGGCTGCGGATCACGTCGGGGCGGGCGGGGAGGTGCACGGGCCGGTTCTAAACGATCCACGGCCGACCGTCACGTGGAGAGGGCCGGCTCGACGACCTGCGGGTTCCGCCAGGCCCCCCCACGTCCGCACGCTCACCACAGTTTCACGCGCGTGCGGCGCGACGACTGCGGGGAAGGCCGGCCGAACGCGAGCGATTTCTCCATGTCGCCCACGCTGCGTTCGAGACGCCGGCGCGCCGGACGCCGTCGGTCCGACACGGACTGCGAGCGGTGAAGCGAGCGTCGTGCCACGCCGAACCCTCTGGATTGCGCGCATCCGCCGTCGAGTGGGTGTAGGGAAATCCCGACAGGCGGCACTCCGCGTAGACAGCGTTCGCTTCGCTCCTTCATACTGCCGCCATGAGAGGCGCAGCGCGTGTTCGGCTCGACGGCCCACCTCTGGGATGCTTCGCGGTCGCGATGCTCGCGGCCGTGCAGTGCGCCTCCTGCCGATCGGAGACGGGGCGGACGGCGGCGACAGGGGCCGCGCCCGCCGTGTCCGCGACTGTCGTGTCGGCGGAGTCCGACGCCGGCAGCGACAACGGGATCGACATCGCGCGCCTCGTTCAGATGACGATCGACGCTCCTGCACTGCAGGCGTACTTCCATGAAAAAGAGATCCCCGGACGATCTCCGCTGGTCGTGGTCCTTCGACATCCGCCGAAAGCGCCTCTCCGCCTATCGAAGTTCGGACAAGCGGTCGTCGTCAAAACCAGGGATCAGGTTCAACCTGGCGAGGCCGTCCTCGAGATCGAGGGGATCACTTTCGGCCCGTCCTCCGCATCGGTCGAATTCTCGTACCTCGTGGAAGGCATCGCCGGAAGCGCATCGTATGACAAGGGTGAGGGAGCGACGTGGCTCCTCCGGGGCGTCACCCTCGCCGAGCGTTGAGCCCCGGAGGCGCCGACTCGTCGTCCGGTACGGATGCGGTCCAGGGTCGCGGAACGGCGGTCTCCATTGAGTCCGACGAGCGCCATCGGACGGGTTCCAGAGCGGAGATCCAGGTCCAGCATCGCAAGGTCGACGACCACGTCGCTGTTTCGGCCGTGCCGAGAGGCTCCCGCGCCGACGCGCCGGATCGCTACCGCCGAAGGCCCGCGCCCTGCCCGTCCTCGGTGCCCGGGATCTCGGCGGCTCCGTCGGTATCCGCGCCGCGAGCCACGTTGGCCCCGTCGGCCGGGCTTCCCGAGCCCAGGTCAATCGGGAGCTCGTCGGGCTTGATCGACTTCGACGCGCGCGTCACGTGAAGCTTCCGTCCATCGAACCGGCCGGTGAGCCACACGGTCGAGTCGATCCGGTCGGTCCAGCGGTACTTGGCGTAGACCGGAACGAAGGCGCCGTTCGGAAGCGCAAGCCCATGCGTCGCATTCTCGAAACCGGGCTCCCGCACCTCCGTCGTGTGGAGGAGAGTCTTTAGCACCCCCTTCACAGAGAGGTTGGAGCCGGCGGTCGGCACGAGTTCAAGCGGCCCCCCGCCCATGCAGCGCGCCCCGGGCGGGCAGCGCGGACGCGCGACGGTTCCGCGGACCGTCACCGTCGCCCCGTCGAGCTGGGAGAGCTCCTGGGCGAGGGCCGGATCGAGCACCTTGATCGGCATCCCCCATGACGTCTGGATCTCCACGCTGTAGTGGCAGTGCGAGGGGATCGTTCGATCGCACCCGCTCGTGTCACGTACCACGCCGGTTACGAACTCCCTGGACCGTCCGGGCGCGAAGCCCACTACGTCGAGCTTCCGTTCCCCGTTTCCGGTGTCCTTCCGACCCTGAACGGTCACGGTCTTCCGGTGGAACGCCTCCAGATCGCGGAAATACTCTCCGGTGACCTCCCAAATTTCGTCGCCCGCGCGCAGATGGACGATCGGTCGGCAGGACGCGTCGACGCAGCGCGGGTAGGAGACCTCGATCGTACCGGTGACCGAGGATCCTCGGAGGAGGCTCGTGGCGTGAGAAAGGGAGGGGCAGAGAATCGAAGCGGCGAGGACGAGACGTAGCATTGTTCATGTTCTCCAAGCAGGTTCCGGTTGCTCTCCTCTCTCGAGTCCGGCGGGTTGCAACCGACACGCCACGGTCAACTCCTGCACCTTCGCATTCGAGCTTCCGTCGATTTCGTCATGGTGAGACACCCTCGCGACAGCCGGGATGGTCAACTCCCGACAGGTACGAGGGTCCCGTCGGTCGTCCGACGCCAGCTTCGGGTCGCGTCCGGTCAAGTGGTGTAGGAGTTCCGGGTCGTTCGGATGTTTGACCACGCGGCTTTCTGCCTGGGTTTGCGGAGCGCCATGGGCTCCTCGTCCAACCTCCACCGTTTCGCAGGGCGTTCGTCCGGAAATGGAATCGAAGAAGCAGGCCGCGCCTGCGCCACTGTCGGACCAGACGCCCCGCCTGCCAGGCGGCAGCAGGAAGGCCTCGACGCCGCGCACGGTGTCGTCGATCTCCACCTGGATCCCGCCGTCGGAGAAGCGCTTTACCTCGGCGCGACCCAAGGAGATCCCCAAGGCGGCGGCTCATCGCGGCTAGAATGGAGTCGACGCGCGCGGAACGGTCCGCCCGCCCGAGGGGGGAGACGTGCGTAGAGTCCTGATCGGTGTCACCGGTCTTGTCGCCGGGTGCGGCGCGCCCGAGATCGCCTCGCGTGCGTCCACGGGACGCTCCGAGCCGATGTGCGGGGACGCGGCGATCGAGAATCCGTTCCCTGCCACCTACGACCTGTTCGGGAGCGCGCTGGCCGCGCTCGACGGGCAGCTGGCGGTCGGCTCGGAGGGGGACGATCCCTCGGGCGACGCCGACGGGGGTTCGGTCTATCTCTTCGCCGGCACCAACCTCGTCTGGCATCGCGCCAACCCGGTTCTCGGGGAGGAGGGGTACTTCGGCGTCACGCTGGCCACGCTGGGCACGAAGCTGGCGGTCGGCGCCACCGGGGCCGATCCGGGAGAGATCGTCCGAGCAGGGTCGGTGCATCTGCTGCAGGGCAGCTCCGGCGCGGTGACGGTCACCTTCGCCAATCCCGATCCGGCGCCGATCGAGGATTTCGGCGAGCCGCTGGCCGCCTTCGACGGGAATCTCCTGGTCGGCGTCTACCGCGACGGCGCCGACGGAGAGGCGGCGGGAAGGGTCTACCGGTTCGACAGCGAGACCGGAGCCCTCCTGCAGACGATCGCCAACCCCTCCCCCGATCCGATCGATCTCTTCGGGTACGCCCTCGCGCAGGTGGGGGACTGGATCGCGGTCGGCGCCATCGGGGAGGACCCATTCGGGATCGAAAACGCCGGGACGGTCTTCCTCTTCGACACCGCGGGGAACCTCGTCCGCACGCTTCCCAACCCGGAGCCCGACGCCGGGGACGTCTTCGGCGCGACGATCGCCGTGCTCGGGACGCACCTTCTGGTGGCGGCGGTGAGCGACGCGGTGGAGGGGGTCGAGTACGCCGGCTCCGTCTTCGAGATCGACCCCCAGACCGGCGGGGTGGTGCGCCGACTGGTCAGTCCGCATCCGGGAGCGGGGGACCAGTTCGGAAGCGCGATCGCGGTGGTCGGCAACCACGTGGCGATCTCCGAGTCGGAGGACGGCTCGGGGATCGACGCCGGGACGGTGTTCCTTTTCGACGCCGCCAGCGGGGAGCTGGTCCTGGAGTTTCCCAATCCGGAGCCGGACGCGGGGGATCTGTTCGGGTCGGCGGTGGTTCCGCTCGGGAACCGCCGTTTCGCCGCCGCGGCGAAGTGGGACTCGGTGGACGAGGCCTTCTACGCCGGCACGGTCTACCTGCTCTCGGCGAACCTCGATCCGGTGGCGGAGAACGCCGCGACGACCGTCGAGCGCAACGCCCAGGTCGCGATCGATCTCGCGGCCTCCGACCCGAACGGCGATGCGCTCACCTACGAGATCGTCGAGGCTCCGGCCTTCGGGACCCTCGCCGGCAGCGCGCCCCACCTCACCTACACGCCGGGTGGCGGGTTCACCGGGAAGGACGAGCTCCGTTTCAGGGTCGACGACGGCTGCGCGGTCTCCGAGCCGGCGACGGTGGCGATCCGGGTGATCGACGACGGCGGCGATGGCGGGAGTGGCGGCGGGTGCGGCTGCTCGCTCGGATCGCCTCGACCGGGACGCGGGTCGGCGATCACCGGCGCCGCTCTCCTCCTCGCGGTGGCAGGGCGTCGGCGGCGCAACGGCTGATCGGGAGAGGACGATGACCGCTCGAGCGTCGACCGCGGCTCGTGCAGCCCGCCTGGTGTACGTCGACTGCGTGGCCTCCTGTCGCCGACCGTCTTGGGCCCTGGGTGATACCATCGACCCCGGATGCGCGTCGGGATTCCCATGACGTTCGTCGTGGCGATGATCGGGTTCGGGAGCGCCGCCGACGCCGTCGCCGCCCCTTCGTGCCTCTCCGCGGCGAAGGACCTCCTGCGCGATCGAGACCCGAGCGGGGCGCGCGTGGTCGAACAGCTTCGGGACCCGATGGTTTTCGAGAGGTTCCTGGTTTGCTCCCTTCCCGGCTACAACGTCGGGGGGGCGATCCACGAATCCGTTCACATGCTGGACTTCGAGCGTTCGACGCCCGGATCCCAGGCGTTCGTGCTCGCGGAGGGTGAGGTGCTCACCGCCCCGCGGAGAAGACGGTTTCCGCGCTCGGAGATCCTGACCTACATCCCACGCGCCGATCGCGATCTGTACGTCGGGGACTACCTGACCGATCCGGAGGGCTCGACGCAGGGTCTCGAAAGTCTGCTTCTGGAGCTGAACGCATACACGCAGGGTGCGGCGACGGACGCACGGATCGCCGGCAAGTTTCCGCCCGGGTTCTCGCTCGCCAGTCGAGACGGGATCGTCACCTTCCTGATCTACGTCGAGCTCTATGTCCGACGCGCGCGAGAGGCGCACCCGGAACAGTGGCTCCAGATGACGCGGGATCCGGCGCTTCTCGAATCGATGCAGCGACTGTGGTCACGCGCGGAGGCGGTCCTGAGCCGCTCGGCGGGGGACGTCCGCCTCGGACACAACGACCGGGACCTGCTTCGAATCTGTTACGCCACGGAAAACATCTCCGAGATGGAGAGGCTGTACGCGGGTGCGGCGCTTTCGTTCGCCTCCCGCGCGCCCCCGCGCGGGAACGCCGCGACCGGCGGCGCGATGAGGCGCGACCCGGCGGCCCGAGGAGGGACGGGCATCGCACCGGCCGGCACGCGAGCCACGAGTCACCCGGCGACGCTCCGGGACCTGGAGGCCCTTCTCGAGCAACATCCGGAGTTGCGCGACGACGCGGGCTTCATGGGCGTCTTGCGCGAAATGCGGAAGCGGCAAGCGCCAGCGGATCGTTGATCGGAGGGGCGACGTGCGCACGGGGTGGAAGGTCGTACCGGCGATTGCGCTCCTCCTCGGTGCCGTCTGGATCGTGCGATTTCGTACGGACTCCGTGGCCGGCGCCAGCCGCACCGTCGCGGCCGAGGAGCGTCGGCCATGGTTCTTCCCCGGGCTTTCCTCCTCCGCCGCGACCGAGTCTGCGGCGTCCGAGCCCGAGGGCGCGGCCGCCAGGCGCGAGATCCATGGATCGGTGCTCGATGCCGTGACCGGAGCCCCGGTTCCGGCGGAAGTTCGGTTGCTTCGCGGGGAACGGATCGTCGACGCGGTCTGGACCGACGACGGCGGGACGTTCGCGTTTCCACCGACCGCCGAGCGCATCGTGCGAATCGCCGCCAAGGCCGACGGCCATTCGATCGCCATGCAATGGATCGGAACCCAGGACCGCTACGAGCTTCGCCTCGATCGGGCGGCGCGGGTCTCCGGTCGGGTCGTCGACGGGCGGAACGACGGGGTCGCCGGAGCCTGGGTCGTGGCCTACGACGTGGACGGCTACGTCGAGCCGTACCCGCAGAGCGAGAAGGTCGAGACCGGCCCCGACGGCTCGTTCGAGATCGCGGACAGTCCGTCCGGCGAAATCGAGGTCGCCGCCTCGAAGGAGGGATTCCGACGGGACACGCACCGGATCGGTCCGCTCGGCCCTGGACGAACGGAGGCCGGGATCACGCTGACCCTGCTGCCGGGCGGCTCGATCGCCGGCCGGGTCACCGCCGCCGGCCGCGCGGTTCCGGGGGCCTTTGTACGCGCCTACCTGGAAGCGACGATTGGCGGCGACGAGCCGCTGCGTCCCCGCCAGACGACCTCCGACGGAGACGGCAGGTTCGGGATCGCCGACCTCGAGCCCGGCCCGTGGACCGTGCTGGTCCACGATCGCGTCGAAGGGACGGCGGCCGTCCGCCTCGAGGTCGCCGCCGGGGCCGACGCGAACCGGGAGATCGCGCTGCAGCCGGCGGGCATCGTCGAAGGGCGGGTCCTCTCGGCGGCGGGGGAGCCGGTCGCCGACGCGGAGGTCTCACTCTTTCCCGCGGGAAACGCCGTCTTCGAGTCGTCCCGTTATCCGGACGAAGCGATTGCGATCCTCGGGCGGTACCGTACGACGCTGCAGATGCGGACCGACGCCGACGGTCGGTTCGCCTTCCGGAACGTCCTGAGCGTGCGGGCGCGCCTGCACCTGGAACGGCCGTTCGGCCCGAGCCGATCACGCCGGATCCGAGCGGATGTCGAGGTTCCGGCTCGCGACCTGCTGCTCCGGTTCGCCTCCGACGACACGGGGGAGACGATCGACGGGCGGGTCGTCGACCGCAACGGCTCGGTCTGGACCGGAAACGGCAACGTCGGGATCGAGGGCCCGATGCGGATGTCGGTCCCCGTGAAGTCGGGCGCCTTCGAGATCGTCGGCGCAGAGTCGGGCGACTACCGGGTGACGTTCCGGGGCGATGACGCGAGCGACAGCGATCCGGCCGGGCTCGCCATCGTTCCCGGACGCTCGGCGTCGATCACCCTGGTGCGGCGCGCACCGGGCGTGGCGAAGGGCCGCCTGGTGGCGGCAGGCCGACCCGTCGCCGGCGCCCACGTCGGGATCGCCCGGGAGGATCGCTGGGGAAGCGTCTTCGAAGCCTCGCTGGAAAAGACGAACGCCGCGCGCTCGGACCCGAACGGTCGGTTCTCGGTCCCGGTGCCCGCCGGCGGGGCCACCCTCTACGCCTACCATCCCGAGTTCCGGCCTTGGGTCCGCCGCGACGTGCGGGTCGAGGCCGACAGCGTGCGCGACCTGGGCGCCCTCGAGCTGGCGCCCGGCCGCGGAACGACCCGTGCCTCGCTGCGAGGCGATGTCGGTTTCGCCCTGCGCCTCGAACGAGACCGGTTCCTCGTCTCCGAGTGGGGCTTCGACCCGACAGGCCCCGGCTCCATCGCCGGAATCGCGATCGGAGAGGAGATTCGATCCCTGGACGAGATCGCGCTCGATGGACTCTCGGAGGAGGCCGCGAACGAGCGTCTCGACGGTGAACCCGACACGATGGTGACCGTCGAGATCGACTCCACTCCGCCACGACAGGTCGCGCTGCGCCGGCGGGAAAAGCCGACGATCCGGTACCAGGTCATCCGCTCGACCGATTGAGCTCCGGCGAAGGTGCCGGTCTCGCTCCTCGCCGGCCGTGCGTGAGCACCCCGCATCGTCCGCGCCTGCGCAGGCGAGGAGACGGTCGACCCATCAGCGGGGACTTCCGGCCCCTCGGCTGTCGGACGAACCCTGCCTTGGCGAGGAGCACCCGCACGTGTCCGCGTCTCGCTCGACGTTCGAACCGTTTCCCCTCACGTGAAGCGCATCGGCGCCGTTGAGTATGTCGAGGAGGCGTCGGTAGTAGTCCCGGGCTTCGGGCGTGCCGCGTACCGCCAGCCGGTCCATGAGAAAGAGCCTGACCACGTCGCGATCGCTCTGGGACAGCACCGCTATCGTTTCCGTGAAACGCGCGAGAAACGAATCCGATGCCGACGAGGCGGACGGCGGCGAATAGGGGCGAAGCTCGCCGGGATTGGCGAAACGCGGATCACCCCCCGGGGGCAGGTATGGGAGGAGCTCGCCGGAGTGTGATGCGCCGGACCTCGCATCCGTGGGGTCGTACGGTTGAAGCTC
>CAYJRR010000110.1:0-15007 GCA_964372275.1 uncultured bacterium
CTCGCCGCAGTGGGCTGCACCGGCGACGTCGCGCCCCCGGCGGCCGTCCCGCCGGGTCGTCCCCCCGCCCGAGACGCGACCCGAGGAGCGGCCTCCGCCGGTCCACTGACGCGCCGCGCCGTCGAAGCCTCGTGGCCCCTCGCGATCGATCGCGGGGGGCCGGGCTCTTGCGGTACCATCGTCGGGTTTTCATCCACCGGGGGGGACGACCATGGGACTGGCAGAGCGGCGCGCGGCGAAGGAGTTCGAGACGAACCAGTTTCCGGGCTTCGCGAAGCGGATCGCGGAGGCGGCCACCTTCGACATCCCGATCGACGTCCAGTGGGAGTCGCTGGCGGCGGACGGGATGGCCCATCTCTACGCGGAGGCGTGGCCGAAGGTCTATTTCGAGCCGTTGATCGCGGCGCTCACGTCGATCTGCGCCGACTCCATGGGACGCGACGCGCTCAAGGGGGCCGTGAAACGGATCGTCATCCGCAACACCGCGGGGATCTACAGCGGCGAACGGATGCCGGCGTTGGAGGCGGGGGTCCTCACGCTCGATCACGAGCCGTGCAGCAACGTCGACGACGTCGACGAGCGAACCCGGGCGATCACCCAGCATCTCGAGGGGAAGCTTTGACCGACCGGGAGCGGGTGCTTCGCGACCTCGAGCCGCGCAGCGCCGAAGCGGTCCTGGAGGAGCTCGCCGACCTCCACGCGCGGCGGGCGGCCGGCGAGGCGCTTCGCGTTCCGCGGGTGACGGTCCACCTGCGCACCGGGCGCGACTTCACCGGATCGGTCCTCAAGGTCGGCGAGGACCGCCCCGGCCGCGGCCGTCACGCGCTGCTGCACCTGCCCGGTCCGGATCCACGGAGCGTCGAGCTCGACGCCCTGCACCTCCCGCTCGACGCCGTCCTCGCGGTGACGGTCCACGACGCGCCGTCCCTCGCGGAGTCGCCGGCCGAACTGCCGCCGCCGCCGACACGGTTCGCGCTGAAACAGCGGATCGCCGATCTTTCCGCGTGGCTGGGCGATCGGATCGGAGGGATCGTCGCCTGCGAGATCTCGTGGGACGCCGTCCCCGAGAGCGGCGAGCCGCTCCGCGCCCTGGGGGACCTGATCGACCATCTGCGCGCGATCGTCGACGGCATCGCCGGCGAGCCGATCGGCCGCGAAGCGTTGCGATCGAAGCTGCGGAAGATCTGGCTCGGCGTCGGGTCCCATCCGAGCGTCGCGCTCACCGACGGAACGCTGCTGGTGACGACGACGTCGGCCCCCGCGAAACGGATGGGCCGCGACGCCATCCGGGACGTTCTCGAAAAGGCGCTCTAGTCTTTGGCGAGCTCGTCGCGCTTCGCTTCGAGCTTCGCCAGCGTCGTCTTCGAGTCGAGGTACTCGGTCATCTTGTGCTCGAGGTAGCCGATGATCTTCTTCCGCACCAGGAAGTTCGGCTCCGGTCCCTCGAGGACGACGGCCTCTTTCCCCACCGCCATCGTCGCGTCGAACTTGAACCCCATGATCGATCCGACGACGGTCGCGGTGTCCTTGTTCCAGGTCGGCTTGATGCCGTACTTCGCCGACCAGTAGCTACCGAGCTCCTTCATCCGCGCCTTCGCGTCGGCGGCCTTCAACTTGTGCGGGATCTCGATCTTCATGGTGCGCGGATCCTACCACGGGCCACACCTCCTCGCGGGTGGGCGCGCCGGGCAGGCGCTCGACGCGGATCGGCCGGAGGCGGTACGGGATCCACGACAGGACGAGGAGGACGAGCAGGAGAAGCGCGGCGTGGATGACGAACGACAGGGTCATCCCCGTCCTCAGGCTGCGCGGGCGCGACAGCCATCGGCGCCGCCGCGGTGGATCGGCGGACGGCCGGGCGTGATCGGGAGCGGGCGGAACGTCCATCGGCCGGGACGGTAGCAGCACCGCTTCGAGCCCGTAAGCGGCGCGCAGCGGTCCGGCGAAGTCCCCGGGGGCGCGTCGGGGCGAGTCACGTCCTCGCGCGCTCAAGCGGACCTGCGCCCCGAAGGTACGCGAAGCGCGGGCAGTCTGGCTTGACGACGGCTTCTCGCTCGCGCTTTCATCCGTGCCGCCCGCACCGCTTCGCCTTGGAATTCCGAGGCGTTCTGAGCTCTTTCGAGCAGGAGACCGAATGGACGAGAACCTCAACGCCACGCTGAACCTCCTCTTCCGCTGGATCCACGTCGTCGCGGGGATCGTCTGGATCGGACACCTCTACTTCTTCAACTTCGTGAACGCGCAGTTGGTGAAGACCTACGACGCCGATTCCAAGAAGAAGGTGGTTCCGGAGCTGATGCCGCGCGCGCTGTTCTGGTTCCGGATGGGGGCGGCGGTCACCTGGGTCACCGGGATCCTGCTCGCCGGTCTCGTCTACTACATGGGGGGCGCGATGGTCGCCGAAGGGGGCACGCTCGGCTCGGGGGCGCTCACCGGGATCGGCCTCGGCTCGCTGGTGATCGGTTTCGCCGTCTACGACCTGCTTTGGAAGTCGGCGCTGGCGAAGAACGAGACCGTGGCGGCGGTCGTTTCCTACTCGTTGCTGACGATCGCGGCGTTCGGGTACGCGTTCGTGATGAACGGCCGGGCGATGTTCATCCACCTCGGCATGCTGCTCGGCACGATCATGGCGGCGAACGTCTGGATGCGGATCTGGCCCTCGCAGCGGAAGATCATCGCCGGGATCAAGGGGACCGCCCCGGCGCCGGACGCCGCGGTGGCGGCGATGGCCGGGTTGCGCTCCAAGCACAACACCTACATGTCGGTGCCGCTGGTGCTCTTCATGATCAGCAACCACTACCCCAACATCTACGGGAGCAAGGTGGCGCCGATCCTGGCGCTCGGTTTCCTGGCGCTCGGTTGGATCTGGGTGAAGAGGATGTATACGGTCTCGGCGTCGGCCGGGCCGGCGCAGTTCTAGACGATGTCGATCGGGATCCAGTCGATCTCCGCGTTCGTGCCGCGCTACCGGCTGCCGCGCGCCGCGATCCAGGCGGCGTGGGCGCCGGCGGACGGGGATTCGGCGCCGGCGAAGGGCGCGCGCGCCATCGCGGGGTTCGACGAGGACGCGCTGACGCTCGCGGTCGAGGCGGCGCTCCCGATCGCCGAGAAGGGGGCGACGGGGCGGACGATCGGCGCCGTCTACGTCGCCTCGGCCTCCGCCCCCTACGCGGAGAAGTCGGCGGCGTCGCTGCTCGCCGGCGCCTGCGATCTCCCGTTCGCCGGATTGCGCACCGTCGACCTCGGCGGGACGCCGCGCGCCGGACTCCAGGCGCTGATCGCGGCCTTCGAGCGAACCGCCGACGCGACGGGCGATGCGCTGGTCGTCGCCTCCGACGTGCGCACCCCCCCGCCGGAGTCGGAGCACGAGGGGTACCCCGGCGACGCGGCGGTGGCGCTGCTCCTCGGGCGCGGGCAGGGGGCCGAGGGGGTCGCCGCCGAGATCGTTTCGGTCGCCTCGCAGGCGTCCGAGGTCCTCGACCTCTGGCGCGCCGCCGGCGACCCGTTCCTCCGCAGCGCCGACTCCAGGTTCACGCAGGGGGTCGGCTTCCTGCCGGCCGCGAAGGCGGCGGTGAACGCGGCGCTGGAGAGGGCGCGGATCGCCCCGGCCACGGTGGCGTGGCTGGCGGTGGGGGCCCCTTCGACCGCGGCCGCCGCCGCGCTCGCGAAGGCGCTGTCGATCGACGCCGCGAAGCTCTGCCCCACCTTCGAGACGGAGATCGGAAACACCGGGTGCGCGCAGCCGCTCCTCGCGCTCGCCGCCGGGTTCGAGCGCGCGAAACCCGGCGACGTCCTCGTCGCCGTCGGCTGGGGGGACGGCGCCGACGCCGTCGTGCTCCGGGCCACCGACCGCGTGGCGAACGCCCTGGCCGGCGCCGATTCGGCAACTCGAGCGACGGCGGGCGGGCGCGAGATCGGCGGCTACGCGCGGTACTTGAAGTCGCGGCGCCTCGCCGGGGCCGATTTCGACGCCGGCCCGGAGTCGACCAACGTCCTCTTCTTCAAGGAGCAGGGCCAGAACCTCCGCCTGCGCGGCGCCAGGTGCCGCGCCTGCGGCCAGGTCCAGTTCCCGGCCCAAGGGAGCTGCGTCCGCTGCCGCAAGCAGGGAACCGATCCGGTCCGCCTGTCGCGGCGCGGGACGGTCTTCACCTTCACCCGCGATCGCTTGAACGTCGCCGCCGAGCCGGTGACGGTGATGGCGGTCGTCGACCTCGACGACGGCGCGCGGATGTACCTGCCGATGACCGACGTCGACGCCGATTCGGTCGAGATCGGGATGCCGGTGGAGCTGACCTTCCGCTACTACCATTCGGGATCGGAGTTCCGGCAGTACTTCTGGAAGGCGCGGCCGGTGGGGAGATGACGGTGCCGCACGGGATCCGCGACAGGGTGGCGGTGCTCGGCGTCGGCTGCGCCAAGTTCGGCGACCGGTTCGAGGCCTCCTACGACGAGCTCGCGCTCGAAGCGGCGAACGAGGCGTTCGCCGACGCCGGGATCGAGCCCGGCCGGATCGACGCGGCGTGGCTCGGCACCTACCTGCCGAACCACGGGTGGGGGAAGGCGTCGGTGGGACTTGCCGACAGCTTGCGCCTCTACGACCGACCGATCACGCGCGTCGAGAACTTCTGCGCCACCGGGACCGAAGCCTTCCGCGCCGCCTGCCTCGGCGTCGCCAGCGGGATGTACGACATCGCGCTGGCCCTCGGCGTGGAGAAGATGAAGGACCGGCCGGGTCGCGGGATCCCGCGCGCCGGGCAGCATCCGTTGCTGGCGCGCGGGGCGACTGCCCCCGGTCTGTTCGCGCTCGCCGCCAACCGCTGGATGCACGAGTTCAAGGTCGACCGGACACCGCTGGCGATGGTCGCCGTGAAGAACCACGCCAACGGGGCCAAGAACCCGAAGGCGCACATGCAGAAGGAGGTCACGCTCGAGCAGGTGCTGAAGGCGCCGATCGTCGCCTCCCCCTTCGGGCTGTTCGACTGCTGCCCGACCACCGACGGCGCGGCGGCGGCGATCGTCTGCCGCCCGGAGATCGCGAAGGAGCTGGGGATCGACCCGATCCTGGTGAAGGGGATCGGGCTGGCGGTCACGACCGGCCGCCCCTTCAACGACCCCGGATTCGCCTACACCGGTTTCAAGGCGACGGCGCTGGCCTCGTCCCAGGCCTACGAGCAGGCGGGGATCACCGCCGAGGACGTGCAGTTCGCCGAGGTCCACGACTGCTTTACCTGGACCGAGCTGACCAACTACGAGGACCTCGGATTCGCCAAGAAGGGCGACGGACACCGGCTGATCCGCGAAGGGATCACCGCGGTCGACGGCGCGAGGCCGGTGAACCCGTCCGGAGGACTCAAGAGCTTCGGCCATCCGATCGGCGCTTCCGGGATCCGCATGATCTACGAGGTGACCCGCCAACTGCGGGGAAAGGCGGGTCCGCTGCAGGTGAAGCGCCACGAGCTGGGGTTGGCCCACAACGTCGGCGGGCCGGGCGCGGTGAGCTGCGTCGTGGTGCTCGGACGAGGCTGACCTGGGCGGCGGCGAGGACGATCGCGACGGCGGTCCCGGGGACAGACGCCACGTAGGCGGCGACCGGGGTCGCGCGTGGAGGGTCGTGGCGCCGACCGCCATCGCGTTTCTGCTGCCTCTCGCGCTCTACCTATCCACCGCCACGCGCACCCTCCAGGGCGGCGATACCGCCGAGTTCGCGCTCGTCGGAGCCGTCGGAGGCGTTCCCCATCCACCGGGCTATCCGCTCTACGCGGTTCTCGCGCGCCTCGCGGTCGCCACCCTTCCCGGACCGCCGGCGGGAAGCGTCGCGGTCGTTTCCGCGGTCTGCGCCGCCGCGGCGGTCGCCGTGCTGTTCGCGGCGCTTCTCCGGTTGACCGGCAACCGGATCGCGGCCTTCGCGTCGGCGCTCCTCTTCACCGTCTCGCCGGTGCAATGGAAGATGGCCGGCGTGCCCGAGGTGTTCGCCCTCGCCTCGCTCGGCGCCGCGGCGACGCTCCTGGCGGCGGCCCGGCTCGCCGCGAGCGACTCCGCGAGCGAGCGCGCGCGCGCGCTCGCGGCCGGCGTCACCTTCGGGCTGTCGCTCGCCTGCCACGCCACGCTCGTCCTCCTTCTGCCGCTCGTCGTGTGGGCGGTCCTCGCCGCCCCGAGGACGCGGGCGTGGCGACCGACCGCTCGGCGCATCGCGTGGGTCGGTCTCGGCCTCGGAGCCGGGCTCCTCGCCTACCTCTATCTTCCGCTCGCGGCCTCGCTCGCCGGAGACGACGCCTGGATCTGGGGGGAGCCCGACCGACTCGGCGGTCTGTTCCGCCACCTCCTGCGCGCCGACTACGGAACGTTTCGCCTGGCGCCGAGCGACCGGGGCGCCGACGCCGGGGCGCAGGTGGCCGCGGTGCTCGGGTCGCTGGGGCCCGCCTTCCTCTGGATCCCGTGCGCCGTCGGCCTCGGCGGGATGTTCGTCGGCTACCGCCGGCAGCCCGACGCGTTCGCGGCGCTCCTCGTGGCGTTCGCGCTCGCCGGCGTCGCGCTGCCGTCCCGTTTCAACCTGCCGGAGACGGCGATCGCCGCCGAGGTCGCGGAACGGTTCCGCCTCCTGCCGCACCTCCTGTTCGCGGTGCCGGTGGCGTTCGGCGCCGCGTGGATCCACGAACGGATCGGGGTCGTCGCGGCCCCCGCCCTGCTCCTCGCGCCCCTCGCCGCGCTTCCGCGCGGCTGGGCCGGAGCCGACTGGCGGAGCGATCCGACGATCGAGCGCTACTTCGCGGCGGCGATCGAGGCGCTCCCCGACGGCGCCGTCGTGCTCTGCCAAGGGGATCCGTGCCTGCCGGGCGTCCGCTACGTGAGCCGCGTCGTCGGCCATCGACAGGTCGACGTCGTCGACGTCCACCTGCTGCGCCTGCGCTGGTATCACGACCGGACGGCGCGCCAGATCCCGGAGCTGGCGGACCTCCCCTTCGACGCCGAGCGGACGCCGCTGAAGACGATCGCCACCCGCGTGGCGGAGCGCCGCCCGACCTACGCCAACCTGCTGGTCGCGATGCAGCTGATCGGCGTCGTGCCGACCCAGCCGGAGGGGCTGTTGTTTCGCGTCCTCGCCGAGGGGGCCGACCCTGCTCCGCCGAACGCGATCGAAGCGAGCGTATTCCGCGCCACCCAGCGCCTCGGTCCCCTGCCATCACGCCCGGTCGACGCCTGGAGCGCGGCCTTCCGCGAATCGGCGGCCCTCTCGTGGCGCGCAGTCGCCTCGCGCTGGGAGCGAAGCGGCGACCCGGAACGCGCCGCCGCCGCGCGTGCACGCGCCGACACGCTCTCCCCGAACAGACGCTAGGGCGCGGACGCGGCGGCGGTGCGCTGGCGGAGTTTTTCGCGGTCGCTGCTGAAGGTGAGCTTGGAGTAGACCTTGATCCAGTTCTGGCGGTCGACGACGCGCGGGTAGAGGCTGGCGGCGGCCTCGACCTTGCCGCTGCCGAAGGAGAACAGCTCCATCACCGCGATCACCTGGTCGACGGTGAACCACGCGTCCCGTGACGTCTCGAGGACGATCGCCAGCTGCCCCTTCTCGAACGATTCGGCGTCGATCGCCGCGAGGATGGTGGCGAACTCCGCCGGCGTGAGCGCCTGCGGCGCGAAGGGGAGCACCACCGCCCCCGCGAACGGCGGGATCGCCGAGACCGGCGGCGGCGTGATCACCATCCCCGGGTACGAGGCGACCGGCGGAACGGGCGGAACGGGAGGGACGGGCGGAACCGGCGGCACCGGCGGGACGGGCGGGAGCTGCGCGGGGGGCCGGACGATGCCGACCAGCCCGCCGGCCGCGGACGGCGCGCGCGCCAGGTCGGCGCGCAGCCCTTCCAGATCGCGGCGCATCTCCGCCAGCCGCTCGCGGATCGCGCGACGCCCCGCGCGGTCGCGGTTCCCTTCGTTGCGCTCCTCGATCAGCTCCAGGTCCTCGAGCAGCTGCCCGACGACCTGCGCGTGCGCCCGCCGGTCGACCACCACCGGGTCGACCTCGTCGTGGTCGGCGCGCGCCGCCGCCGGGATCGAGAGGACTGCCAGCATCGCCATCGCCGCGGCCGCCCGGATCGTCACGCCTGCCTCCTTCTCGCTCGAGGCCCGTATGCGAGGGCCTCTCGAAGCGTCGGACGATACAATGGACGAAAGATTCGAGGACCGTCCCGCAGTCGAAACGACCGTGCCAACCACCCTCCGGAGCCCCACCGCCCCCCTCGTGGCCGCGGCCCTCCTCGCGGCCTGCGCCGAGGATCCGCGCGACCCGCTCCCCCCCTACGAGGGGTACGAAGGGTCGTTCGAGTTGACCCGGGTCGTGACCACCCTCCCCGGGGAGTCGCCGTCCACCTTCCTCTTCGCCGAAGCGAGCTTCGAATACGCCGGCGAGACGCTCGATGCCGGCGGCTCGGTGGTGCTCGACGGCCCCGCGGGGGAGATCCGGCTCGTCCGGCGCCAGTTTCTGGGGAGGACCTTCTACCAGAAGGACCCCGACGGTCCCGACATCCCGGCCTCGAAGTTCCTCGCCTCGTCGATCTACGCCGCGACCGTCGCCGGCTCGAAGGTCGACCACGGCGTTCCGTCGTTCACCGCCGACGCGGCGATCGAGACCCCCGAATCACTGGTGCTCTCCGCCCCCGACCTCTCCTCGGGGTTGGTGTCGCTCGACGGGACCTCCTCGCTCCTCGTCACCTGGAACCCGAGCACGGCCGACTACGTCGACATCCACCTGATCGTCTCGTCCGGCGGCGTAGCGCAGGTGGCGAGCTTCCGGTCGATCGACGACGGCGACTACGAGGTCCCGGACTTCCGCGTAGCCGAGCTGCCGGTCGGCGACGGCAGTTTCAGCGTGGTGCGCGTCGTCGAGACCGCGTTCGCGCTTCCGGGCGGCGGTTCGGCGGAGGGGATCGGCGGCGACGCCGTCTCCTGCAAGCTGACGAGAACGCCATGACCCTCGTGGCCGGCAGAACGTGCCGTGCGCGCTCGCCTCGGGCCGGCGGTTCGCGGTATCGTGAGGGGACGATGCGACCGGCGGCCACGTGGTCTCTTGCGGCGGTGCTGTGGGCCGTCGGCGCCGGCGGGTGCGGAACGCGGGGACCCCGCGGACCGTCGGGAGATCCGGGCGGACCGGCCCCCCATTTGACGTCGATCGACCCGTCCGCCGGCTCGTCGCACACGCTCTTCACCGTCCGCGGGGAGGAGCTGGGGGAGGACCTCGACAAGCTCACCGTCTGGTTCGACGGGCGGGAGGCGACCGTCGTCTCCGCGACATCCGGGCGGCTGGTCGTCACCGGCGGGTTCGAGCCGGTCGACGAATCGATCGCCGTCTCGGTGACGGTCGAGCGCGACGGGCGCCTCTCCAACGCGCTCGCGGTGACCGCCCATCCCGACGGCAGCGTGCGCCCATGGGGTGGCGCCGCGAAGGTGTTCGGCACCCCCGATTCGATCGCCGTCGTCGGGACGGGGCTGCACGTCGTCGACAGCGATCGCGGTCTGTTCACGCAGGACCTGGGGAACGGCGCGATCACCACCCGCGCGCGCAACGACCGGGACGGCTTCGGCGCGCTCCAAGGGGTCTTTGCCGGCCCGGGCGGCGCGCTCTACGCCTCCGACCAGGTCGAGCTCGGAGCAAACCGCCTCTTCCGTCTCGATCCCGACGGCTGGCGGCTCGTCGCCCAGCTCTCGCAGCCGCTGGTGGCGATGCCGTACGACCCCGACGGCCGGCTCTATCTGGTCTACGCCACGACGGTGCAGCGGCTCCTCGCCAATGGGAACCTCGACGGGACGTTCTCGGCGACGTTGCCGGCGGCCGCCGGCGGGGCGGTCTTCCAGGCGGGGCTGCTCTTCGTCAGCATCCCGACGCAGAACAAGATCGTGAAGGTGGCGAGCGACACCGGCGCCGTGACCAACCACGCCACCCTGGCAATGAACCTCCCGCGCGCGATGGACGGCGACGGCACGAACCTCTACGTCGCCGACACGACCGGTCTGCTGCACGTCGACGCCGGTGGCACCGTCTCCGTCTACTCCACCGTCGACCTCGATCCGCTCGCCTACGACGACGTGCGGCAGTTGGTGCGGCGTTCGGGGGGCGAGCTGGTGCTTTCGCAGCCCGACCAGCGGCTCGTCCTCCAGCTCGAGGGCCAGGCGTCGGGCTCGGTCCTGGCGTCGGGGATCGTGCAGGCGACGGCGCTCGTCTACGCCGGCGAGGAGTTGCTGGTGACCGACACCGGTCTCGGCTGCTGGGAGACGCCGGCCGGCACGCCGCAGGGGGTCGTCCTGGCCCTTTTGCGCGACGGTTCGGTCCGGCGGGTGACGACCCAGGCCTGCGTTCGATCCGGGCTCTCCCCCGCCGGCGAAGGGTTCGCCGCCTTCACCGACTCGCCGACCTCGCGCGTGGCGCGGATCGACCTCGCCACCGGCAGCGTCACCGTGCTCGCCGACGCCGACGACGGGATCCGGGTCCCGCTCGCCGTCGACGCCGACGGAGGGGGGAACCTCTTCGTCGCCGACTTCGACACGACGGAGACGGTCGGCGCGATCACCCGCATCGCCGCCAACGGCGGGGTCACGCGGGACTTCGCCCTCTCGACCGGAACGGTCCCCAATTCACTCCGGATCTCCGGCGACGAGATCTACATGACCGACTCCGCCGACGGCGGCGTCTTCTCGGTCCCGGTCGTCTCCGGAGGCCCGTTCCAATCGGTGGTGACGGCGGCCGCGTTTCCGATCTCCTACACCGGAGGCTTGAGCCCCGACGGCGCCGGCGGGATCTACCTCTCCGACTTCATCCTCTCCGGCCAAGTCCACCACGTGAGCGCCGACGGCGACCTCCGCTCCGTCACGTCCATCACCTCCTCCGACTTCCGCCCCGGCGCACTCGCCTACGACCCCTCGACCGGCGACGTCCTCTTCGGAAACGAAGGCTCCGCCGAAGAGTTCCTCGGCGCGGTGATGCCGTAGCCGGCGGCTGGGCGACTCACAAACTCGAATCGGCCCCGCGCGCTATCCAAGCGCTCAATAGACACACGTCGGCGGCGCGGAAGGGCGCCCTGCGATGCGCTGGCTGGGGCGCGAGGGGGTGTTTCCCGGCGCGCGCAGGCGGAGCAAGCCGACAGCCTCCCGTCGGTCAGGCCGCTGGTTTCCCCCCGGGGTCGCCCGCAGCGTAGCCGAGCACGGCGGGAAATCTCCCCTCGCGCCCATGCCCGAGCGCTTCGAAGGGGGCGTCCTTCCGCGGTCCGCTACTCGTCGCGGGTCAGCGAGTCGGCGGTCTTCGGGTCGTAGTCGCGCTTCACCTTTCGCGCGAAGCGGAAGAGGCGGACGATTCCGTCCAGCATGCCGGTCACGATCGGGCGGATCCAGGCGCTCAAGCGGCGGAAGTCGTCGGCGAAGCCGCGGATCTGCGGGGCCACCGCGGCGCGCGCGCGGTCGAGCCGCTCCTGCTGGCGTTCGCTCAAGACCTGCGGCTTGCGGATCACCGGCGAGTACATCTGGCTGCCGACCAGGTTCTGGCGGTGCGTCGAGACCCCGGGCGCTCCGCCGATCCCCTTCTCGGTCAGCGTGCGGACCGTCTCCAGGAGGTAGAGCGGGTTGCCGCGCGCACGCAGGCGCAGGTGGTCGGCCAGCTCCTTGGAGAGCGTCGCGAGCTGCATCCGCTCCATCGCGATCTTGAGCACCGACGCGTCGTCGAGGGGCCCGAGCGGTATCTCCTCCATCCCGCGCCGCGCTTTGAGCCAGCCGTCGCCGACGTCGCTCCGCGCCGTCACCATCACCAGCAGCCGTTCCTGCTTCAGGCGATCGATCACCTCGCCGACCACGCGCCGTGTCGGCTCGTCGGCCCAATGGACGTCCTCGATCACCAGGACCAGCAGGCGTCCCCCCGTCGCCATCGCCGACAGGAGTTCGTGGAGACCGCGCGCAATCGCCGTCAACTGGTCGGCGGAGATCGCCCGGGCGCCGCCGTAGAGGGGCTTGAGCGTGGCGGGAAGGCTGGGGGCCAGGTTCAGCTCGGCGATCTGCCGCTCGAGCCGGGTGGAGATCGCCTCGCGCCCGGCACCATCCGGAAGACCTAGCAGATCGCGGAGCAGGTCCTGGAAGACGCTGAAGGCGACCTGCCGCCCCGCGGCGACGCACCGCCCGATCACCACCGACGCCTTGCGGCCGGCGGCCTGCCGCAGGATCTCGTGTACCAGGTGGCTCTTGCCGATCCCGGCGGTGCCGGTCAGCGCGACGGCGCGCGCGCCGGCCCCTCCGGCGACCGCCTCCAACGCGCCCGAGAGCCGGCGCATCTCGGCGTCGCGCCCCACGGTGCCGATCAGCGCCCGGTGCTTGGCGCTCGGCCGATCGAGGGGCTTGGCCGACCGGATCGGCGCGAAGGCGACCGAGCCGTCGGCGTCGGCGACCCGCCGCAGCACGTAGCCGTCGACGATCGACTTGGAGGTCGCCTCGTCGACCAGGACGCCGACCCCCTCCGCGCGCTGCGCCAGCCGCTCCGCCAGGCGCATCACCTGGGCCAGCGTCTTTACCGAGGCCTGCGTCACGCCGCGCGAGACGGTCCCCGCGCAGACCCCGGAGGTCACGCGCAGGTCCCCCTCGCCGTCGCGCGCCAGGTCGACGACGCGCCGCGCCGTCTCCACCGCGCGGATCCGGTGGTCGACCTCGGCGCCGTCGGCGTCGAAGTAGGCGATCAGGGAGGCGTCGGTCCGCTGCTCGACGCGGCCGCCGCGATTCACGCACTCGTCCTCGACCTGCGCCAGGAACTGCCGGAGCGCCTGCTCCCCTTCGCGCCCGCCCGGCGCGGCGAAACGGAAGGCGGCGACGGCGAGGTCGAGCGCAGCCTCCGCCTCCCCCGCCGATTCGGTCGAGTCCAGATCGCTCGCGGCCGGGGGGCGGGCCGCCCCGCCTCGCGCGCGGGGCGGCGTCTCCGGCGGCCCGGACTTCGCCTGCAACGCGCGCTGCGCCAGCGAGCCGGCGGGGAGTGGGGACCCGGTCGCGGTGCTGGTGGTCTCCGGCTCGCGCGGGAAGACGGACTGCATGAACCGCGCGAGCGCGGTCGAGTCGGGCCGGATGTCGGACTCGGACTCGCGCATCGAGACGAGGACCGCGCCGAGGCGATCGCAGAACTGGCCGGTCTCCTGGAAGCGCCTCTCCGGCTCCCGCGCCAACGCCGTCTCGATCACCTCTTCGAGCGCCCGCGGCACGTGCGGGTTCACCTTGCGGGGCGGCTCGTGCTGGGCGGCCTTCACCTTCTCCAGGATCTCCAAGTCGTTCTTGCCGCGGAACGGCCGGACGCCCGTCACCAGCTCGTAGAGGATGATCCCGCAGGAGAAGATGTCGCTGCGGAAGTCGACCTCCTCCCCGCGCGCCTGCTGCGGGCTCATGTAGCTGTACTTCCCCTTCAGCGTCCCGATCTGCGTCCGCGACTGCTTGCTCTTGGACTTGGCGATGCCGAAGTCCATCAGCTTCACGTTGCCGATGTGGCTGATCATCACGTTCGCCGGGGAGATGTCCCGGTGAACGATGTTCATCGGCTTGCCCGTCGCCGGATCGATCCGCCGGTGGGCGTAGTCCAGCCCGCGCAGCACCTCGGCGACCACGAAGACCGACAGCTCCATCGGGATCGGGATCCGCTTGAAGTGGCACTCGCGGAGCACCGAGAGGAGATCGGCCCCCTCGATGTACTCCATGACGATGAAGTACTCGCCATCGACCTGGCCGAAGTCGAAGGTCTGGACCAGGTTGACGTGGGAGAGGGCCATCGACACCCGCGCCTCGTCGGAGAACATGCGGGTGAACTCCTCGTCCCCGGTGAACTGGGGGAGGATCCGCTTCACGATCACGACCTTCTCGATCCCGCCGAACGTCTCGTACTTGGCCTTGAACACCTCGGCCATCCCGCCGGTGGCGATCTTCTCGACCAACTGGTAGCGGCCGAGGAAGGCCGACTTGCCCGGCGGGATCTGGGCGCCTTTCACCAACGGCCTACTCGACGACCTTGCCTTCGACCCGGTTCCGCCCGTTCTTCTTGGCCTTGTAGAGGTATTCGTCGGCGCGGTGGATCAGCTCGGCGGAGTTCTGCGGCTTCGGTAGATGCGCCTCGGAGAAGGTGCCGATCCCGATGCTCACCGTCACCGGGATCTTCGTGCCGCCGAATTCGAAGGCCGCCCCCTCGACCGCCCGGCGGAACCGCTCCGCCAGCATCAACGCCACCGCATCGTCGACGTCGCGCATCAGGAGCACGAACTCCTCGCCGCCGAAACGGGCGAGCACGTCCTCGTTGCGGACCGACTTCTTGAGCAGCGCCGCCACCTCGCGGAGCACGTGATCGCCGGCGGGGTGGCCGTGTTTGTCGTTGATCTGCTTGAAGTGGTCGATGTCGAAGAACAGCAACGTCAGGTTGGTCTTGTGCCGCTTGGCGTAGGAGAAGTCGGTCTCGATCCGGTCGAGGAAGTACTTCTTGTTGTAGACCCCGGTGAGCCCGTCCTTGACCGCGCTGTCGAACAGCTTCCGCTGGAAGCTCTCCTCCAGCGCGTCCTGGTACTGGAACTTGAGGACGGTCGTGGCGCCGACCTGCACCTTGTCGCCGTCCTTGAGCGCCGCCGGCGCCTGGATGCGGCTGCCGTTCAGGTAGGTGCCGTTGGTGCTGCCGTTGTCGGCGAGGAGCACGCGCTGGTCGGGCAGGATCGACACCTTGGCGTGCTTGCGGGAGACCCCCTCGTCGTCGACCTGGATCTCCGCCTCGACGGAGCGGCCGATGAACGTCTCGCCCTTGATCAGCTTGTGCATCTGGCCGACCGTGCCGCCGGCGATGACGATGAAGGCCGCCTCCAGCTTGCGAGGGGCGCTCAGGGCCTCCTCGACGAGACTCCGCACGTCGCGTATCGCGGTCTTCTCGTCTTCGGACATCGACTCGCCCTTGTCGGCAACGTCCGGGGCGCCCCCCCCCGAACCACCGGAAAAGGGTACCCGGGGCCTAGGGGAGACGCAAGGCGATGAT
>CAYJRR010000111.1:0-14730 GCA_964372275.1 uncultured bacterium
GGCGGCTACGCCTGGGGCGAGGAGCGAAAGCGCGCCATGCTCGCCGTCGAGCTCGCCCGCCGGACCGCCTGACGCTTAGGTCAGGCTTGCTTCAGCGCGCCGTTCCCCAGTGGGCCGCTGAACCGTCGCGGGCTACCCGGTCCCGCCTCGGCCGTCCGGATTGCGCGATTTGCTAGCAATTGATAGGTTTTGATCATGAGCTCCGCGGAAACCGTTCAGTTGGCCACCCGGCTGGACCGTCGCCTCAAGCGGGCGGTGGAGGAGGTCTGCCGCGCGCGTGGGCTGAAGTTGAGCCGGTTCATCGCCGACGCCCTCCTCGACAAGCTCGAGGAGCTGGAGGACGTGGAGGATCTCAAGAAGATCCGATTCGAGCGGCGGCGACCGCTGGCCGACGTGCTGCGGGACCTCGGCGCCAAGTGACTCGGTACCGGGTCGAAGTGTCGGCTACCGCGGAGCGGCAGCTGCGGGACCTTCCTCGTTCCGAGCTTCCCCGGATCGTACGGGTCATGAGGCGCCTCGCGGACGAGCCTCGTCCGCCGGGTTGCCGGAAGCTCGCGGGCTACGATTCCGTCTACCGGGTTCGGGTCGGGGTCTATCGCATCCTCTACGAAATCGAGGATCGGCGGGTGACGGTGATCGTCCTCAAGATCGGCCACCGCAAGGACGTCTATCGTTAGGGCATGGCGGTGTCCGCGCGGCGCGGGGGCGGTAGGCGTCACGAACGACGCGGTCGCTACCCGCCGGCGGTGACGCCGGTCCAGACCTGGAAGCGGTGGCCGGGGCCTTCGTCGTCGGCGTAGAAGATGGCGTAGGTGGCCATGCGCGAGGCGGCGAACGATCGGCCGTCGCGGCAGCGGCGGATCAGTTGGCGCCAGGTTCCGGTGTCGATGGCGAAGATGTCGCGGCCGTCGGCGGCGATGCTCTTCACCGGCTCCACGCCGGGGTTGTGGGTGTGTCCCGAGACGAGGAAGGAGAGGAACCGCTCGTCCGACCGGTCGACCTCGCCGTCCAGGGACAGCTCGACCTTCAGCGTCCGTTCCAGGTCGGGGAGCGCGCTCGGTCCGAGCCGTCCGGCATCGCGGTCGGCGGTGGCCGCCATCAGCAGCATGCGGATGATCGACGCGCTGCCGATCGTGAGCCGGCCCAGCGCGCGAAGCGAAGGGCGGGAGAGCGCCGAACGGAGCATCTCCATCCGGTCGGCCCCCTTCTTGTCGTGGCGGCCCATCCAGTCGCCGAGGAAGGGGTTCTTCGCGAGCTCCAGCACCATCGAGGCGAGCAGCGGCGAGATCTTGTCCTTCCAGACCTTCTTCCCGCTGCGCCGGGCGGCGATCCCACGCGCGCCGTCCTCGACCGAGGTGGTCAGCCAGTCGACGATCGCCCCCAGCGGACGCAGGTCGTCGACCTCGCGGATGCGTCGGTAGAGGCGACCGTCCTCGTGCGCGGGGTCGGCGGCGTCGGGGTACGCGTCGTAGAACAGGCGCGGGAGGCGGCAGGCGACGTCGACCGTGATCAGGTCTCCGATGGTGGCCCGGTCGTAGAGATCCTCGGTCAGGACCGACCGTGGACGCCCGAGGAAGAACTCGCAGTTGTGGGCATCGTATTCGTGTCCGTGGCGGACCGTGACGCCGTGCTTCGGGTCGACCAGCCGGTGCGGGAAGCGCCACGCGCCGGCGCGTGCGTGTTCGGCGCGCGGGGCCGGGATTCCGAGCAGCTCTCGGACCGCGCGCGCGGCGGTCGGCGAGAGGTTCACCAACCGGTCGTGGTTCCCGGGGAGGTAGTGGAAGCGGACCGGCACCGGGAAGCGGTACCGATCGGGCTCCCGCCAGGCGTCGCGGATCGCCTCCATCGCCGGCGTGAGCGCGCGCAGCACCCCCGCCGCCGGCTCGGTCCCGCCGGCGGCGGGCTTCTGGGCCAGCGCGCCGCCGTCCCGGTGGACGATCCCGCCCAGGATGCGCGCCACCAGCGCGTCGAGGGCGCGATCCTCCGGGACGCGCAGATTGAGCGGCGTCGACACGCCGTAGGGGCGCAAACCCTCCGGATTCCCCTGCTCCGGATCGCGCGAGAACCATCGCTCCGACCGGTGCAGCTCGAAGACGTCGCCGGCCAGCACGAACGTCACGTCCCGGACCTTCCGTCCCGCGCGGAGGTCGTCTTCGATCCGGCGCGCCATGCCGGTGAAGAAGCGGTCGAGGCTGTCGGCCGGGACGTTGGGATCGACGCGCACCCCTTCCGGCTCCAGGCGCGTGTCCTGAAAATGCAGATCGGAGAGGACGACGATCACGGGGTGGGGGCGGCGCCGTCCGCGTCGGTCTTCCGGAAGAGGAGTCGGCCCGACGGTCCGTCGATCTCCACCTTGAATCGCTGGAGGAAGTTCAGGCCGAGCAGCCCGTCGATCAGTCCGTCTCCGCACGTATCGCAGATGGCGACGGTGATCTTCTCCACGTACGCGTCGCGGATGCGGAGCGATTTCACCTGCACCAAGGCCGCGTCGATCTCGCCGGAGGCCGCGCGGAATCGCACCCGCGGGCGCTTCTCTACGTCCTCGATCCCGAGCTCACGGGCCAGCGCGGAGGTGATCGTGGTGTAGGAGGCGCCGGTGTCGACCAGGAACGCCGCCGGGACCTTCTCGTCGAGAAGCCCTTTGACCGGGATCGTCCCGCCCCAGGGCCGGAAGCGGACTTCGACCGCTTCGTCGGGAAGGCGGGGGACCGAGGAGTCCGATTCGCGGCGAAGTCGTGCGATGCGCTGGCGCACCTCGTGGTCGTCGTACGTTCCGGCGGCGTCGGCCATCGCGGCGCTCAGCACCTCGGCGGCGGCGAACTTCCGTCCCAGCCGTTCCAACACCCTCGCCAGGTCGTGCGCCGTCTCCGACCGTTCCCGCGCCGTCGACGCGAGCTCCAGCGCGCGGCGCATCGGACCTTCGGCCTCCCCCGGATCGCCGCGGCGCTCGAGCGCCAGGCCCAGCGTACGGTGCGCGTCGTAGGAGGCCGGGTCGATCATCACCGCGTTCCGGAGGTGGTAGACGGCGCGCTCCAGGTCGAGGACGTCGTAGTAGAGGAGTCCGAGATTCACGTGCGCGAGGACGTTCTGCGGATCGACCCCCAGCGCTCCGCGATAGGCCTTCGCCGCCGCCAGCGGCCTACCGGCCGAACGGTAGAGGGCCGCGAGACGGACCAACGCGGCGGCGTCGTTGGGATTGTGCGTCAGTCTCGCCCGGGCCTCGCGGATCGAGGCGGCGTGCGAGCCGAAGCGGACGACGTCCAGTCCGATCACCGCCAGGGTGAGGACGGCGAGGCCGAGAGCGAGCGCGACTCCGTTCCAGAGCACGCGCCCGCGCCGGACCCGCCCCGCTTCGCACTGGATGCAGAGGATCCGGTGCCCGCCGATCGTCCAGCAGTCGGCGCACAGCGTCGCGGCGCACCGCTGGCAGACGGCGACCGCTTCGGCGTCGGGATGTCGGCGGCAGTGGATGCGGATACCCTCCGATGGCGAATCAGTTTGGCGACGTTGCGGGGGCCGACGAATCGGTGGACGAGGGCTCGGCGGGCGAGGACGCGGCGGACGCAGGTGACGGGTCCTTCAACCGTTCCGAGACCGGGAAGGCGGCGAGCACCTTCCCGACGGCATCGACCACTTCGACCTGGTCCAGCGAGGCGGTGGCGGCGCGCCGGGCGAGCTCGTCGAGCGACGCCTCCTTCTGGGAAGGATCGAGCCTCGTCCAGGAGCCGTCGACGACGCACTGGTAACGCTTTCCTCCACGGGGGATCGCCATGAAGACGCGCAGCTCGCCGGCGCTGAACTCCACGCGCTCCGCTTCGAACGGCGGGGGGGGGCGGGGCACGTAGACCGACGAAAGCGACCATCCGGCGAACGGGACTCCGCCGGCGAAGAAGAGGGCCACCGCGACCCGTCGCAGCCGGCCGCCCGGCGCGCGCGCCGGCGTCGCCGGCGGGGCCTCCCCGGGGCTCGGCGCCCGGGCCGGCCGGTCGAACTTCACCGGCCCGGCGGGGGCGGTCGTCGGCGCGACCGGAACGGTCGAGGCCCGTCCCAGCACCTCCCGATCGAGCACCGTCTGCAGCTCCACCGCCGCGGTGTGCATCCCCGACTTGATCGCGCCGAGGTCCTTCATGCCGCGGGTGTTGCCCGACTTGAGCATGTCGTCGATCAATCGCTGGACGATCTCGCTGACGGCGTGCGCCTCGCCGAGCACCTGGAGCGTGACCTGCTCCGCCTGCGCCTTTTCGAGCCTGTCCTTCCCGTCTCGGAGGCGCCAGGCCAGCTCGAACAACTTGAGTTTCGCGCCGCTGGCGCAGGCGAGCTCGGCGCCGATCGCGGCATAGGTCGGTGCACCGCGCATTGCCCCCGACTCGGTCGCCGCCAGTCGTGCCATGAACCCCTTCAGCCGCGCGGGGTCCAGCCCGGCCGGCGGCGTTCCGCTCGGCTTGCCGACCAGGATCGCCGCGGCGTAACCGGCGATCACGTCCGGCGGCGTCGACGCGAGCTCCGCCAGGATCGGGTCGCCGGCCGGCGATGGGTCCGTCGGCTCGAGGAGGAGCTCCTCGCCGGCCGCGGATGCCGCGCCCGCCTCCTTCAGGAACCAGTCGACGAAGTACTGGATCGCCTGGCGTTCGGAGGCGAACAGTCCCGCGAAGCGGAACTGGATCCCCGGGGCGGAGGCCGCGACCCGCGTGCGGCCCCAGACGGTGAACGTTCCTCCTTCGTAGAGGGTCATGCGCGCCTGCAACAGCAGTCCCGGCGGAGGAACCGGGACGCCGTCGGGCACCACGAGCCTGACTTCGTCGCGGCTCAGGTCGGTGCCTCGCATCTCGACCATCGACGGCTCGCGTCCGACGTGGGTTTCGACCGACGCCCTGGCCGCCGGAGCCGTGACGTGTCCCGCCCGGTACAGGATCCGATGCAGGAGGTCTTCGAACTCGACCGGCGCGTAGAGCACGTCGTCGGCGCCGGCGTTCACCAGCGCATCCCGCCGCGCCGGATCTTCCGCCGGCAGGACCAACAGTACGGCGATTTCGCGCCCGCCGGATTTCAGCTGGCGCATCACCTCCGTGCCGTCGAGGTCCCCCGAGGCCGGTAGGACGGCGACCCGAAGGTCGAGGTTCTTCTGGGCGATGAGCAGCGCCCCTTGGGTCGAGGCGGCGAGCAGCACGTCGAGCGCGGGGTGGTCGAGAACGTCCCCGTGCACGGGGGCCAAGAGGTCCGTGTCGTCCCCAAACAGGATTCGGGTGCGGACCGCAGCCATGCGCCCGGAGCCAGTGTCCCTTGGGGCCTTGAGGACGGTCAATCGGCCAGGGGGACCCCCAACATTTTTGTAGACATATAATTAGGGTTCATTTATAGATCTTGTATCTTCACTGTTATAAATAAATACGACGGGTGGCGGGGGTGACGATGAAGACGATGCGGGCGAAGGTGGGGTTCCTGGCGGCGATCTCGACGATGCTGGTGGCGGCGATCGAGGTCGGCGCGATGGAGACGTCGATCGAGGGAACGACGGAGACGGCGAGCGTGCCGACCGGGCAGGAGCGCGTGGTGCGCGCGAGGGCCACCGAGGTCGCGGGGAACGACCTCGCGGTCGACGAGCTGTTGCGGATCGCGCGGCTCGAGGAGGAGAGCCTGCGGATCGCCGCGGTCGAAGTGCTGGGGGAGATGAGCTCCCCCCGCGCGCGCGCCGTGCTCGGCGTGGTCCTCTACTCGAACACGTCGCCGGTTGTGCGGGCCGCGGCGGCCCACCAGCTGGGCCGGGCCGGTGACGGCGAGGCCGTCTTCACGCTCGCCCTCGCGCTGGAATCGGAACGAGACGCCGGCGTGCGCGAGGTGATCGCGTCCAACGTCGAGCGGAACCTGGCACTCGAAGAGGCGCTACCGGGCGTCGTCGTCGCCCAGAACCGCTAGGGGCACTTGGGCGGCCTGCCGGAGCCTTCGCGCAACCACTGGGCGAGGTTCAGGCAGTCGGCGGGCGTCACGTTCTGCTGCTGGTGGATCGACGGCGCGACCTGGTTCGTGGTGAAGCAGAAGTAGGTGAAGAGCGTCGAGGGGGTCGGATCGTCGTAGTCGTTGCCGGCGCGCCGGCGGCACTTCGTCGCGGCGTAGTTCGCCGCCGAGTCGGTGACCGGACCCGGGATGAGCTTCAACGGGAATCGCCCCGGGATGTCGTCGACGTCGTCCGACTCCAAACCGTGGCAATTCGCCGCGCCGCAGGTGTTCGCCGGAGCGGGCGACTGGCGCGCGAACCAGGGTTGGATGTTCGTCGTGAAGGTCGCCAGCGTCGGGGGGGTGCTCGTGTCGTCGTCCCCTTCGCCGACGTCGATCTTGTTGGTGCCGGCACACGCGGCGATCACGATCCCCACCGTGCCCAAGGAGACGAGCCACATCGCCAGCGAACGCGCTCTGTTCGAAAACGCCCGAGGAATCACTCGACCTCCGGTCGAACCCGCCGGACATTGTAGCGCCGATTCGGGCCGGCAAGGAAATCGGCCGGCAAACCGATGGACGGCGTCAGTTCTCGCCGCGGGCCGCGGCCGCCTCCCGGGCGCGGCGCTTCATGGCGCGGTCCATGTACCCGTAGCCGATCAACAACGAGAAGAAGACCGGCGACGCCGCGATGAGCGCCATCACCGGCTTGAAGTAGGCGGCAGCCCGGAGAACGGCGGCGAAGAAAGTGTCGAGCCGGTCGATCCGGACCAGGAGGAGGAAGAGGACCAGCGCCGTCCCCAGCGAGAGCAGGCTCGTCATCACGAACGCCTTCAGGCGCGCGCCGCGCTGCAGGTAGGGCTGATCGAGGTCGGGGCGGGTCGTCGCCATGGCGCGCCGTCGGACCGCACCTTGTAGCCAAGCCCGGGGGGGGAGGTCAAGAGCGTCGCGGCTACTTCCAGGCCGCCACCGCGGCACGCTTGGCGGTCGCGGCGTCGGGCGCCCCGGCGATGAGAACGACCTCGCGGTCGCGGATTTCCAGCCGGATCACCTCGTTCCCGCCGGTTTCCAGCTGGATCTCGCCGGCCTTGGCCCCGTCCCGCGGCGGAGCCAGCGCGTACCGCTTCGCCTGCGAGTCGACGACCGCCTCGAAGAACTCGCGCGCGTCGCGGACACCGTCCCACGTGCTGCGGTGGACGACCATCGTCCCCTCGGACCGGCCGGCCGTCTTGGCGTCGGTGCGGCGAAACGCCCGATAGCGATCGCCGTCCCAGCCGGCGGCCGCCGCCCGCGCGCGCTCCGCGGCGAGGCGCTCCGCGAGCATCGTCCGGATCACCAGCTCGCCGAGAACGTCGGTGTGAACCTCGCGCCATCCGTCGAGACGGATCGTCAGCGCGATCTCCGTCGGTTCGTCGCGGGTCGCCTTTTCGTACTTCTCCGGGTGGAGCACCTGCTCGGTCGAGGTCGGAAGATCGCCGTAGAGCGCGCTCACCGAGCTCCACCCACGGCTCGCTCGTGCGCGCGACACGAAGTCGGCGCCGTCGGCGTACGGGAAGAAAAGCGCCTCCTGAAAGTACGCCGGCGCCGTGCGGAAGACGGGGTAGTCGGGGGAGGCCATCGATCCCCGGAGGACCGGTCCCAAGGGCCGCGAAGAGAGGTCGGTTCCCGTCTTCCGGCCGAGGTAGGCGAACATCGCGACGACCGCATCCCCCTCGACCACCGCCTGCCGCGCCGACGTGGCGTCGGAGTTGGTCGGGATCGGCGTCAGGAACGGGCGCAGGTCGAAGCGCTGGTCCTGCAGCGCGTGGGTCAGCTCGTGCGCCATGATCGGCGCCTGCATCGACGCCTGCATCCAGGCCGCGATGAAGAACTTCTTCTTGAACGGGTCGTAGTAGCCGGCGACCTGCTCGCCGTAGAGACGGAGGAGAAAGTCGCGGAGATCGATCGACTCCGGGATCGCGCCGAGACGCTTGAGCGCCGCCTCCTGCCCGACGAGCTCGTCCTCCTTCATCTCCTCCTTCAGGCGGGAATCGACGTAGGAGACGATCTGCGCGCGTGTGGCCACCTCCATGGCGACCGGTCCCTGGATGGGGAGCTCGCGGATGGAGGCCATCTCGCCGAGGATGGTGGTGGCGAGGGACTCGAGCTCGGCGGCGCCGGAGACGGCGGGAGGGGGCGGGGCGCGGGGCTTCTCGGGACGGGCGGAGGAGGAGAAGGGGAGGAGGAGAAGGAGAAGGAGGAGGGAGGAGGTTCGAGGAGAAGGAGGAGGAGAAGGGGGGAGAAAAGAGGAGGGGGCGGGGCGGGTGGGCACGGGGAGGAATCTAGCACTCGCCGGGGGGCTAGAGATGGGACTCGACCTTGACGTAGGCGAGCGACGGGGTCGCCGGGGTGCCGAAGGTGGTCCGGTCGGTTCCCTGGGGGAGGAGGAGGCCGGCGCGGAGGGAGAGGTGGTCGTTCGACCAGCCGGCCTCGGGGGCGAGGAGGCGGCTGCCGTCGTCGAGGGCGTGCACGGCGAGGAGGCGGAGCCGGAGGCGCTCGCGGAAGAGGGGGCGCTCCACGACGGCGACGGCGTAGTTCCCCTGCGCGTCGGCGCCGAACTCGTCGAACAGGCCGTGTACGGCCTGCAGGCTGACGTAGGAGCCTGCCGCGCCGTGGCGCTCGAGGCCGGCGGCGGCGCGAGGGTAGGAACGCTCGAACGCGACGCCGTCGTCCGGAAGCGAGGCGACGAGGATTCGCCGGCGGATCGGCACCGGATCGACCCAGACCCCTTCCGCCCACCAGCCGACGGCGCCGGACCGTCCGAGCGGGATCTCGCCGACGGCTTCGCCGCCGAAAACGGAGATCCGTGGATGGACCAGCGTGAGCTCGGCGTCGAGGGCGCGCGCGGCGAGGTCGACCGTCACGTCGGCGGTGGCGAGCTGCGGGAGCGGCGTGCGGCCGTGGTAGGCGACGGCGGCGAGGTCGACCCGGAGCGCGGGAACCGACGTCGAGAGACGCGCGGCCGCCTGGGCGTTGGCGGGGGTCGAGGCCGGCAGGTCGTGGTTCGCCGCGAGCCGGATCGAATAGGAGGGATCGTCGGCGATCGCGCGCGCGGCCTCCGCGAGATCGCCGTCGACGCCGCCGCCGGCCAGGCCGGCGCGAAGCAACTGGCGGGCGTCGAGCGACGGCAGCAGGGCCGGACGGAACCGGGGGACCGCGATCGCGTCCAGTCGGACCGATCCGAGGTCGACCTCCGCGCGCAGCATCTCGTTTCCGGTCGGAGATCCGAATCGGAGCGGATCTTCCAGATCCGGGGGGCTGACCACCGACGTCGGATTCACGAACAGCCCGCCGCCCCATCGGACCGTCTGGCGCCCGGCGCGCAGCCGGACCCGGCCATCGAGGAGCGGTTCGACCTCCGCGAAGGCGGCGTCGGCGTCGACGCGGAACGGGTCGAGGGGACCCGCGCCGTCGAGGACCGCTCGTTCGTCGGGCCGCATCCGCCCGAGCCAGTGGATCCGCGCGTCGACGACGGCGCGCAACGAGGACCGCAGGAACGGGACCGGAGCGGAGTCGGCGCGGACGGCGAAGGTGAGCCGTGGCGCGATCGGCGCCGCCGGCACGGGGGCGACGGCGGCGCGGAAGTCGGAGGCGAGCGACGCGTGCAGGGTGGACGGGAAGGTGGACGACGTCGCGTCGGTGGCGCCGGCCGGCGGCGTCTCGCCGTCGGCCGGGCGCGCGGCGTGGCACGTCACGAAGGCGGCGGCCAGTGCCGCCGCCGCCCGCGAACGTCTCACCTCCCGCCCCCGTCGCCGTCGCGTCCGGTCACGACAGGAAGAAGCGGCGCATCCGCTCGACGGTGTCGAGGGCGCGCTGGTAGTCGGGATTGCCAGGGTCGAGCGAGAGCGCGACCTTGAAGCCGATCGTCGCCGCGAACAGCCGCTGCGCGTCGAGCTGCGCCCGGGCCTCCTCGAACCTTGCCCGCGCCGCGGCGCGACGGAACGTCGCCGTTTCCTTGATGCCGGCCTGTCGATCGTAGGCGTCGCGGCGGTCGGAATCGGCCAACGTCTCGAGCGCCTGCTCGAGCAACGCCCGCGCCTCCTCCACCTTCGCCTGGATCTCCGGCGAGCGGATGCGGCGGAAGCGCTCCGGCAGGAGATCCTTGGATCGGCGCGCGTGCAGCGCCTGGATCGACGCCGGCGTCGCGGTGACGGGATCGGCGCCGAGGACGTCGTACAGGTTCTGCTTCCGCGCCTGGGCCAGGAACTGTTCGAGGCGCGTCACGTCTTCGATGTCGCCGGCGTCGAGCTCCGGCGTCGGCGCGGCGGGTACCGACACCTCGCGCGAGGTCGGCGCGGCGAGCCCGGACGGGTCGGCCTCGAGCCGGCGGATCTCGTCGAGGATCTCCGCCGCTTTCGGTCGCGGATCGCCGGCCCCCAGATCGAGGAAGGCGATCCCCATCCCAGGCGGGCTCTCGTCGGTGGCGCGCGAGGGTTCGATCACCCGCATCACCTCGGCATCGAACGAGAAGGGGCGGCGGGTCCGCGGCGCGATGATCGACAGTCGCAGACGGCTGCGGACGGGGAACGGCTTCAGCGTCCGGACGAACGCGCCTGTCGGCGAGAGGTCGTGGACGTAGTCGTTGGGATCGGTCTCCCGCCCGTCGATGCGGAAGGCGAGCCACGCGTCCAGTCGTGCCGCCCGGCGGCGCTCGGCCCCTCCCGACCCGGTCATGCCGCCATGCTAGCAGTTTTGCCCGGGCGGACCGTTGGCTATAGTCCCCCGCTTCCGATGGGCATCGACCGGATCGTCATCCGCGGGGCGAGGGAGCACAACCTCAAGAACCTCGATCTCGAGATTCCGCGGGATCGGCTCGTGGTGGTGACCGGCTTGTCCGGTTCCGGGAAGAGCTCGCTCGCGTTCGACACCATCTACGCCGAAGGGCAACGCCGCTACGTGGAGAGCCTCTCCGCCTACGCGCGCCAGTTCCTGGAGCAGATGGGGAAGCCCGACGTCGACGCCATCGAGGGGCTGTCGCCGGCGATCTCGATCGAGCAGAAGACGAGCAGCCGCAATCCGCGCTCCACGGTCGGCACCGTCACCGAGATCTACGACTACCTGCGGCTCCTGTTCGCGCGGGTCGGCGTGCCGCACTGCTACCGGTGCGGAAAGGAGATCCGCAGCCAGACGACGACCCAGATGGTCGACAACCTCCTCGCCCTGGGCGAGGGGACCCGGATCCATCTCCTGGCCCCGGTCGTTCGCTCCCGGAAGGGGGAGTACCAGAAGGAGATGCGCGACTGGGCCAAGGCCGGCTTCGTGCGGGTCAAGGTCGACGGCGAGGTGCGGGAGCTGTCGGAGGAGATCCGACTCGACAAGCAGAAGAAGCACGACATCGACCTGTTCGTCGACCGGCTGGTGGTGAAGGCCGACCAGCGGGTGCGGCTCACCGACTCGGTCGAGACGGCGGTGAAGCTCGCCGAAGGGCTGCTCAAGGTCGAGGTGCTGGGCGCGGGGACGACCGTCGCGCAGACGTTGCGGATGTCGGAGCGGTTCGCCTGCGTCGACGACGGGATCAGCTATCCCGAGCTCGAGCCGCGGATGTTCTCTTTCAACAATCCGCACGGCGCCTGCCCGGAATGCGACGGGCTCGGCGCGCACATCGTCTTCGACGCGGAGCTGGTGCTCGACCGCGACAAGAGCGTCAAGGACGGCGCGATCCGCCCCTGGGCGCGGGACGGGGTCCCGGCGGCCTTCCTCAAGGGGGTCGACCGGATTGGCGAGGAGCACGGCTTCGACCGGAACACGCCCTGGAAGAGGATCCCGGCCCGGGCGCAGCGCCTGCTGCTGGGCGGCGGTGCGCGGGCGGGCGGCGCGTCCGACGTCGCCGCCCACGGGGAGCTCAGGGGGTTCGTCCCGCTGCTCGACCAACTAAAAGAGCAGTACGACGGATCCTGGGAGTGGCAGAAGGCGATCCTCGAGGGCTACATGACCGACCGCCCCTGCGAAAGCTGCCAGGGGAACCGGCTGCGCCTGGAGGCGCGACACGTGCGGGTCGGGGGGAAGGCGATCCACGAGGTGACCGCGCTCTCCATCCTGCGCGCCCGGGAGTGGTTCGACGCGCTCCAGCTTCCGCCGCGGGACCGCGAGATCGCGCGGCGCATCCTGAAGGAGATCCGTGAGCGCCTCGGGTTCCTCACCGACATCGGACTCGACTACCTGACGCTGAACCGCGGCAGCGCGACCTTGTCCGGCGGCGAAGGGCAGCGCATCCGCCTGGCGACGCAGATCTCGACCAGCCTGGTCGGCGTCCTCTACATCCTGGACGAGCCGTCGATCGGACTGCACCAGCGGGACAACGCCCGCCTGTTGGCGACGCTCAAGCGGCTCCGCGACCTGGGCAACACCGTCCTGGTGGTGGAGCACGACGAGGACACGATCCTCGCCGCCGACTTCGTCGTCGACCTGGGACCGGGGGCGGGGAAGCAGGGGGGCGCGGTCGTCTTCGCCGGACCGCCCGCGGAGCTGCTGCGCACCCCCGGTTCTCTCACCGCCGACTACCTGGCCGGCCGGATGGCGGTGCCGGTGCCGCCGGCGCGGCGCAAGGCGAAGGAGGGGAAGGTCCTCACGGTGCAGGGGGCGAGGGCCCACAACCTGCGGGGCGTCACCGCCCGCTTCCCGCTCGGCACCTTCACCGTCGTCACCGGCGTCTCCGGGTCCGGCAAGTCGACGCTGGTGCTCGACACGCTGTTCCGCGCCGTCTCCCAGCGGCTCTACCGCTCCAAGGAGACTCCCGGCGCCTTCGATCGGATCACCGGGATCGAGCACGTCGACAAGGTGATCGACATCGACCAATCGCCGATCGGGCGCACCCCGCGCTCGAACCCGGCGACCTACACCGGGACGTTCGCGCACATCCGCGACCTCTTCGCGCAGCTCCCGGAGTCGAAGGCGCGCGGCTACAAACCGGGCCGGTTCAGCTTCAACGTCAAGGGCGGCCGCTGCGAGGCTTGCTCCGGCGACGGGCTGGTGAAGATCGAGATGCACTTCCTCCCCGACATCTTCGTGAAGTGCGACCAGTGCGACGGGCACCGTTACAACCGCCAGACGCTGGAGGTCCGCTACAAAGGAAAGAACATCCAGGAGGTCCTGGAGATGACCGTCGCCGAGGCGCGGGAGTTCTTCGACAAGGTCCCGCCGCTCCGCGCCAAGCTCCAGATCCTGGAGGAGGTCGGTCTCACCTACATCCAGCTCGGCCAGCCGGCGACCACCTTGTCGGGCGGCGAGGCGCAGCGGATCAAGCTCGCCAAGGAGCTGTCGAAACGGGAGACGAGCCGCACCCTCTACATCCTCGACGAGCCGACGACCGGGCTGCACTTCGCCGACGTCCACAAGCTGCTCGAGGTCCTGAACCGGCTGGTCGACGCCGGCAACACCGTGGTGGTGATCGAGCACAACCTCGACGTGATCAAGGTCGCCGACCACGTCCTCGACCTCGGCCCCGAGGGCGGGGACCGCGGAGGGGAGATCGTGGCGGAGGGGACACCGGAGGAGGTGGCGAAGGTTCGGGGGAGTTTTACGGGGGAGTTTCTGGCGAGAGTACTCGCCAAGAGTGCGGGCGGCACCCGGGCCCGAAGCGGCCGCGCGGCGTCCTGAAAATGGAAAATGGAAAATGGAAAACCGGCAAACCGGTAACTCATCGGCGGACCGTTAATCACTTGATCCGGCGAACCGGCACCCCATTGGCCGGTTCTGAATTTTCCATTTTCCATTTTCCATTTTCCGGCAGGGCGCCTCGATGATCATCCTCGAGCCGTACGCCAAGGCGCTCCTTCTGGCCCACGCCCTGGCTTCCATCATCCTCGCTGGCTCCTCGGGCCATCTCGCTTGGGAAGCGGTGCATCTCCTCCGGGGCCGCCCGCGAAACGTGTGGCTGGCGCTCGTGCATGCCCGCGTCTCGTTCGGGGCGTTCGTCGCGACCTACCTCCTGGGGGTGGCGACCTATCCCACCTACCGCGTGCGGGTGCGGTTCGAGCACTTCGACGCGGAGGCTCCGTGGGCGACGAACCTGTTCGACATGAAGGAGATGTTCGCCGCCTTCGGCCTGGCGGCGGCGGCGGCGCTGTTCGTCGTCAGCTTCGGGCTGACGGCACGCGGACCGGCCGCGGCGGGCGAGGTCGAAGGGATCGCGCGGCGGACCTTCGCGTCGCTCGCCGTGGTCGTCGCGGCCGTCGTGCTGTTCAACGTCGTCTCGGGGCTCCTCCTTGTCAGCGTCCGCTCGGTCTAGTGGAAGCGAGAGCGGCGCGACGCGGGACGGCGCCGCGGACGGCGGAGCCCGCGCCGCGGCCCTGCACCTCGCGGCCTGCGCGGGGCTGATCGGATTCGGGTTGGCCCTGCTGTGGTCGGCGCGCGGCCTGCCGACGCTTCCGTGGTACGAGCCGCTCGAGCGCCGCTGGATCCTGACCGACGTCGCCCCGACCCACGTCGCGATCGACTACTACGGGCGCGTCGGCCTCGCCCTCGCCGCCGGCGTCGCCTCCGGCGCGGTTGCGTGGCGGGTGGCTCGACGCCGCGCGGCGGGCGTGACGCTCCTGCGCGCCGCGGCGGTGTGGGCCATCGGACTTACGCTCCTCGGCCTGCTTATCTATGGCATCGCGCTCGCGACCCGCGTCGTCGTGCCGCCGCCGCTCCCGCCCGGCGCAACGGCGGTGGCAAAGTAGCGGCGCCCGCTCCGGCAGGAAGCGCGGAGAATGCCGACTCGGACGCGGTTCAATCCTTCACGCAACCGAACCAGACCTGGCCGTGGGTCGCCACGCCGGC
>CAYJRR010000112.1:0-14659 GCA_964372275.1 uncultured bacterium
ATCTCGATCATGCGGGAGCCCCTGCCGCTGCTCGAGACGACGGCGCGTGAAGGCCGGCCGCTCCTGATCATCGCCGAGGACGTCGAGGGCGAGGCGCTGGCGACCCTGGTCGTCAACAAGCTGCGCGGGACGCTCAAGGTCGCGGCGGTGAAGGCGCCGGGCTACGGCGATCGTCGCAAGGCGATGCTCGAGGACATCGCGATCCTCACCGGCGGCAAGATGATCGCCACCGAGCTGGGCCTGAAGCTCGAGGCGGTGAAGATCGGCGATCTCGGCAAGGCCAAGCGGATCACCATCGACAAGGACAACACCACGGTCATCGACGGGGCCGGCAAGAAGGCCGACATCGAGGGCCGGGTGAAGACGATCCGCGCCCAGATCGAGGAGACCACCTCCGACTACGACAAGGAGAAGCTGCAGGAGCGGCTGGCCAAGATCGTGGGCGGCGTGGCGGTGATCCACGTCGGCGCGGCGACCGAGGTCGAGCTGAAGGAGAAGAAGGCCCGCGTCGAGGACGCGCTGCACGCGACCCGCGCCGCGGTGGAGGAGGGGATCGTCCCCGGCGGCGGCGTCGCCTATCTCCGCACGCTCAAGGCGATCGACAAGCTCTCCCTCGAAGGGGAGCCGCTGGTCGGCGCCAAGATCGTCAAGCGCGCGCTCGAGGCTCCGCTCCGGCAGATCGCCGGCAACGCCGGGCAGGATCCGGCGGTGGTCGTCGGCAAGGTCCGCGACGGCAAGGGGAACTTCGGCTACAACGCCGCGAGCGACCACTACGAGGACCTGGTCGACGCCGGCGTCATCGACCCGACGAAGGTCACCCGCTTCGCGCTTCAGAACGCGGCGTCGGTCGCGAGCCTGATGCTCACCACCGAGGCGGCCGTGGTCGAGAAGAAGGAAGAGAAGGCCGAGGCAGGCAGCCCCGCCGGGATGCCGGGGATGGGCGGCATGGGCGGCATGGGCGGCGGGATGGGCGACTTCGAGTGACGAAGCCGCGCGTGGCGTCGCGCCCGACAGCGTGACGTCCCGCTTTGCATTTTTCGATGGGGCCCGGTCTTTCGACCGGGCCCCTCGTCTTCCTGGGTCAGCGAATCTTTTCTTCGAGGATCGTGACCCGGCGCTCCAGGTCCCGCCAGTGCGAGCCGGTGTTCACGACGACCTTGTCGATCCGCTCGTCGATCCTCTCCAGCCGCGCGTCGACGTGCGCAAGCCGCTCGTCCATGGTGCCCAACCGCGCGTCCATGGTTCCGAGTCGCTCGTCCATCGTCGCGAGTCGCTCGTCCATCGTCGCGAGTCGCCCGTCCATCGTCGCGAGCCGCCCGTCCACGGTCGCCAGCCGTTGGTCGAGAAGCACGAAGCCGGAACGCGTTTCAAGGCGCAGGTCCTTGAGCTCGGACGTGTGCTCCTGGAGCGTTTCGTGGATCTTCTCCAGGATCTTCACTTCGGGGGTTTTTCCGTTTCCCTCTTGCGTCATACGTTCTCCCGCTGTCCGTCACGACAGTCTAACGGGGTCGCCGGCCCGGACAACGGGCTGCTTCGCGAATCCCGCAACGGCTCGTCCGGCGGCGAGAAATCGGACCGTGACCAGCCCCGGATGTAGGTGCTTCCCGGGCGCTCCCCTGGCTATACTCCGCGCGGTCGATGGACATCGAGTCGCTGATCTCCCGCTACGGCATGCAGGGGCGCGAGCTGGACGTGATCCGGCACGTGCTGACCGGCGGGTCGGTGATCGACTGGCGCCGGCTCGACCTCGCCAACCGGGCGGAGGTCGACCAGCACCTCGCCCTCAACAAGCTCGACGGGGACGACCCGCGCGACGCGCGCTACATGCGCGGGGTGCTGGCCGAGTCGGTGCGTTTCCTGGAGGGGATCCTGGGGCGCAAGATCGACGAGGAGGTGGCCGGCGTCGACGACGTCCGGGACGTCTTCCTCCTGGCGCGCCGCGAGCGCCCGCGGCGGATCCGGATGGACGCCTGCTTCTGCCTCAAGGTGATGAACATCGTGAACCACCTGAACGGGCGGGAGCTCCTGTTCCGGGTGCCGATCTCCGAGCGCGATCTGACCTTTATGGCGCACGCCGAAGTGTCGCGCGTCGTCGACAAGATGCGAGGGGAGGGGTTCCCGATCGTCGACTTCGAAGGTGGGGAGAAGACCCGCGACAGCATGATCCTCAAGCTCCTGGCGAAGAAGGAGACGCTGGCCGCCGCCGTCTACGACAAGATCCGATTCCGCGTCACGGTGGAGCACGTCGACGACATCGTCGGGGTGATCCTCCACTTCACCCGCCACCTCTTCCCCTTCAACTACGTCATTCCGGGCCAATCGCAGAACGAGATCGTCCCGCTCCCGGAACAGATGGAGGAGCCGTCGATCCCCGGCGCGCTGCCGCGCACCGGACCCGCCGAGCGGCACCAGCGACATCTGAACGAGTTCTCCGGCCAGAGCTACCGGCACCTCGACTTCGTCGCCGACCTGCCGCTTCGGCTCGACCAGTTCGTGAACGTCACGTCCGATCCGGGCCTCGAGCGACTCGGGTCGGTCGTCTACGCCATGGTCGAGTTCCAGGTGATCGACCGCCTCACCGCGCGCGCCAACGAGGCGGGGGAGAACAACCACGAGGCCTACAAGCAGCGCCAGCGCGAGCGCGTCGTCCGCCGCCTGGAGCGTCCGCACGCGCCGCCGGACGAGCGGGCGCGGATGCCCGAAGGGGACCTGGAGTGACCGGGCGAGGACGCGTCGTCGTGGCGATTCTCCTCGCCGCGAGCGTCCCGGCCTGCGGGCTGGTGAAGTCGTTCCAGCGCCGGCCGCGCGTGACGCTCGAAGGGGTCGACGTGGTCGACGTCACCTTCCAGGCGGCGACGTTGAAGGCGCGCCTCGCCGTCGAGAACCGGATCCCGGTCTCGATCGGTCTGGCGAAGGTGGAATGGGCGGTCGCGATCGAGGACCGGTCGCTGGGACAAGGGGAGATCACCTCGCCCGTCCAGGTCCCCGCGAACGGGTCGACGCCGGTCGAGGTGCCGTTCACCGTCGCCTTCGCCGACCTTTATCGCATCCTGGAGGCCTACCGGGATCGGGACGAGGCCCCCTATCGCCTCGACGGGAAGTTGGCCGTCGACACGCCGCTCGGGCCGCTGTCGCTCCCGTTCCGCCACCACGGGACGCTCCCGGTGCTCAAGGTTCCGGCCGTCGACCTGGTGTCGGTGAAGGCGTCGCGGGTCAATTTCGCCGGCGCGGAACTGGAGCTGGGCTTCAAGGTGAAGAACCCGAACACGGTGGCGCTCGCGGTCGAGACGCTCGACTACGACGTGCGTCTGGCGGGCTTGAGACTCGCCGACGGGCGGTTGCGAAAAGGGTTCGACCTTCCGGCGAAGGGTCACGGCGCATTCTCCGCCGAGGTCCGGCTCTCCTTCGCGCAGGTGACGACCGCGGTGCAGCAGGTGCTCGGCCGTTCGTCGGCCGACTATTCGGTCGGCGGAAACTTCTCGGCGCGCACGCCGTGGGGTTCGGTCACGACGCCGTACTCGAAGTCGGGGACGGTGAGGATCCAGAATTGACCGCGCGCCCCTGCCACTTCGTCGCCGATCGCGGCGGGCTCGACCGGGCCGCGCGCCTCCTCGCCGGCTGCCCCGAGATCGGGATCGACGCCGAGATGGACGGCCTGCACGCCTTCCGCGCCAAGGTCTGCGTGCTGCAGATCGCCACCCCCGACGAGGACGTGCTGATCGACACCGTGGCGCTCAAGGACCTGGGGCCCCTGGAGCCGGCCTTCACGCGGCCGGGGGTGGTCCGCTTTGCGCACGGCGCCGCGCACGACGTGAAGTGCCTCAAGGCCGACTTCGGGTTCGGCATCGAGAAGCTGTTCGACACCTACATCGCCGCGCAGCTGCTCGGGCTCGAACGGTTGGGCTACGGCGACATCGTGCAGCAGCGCTTCGGCGTCCCGCTCGACAAGGCGTTGCAGACGGCCGACTGGGGGAAGCGCCCGCTGACCCGCGAGCAGATCGAGTACCTGCGGGGCGACGTGCGATTCCTGATCCCGCTCGGCAAACAGCTCCTCCACGAGCTGCGCGCGCGCGACCTGATGGAGGAGGCGGAGTACGAGTTCGCGCGGGTGTCGGCGCTTCCCCCCGAGTCGGACGGCGGCATCGCCGACGACGCCTATCTGAAGCCGAAGGAGTCGCGGGACCTGTCCCCGGAAGGGCTCGCGGTGCTGCGCGAGCTGTTCCTGGCGCGGCACGCCGAGGCGCGGGCGCTCGACCGGCCGCCGTTCAAGGTGGTGCGCGACGACGTGATGGTCGAGGTGGCCCGCCGGCGACCGGCGACCGCCGCCGAGCTCGCCCGGGTGCCGGGCCTCCCGCGCGGTCCGATCCAGGAGCGACTGCTGGAGGCGGTGCGGCGCGGGATCGAAGCCGGATCGCCGCCGCCGCTCGCCCGGCCCGCGGGCACCCGACCCGACGCCGACGAGATCCGCGCCCGGCGCGCGCGCGAGGAGGCGCTGCGCGGATGGCGCAAGACGGCGGCGAGCGGGCGCGGCGTGCCGCCGATGGCGGTCCTGCCGGCCTATACCCTGGACGAGATCGCGCGCCACCCGCCGGAGAGCCTCGAAGAGCTTTCCGCCCGCACCGGGATGATCCCCAAGCGGCTCGAGCTCTACGGCCAGCAGATCCTCCACGCCTTGACCGACGGAACGGGACACCGACCATGACGATGCGACCCCACCCCCTCCTCGCCGCAGTGTTGGCGCTTTCGCTCGGATGCAGCGGCGGCGATGACGACGACGACGACGGTTCGATCAGCTTCGACGACAGCGGCGGCACCGGCACCGGCACCCTCAAGATCACCGCCACCCTCTCGATGGGCACCGCCTTCCAGGCGACGGTCGCCGTCTCCGACGAGGAGAACGCCGCCGTCTCCGGGGCGTCGGTCGTCCTGACCACGCCGCTCGAGGAGATCGAGATGGTGGAGCAGGTGGCGGGGATCGGCTTCTACACCCTCCCGTCGAGCGGGTACGACTACGCGACCGGGTACCGCCTCGACGTCGACGCCGGCGAGGACTACGCGCGGGGCATCGCCATCACCGCGCCGGCCGAGAGCGACGTCACCGACCCCCAAGGGCAGTCGTCGCTGACGCTCGGCAACACGACCGACGTGGTGTGGACCGGCCGCGGCGCCGACGCCTTCAAGGTGGAGTTCGAGATCAACGAGGCGGCCGGCAGCGGATGGGTCGACGGCGATCCCGGGACCTACACCACCGCCGTCCTCAACAGCGCCGGGCTCGAGATCCTCACCTTCCGCCGCAAGAAGGAGATCGAGATCACCTCCGGCCGCACCGGATCGCTGTTGAAGCTGGAGCTCAAGGAGATCGTGAGCCCCTTGAGCGTCGAATAGCGCTCACCACTCGGCGAGCGTGGCCAGCGCCAGCAGGAGCAGGACGGCGACGCAGCAGGCGAGGGCTCGGCGGTCGTTCTCGCGGGCGAACAGGAACCCCGCCGCCGCCACCCGCGCCACCGGGGTCCCGATCAGCACCAGGATGCCGGCGCGGAGGAGGAGCTCCGGCGCCGATCCCGCCGCGGTGCCGCCGCCGGATCCGCGCGGAAGCCCGCCCTGGAAGGCGCCCAGCACGCTGCCGGCCGCGAGCAGCAGGCTCCCGAGGACGATCCCGGCCTCGACCAGCCGCGCGAGCGACCGGCGGGCAACCCCGCCGACGCCTCCTACGAGATCGCCTCCGCGAGCATCTGTGCCAACGCCTTTCACGCGATCGCCTCCACGAGCATCCGTGCCGCGATCACGACGAGGATTGTGGCGAACAGCAGGCGCAGCCACGTCACCGGGACGCGCGGCATCCACCGCGTCCCCACCGTCGCGCCGGCCAGGACCCCGACCACCGTCGGCGCGGCGATCGCCAGGTCGACCAGACCGCGGCGGAGGTAGAGGAGCGCGCTCGCGGAGGCGGTGACGCCGATCATGTAGGCGCTGGTGGCGACCGCAATCCGGAAGGGGACCCCCATCACCATGTTCATCACCGGCACCTTGAGCGCGCCGCCTCCGATCCCCAGCACCGCCGAGACGAAGCCGGCGACCGACGAGACCGCGACGCCGGCGGGAAGGTTGCGCGGCCTCCACGAGCCTTCCGTCGCCCGGAGGACGTCGGGGGTCTCCGCCGGCGCACGGCGCGCCGCGATCCATTGCCAGCCGGCGAGGTAGAGCGCGAACAGGGCGAAGAGGACCTGCAGCGCACCCACCGGGAGCATGGCCGCCGACCACCCTCCTACGATCGCGCCGAAGACGGTCGCGACCTCGAGCACCATCCCCAACCGGATGTCGCACAGCCCGTCCGCCAGGTATCGCGCCGACGATCCGGTCGAGGTGGCGATCACCCCCACGAGGCTGGTGGCGACCGCCACCGGAAACGGAACGCCGAAAAGGAGCGTCAGCGCCGGAACGAGAAGGATCCCGCCCCCGACCCCCGCCAACGAGCCGAGCAGCCCCGCCGCCGCGCCGACGAGGAGCAGCAGGATTGTCATGGCGCGAGTCGTTCGGGCGCCGCCGTGTCGCTCGGCGACGCCTGCCGTGCGCGATCGTCCGCGGGTACCACGCGCCGGCTCACGCCGGCCATGCCATCTCCGCGATCTCGGTCAGCACCATTTCCACCAGTCTTCCGTAGATCTCCTCCCCCTCCTCCGCCGAGGCTCCCGCCGGATCCCCGAAGTAGGCCTGGTCCGCGCCGGCCGCTTCGAAGGTCCGGACGCCGTCGCGCATCGCCTTGGCGAGGTCGATCGGCTTCGGGGGGAGGCCGGCGCGCCGCGTCTCGCGCACCAGCTCGGGGCGCGCGGCGAGCACCAGCGAGGTCTCGTAGCTCCCGGCGTGGCAGGCGCCGCGCTTGAACTCGTCGGTCATCGTCCGCGCCCACCGCTTGGAACAGACGTCGGGGAAGCAGACCGGGCGGCCGGTGAGGCAAAGCGCCGCGGCGATGCCGTCCTGGATCGTGCGCAGATGGTCGGGCTCCAGATGGCTGTTGACCAGGACGACGCGGCCGAACCCTTGGCGGTCGAGGCCGACGCACAGGTCGCGGATCAGCGCCGTCGCCGTCTCCGCCGGGAGCGTCACCGAGCCGGCGAAGCCGGCGGCGTAGTCGGTGACGGCGTAGCTCGAGGCCGGCGCGATCACCGCGTCGACGTTTTTCTGCGAGAGCGCCCGCGCCACGCGGCGGCACAGCTCCCGCGAGATGATCACGTCGGTCGCGAGCGGCAGGTGCGGTCCGTGGGCCTCTGTCGACCCGATCGGCACCAGGACGACGGCGCCGGCATCGCGCGCCTCCTGGGCCTCGACCCAGGTCATCTCCGCCAGGAACTTCATCGGCCGGCTCCTCCGCGGGAGGCGTCCGTCAAGCGAGAGCCTTCGGCGGGTTCTCCCGCAAGAGCTTCCGCTGCACCTTGCCTCGGTCGTTGCGTGGCAGGTCGCCGACGAAGACGATGCGCCGCGGCACCTTGTAGCGGGCGAGCCTTTCCTGCGCGTGCGCGCGCAGCGCCTCCGCGAGCGCCTCGCAGGGGGCATGCCCGTCGCGCGCCACCACGTAGGCGAGCGCCTTCACCAGCCCGTCCTCCTCGTGTCCGACGACCGCCGCCTCGCGCACCGCCGGGTGCTGCATCAGGCAGTCCTCGACCTCGAGCGGCGAGACGAAGATCCCGCCGACCTTGAGCAGGTCGTCCCCGCGTCCGGCGTAGTAGAGGTATCCCTCGGGGTCGATCCAGAAGTTGTCGCCGGTATTGCGGCGGTCGCCGGCGAAGGTCGCGATCGACTTCGCCCGGTCCTGCCAGTAGCCGAGCGCCGCCGTCTCCCCCTTCACCCACATCGCGCCGACCTCGCCGGCGGGCATGGGGCGGCCGTCGTTTCCCAGGATCTCGATCGAGTAGCCCGGGACCGGCTTCCCCAGCGAGCCGACGCGCGCCTCGCCGGGGCGGTTGGTGACGTAGATGTGGAACATCTCGGCGCTGCCGATCCCGTCGAGGATCTCGACCCCGAACCGATCGCGGAACTTGCGGAACAGCTCCGGCGGCAGCGCCTCCCCGGCGGAGATGGCGAAGCGCACCCGCGCGAAGTCGTCGGCGGAGATCTCGGGCAGCGAGAGCAGTCCGTTGAGCGTCGTCGGCACCGCCGCCACGATCGTGGGTCGATGGGCGCGCAACGCGCGGAGGACCGCCTCCGGCGTCGAACGCTCGGGAAAAAGCGCCGTCGCGGCGCCGACCGCGAACGGGAACATCAGGTTCGTCCCGGTGGCGTAGCCGAAGAACAGCTTGGAGACCGCGATCGTGACGTCGTCGGCGCGATAGCCCAGCGTGCGCTTGGCGTAGACCTCGGTGTTGAAGGCGAAGTCGACGTGCCGGTGGATCGCGGCCTTGGGTTTGCCCGTGGTGCCGGAGGTGAAGAGCCAGACGGCGGCGTCGTCGCGGTGGGTATCGGCGTTCGGGAAGCGGTCCGATGCGCGGGCGACGGCGTCCTCCCACGACACCACCCCGGCCCGACCGGAAGCCGGATCGGATCCGACCCGACCCGATCCGATCGTTCCGTCGAGGACGATCGCTCGCCGCAGCCAACGCGCCCGGGCGACGGCCGGCCCGAGGCGTTCCATCGTCGCCTCGTCGGTCAGCACCACCTTCGCCCGGGTGTACTCGAGCAGGTAGTCGTAGTCCTCCGTCGGCAGCAGCGGGTTGGCCATCGCGACCACCCCCCCCGCCTTGAGCGTGCCGAAGAACGCCGCCGCGAACTCCGGGCGGTCGGGGAGGACGATCAGCACGCGCTGCTCGATCTCCAGCCCCGCGGCGGCGAGCGCGTTCGCCACGCGGTTCGATTCGCCTTGCGTCCGCCGAAAGCTCCACGAGCCCCCGTCGAAGAGGATCGCCGTCCGGTCGCCCGCCCCCTCCTCGACGCGCGCGTCGAGGAAGTGATGGGCCATGTTGAACCGTTCGGGGAATGCGGGTCGCTCGCTCATTACTTCCTCCGGCAGCGATCTAGTCGATACGTCGCTCGAGGTAGGTGCCCTCGTTGCCTGCGACGTCGACGAAGGTGCCGGTCGACGTTCCGCCGACCGCCAGCCGGCGGAAGTCTTCGGAGTGGAAGTCGTAGTTGTCCGCCGAACTGTAGTTCTCGATGGTGTAGGTGCCGTTGCCGTTGTCAGAGAAGGTCCGGAGCGGTGTATCGGCGTTGATCGAGTCGACGCCGGACCGATCGTCGCCGTGGACGTAGGTGCGGCGGGTGTATCCGCCGAAGTAGTCGCCGCCCGACGTGAAGTAGATGCCGAAGGTGGCGATGTCGTTCAGCACGTAGTGCTCCACCACCGGCGTACCGTCGTCGATGGTGCCGGCGATGTTCGGATATCCCAGGCAGGCGAACGCGCCCCCGTTGCCGCTGACTCCCGTGCAACCGCCCGGAACCCAGGCCGACGCGGTGGAGCCGTCGCCGAGCGCCCCGCGGGCGATCGATCGGAGGTCGAAGTAGAGCTTCAGGACGACCTCGTCGCTCGCGGCGAGTGTGACGGGGATCGGAAGGGGATACGTCGTGCCGCAACCGGTGAACGGAACCGCGACCTCCTCCGCCGGGCCGGTCGTCGACATCCCGGAGGCGCTGTCGGCGTCGGTGTAGTACGTGGTTCCGTCGAGCGGAACCTCGCCGGTCAGATAGGCGTTCCACCCGGTCGACCGGCAGGTGTCGACGAGTACTGCGTCGTACGTGCCCGGAGAGAGCAGGTCGAGTGTTCCGCCGGTCCCTACGACGCCGCTGGTCAGCAGATTCTCCAGGGCGTCGACGTCGGCGAGTTCGACCAGGCACTGGTCGGGATCGTCCGCGTCGGCGTTCGCGCAGGCGTAGACGACGCCGGGCGGCCCGTCCTCGCGGGTCAGTGAGATGCGTACGACCGGCGCGCGCAGCGAGTGAATCGCCATGTCGCTCGACCAGGCGTACGCGGCCTGGCCGGCAGAGGCGGGAAACGGTGCGAAGCTCGCCTCGCCGTCGACGCGGAGCAGCTCCGGCGAGACCGAGGCTCCCACAACCGGATCGGCGTCCCGACCCCCGACGCCGTTGCACGCCACGAGAAATGCCGCCCACGCCGCCAGACAAAGAGTTCGAAAGGTCGCCATCGATGCCTCCGGCGCGGAGGATAGCGCGGATCGCCCGCGATCGACGCTACTCGACGCCGAGGTCGATCCAGCCGCTGCAGCAGAGCAGGTCGCGGTCGGCGGCCTCCCCCCAATCGCCGACCACCTCCCACGACTCGCCGAGGTCGGCCGAGCGCAGAACCGGCCCCTTCACGCTGACCGCGACGACGAGTTCGTCGCGCAGCGCCGCCAGCCCCGCGATCCCGCGCGGATCGATCCAGGCGCCGCCGGCGCTCCAGTCCCCGCCGCCGTCGAGCGAACGGAGGAAGGTCGTTTCCGGCGTGCCGACGGCGACGAGGAGGCCGCTGTCGGGCAGTCGTTCGATCAACGCCACCGCCCCCGTCGGCGTCGGCTGGATGGAGCCGGCGAGCGCGAGCGCCGACGGCTGGCCGGTGTAGACCTGCCCGCCGAGGTACGGCGGATGGCTGACGTAGATCGTCCCCGCGCCGTCCGCCGCCAGTCCGGTCATCATCCCGGTCTCCATCGGCCAGGTCCCGAGCAGCTTCCAGGTGAGGGCGCCGTCGACGCTGCCGTAGACCCGCCCGGGCCGGCCGTAATGCGTCGAGGTGGCGATCAGCTCGCCCTCGGCGCCGGGGGCGAGCTGGACGAAGTTCGCCGGTCCCCCCGTCGTCCCGTCGCTGCCCCACGGCGCCGCCGGCCGCGGCGACCAGCTTTGCCCCCGGTCGGCGGAGACGATCACCGTCCCCAACGTGGTGGTGGCGACGTATTCGCCCCCCGCGCGAACGGCGAACGAGACGATCGCCGGCGCGTCGAGCGGGACCGTTCCGACCTCGAACCACGCCGCGCCGCCGTCGTCGGAGGCGTAGAGATGGGCGTCGTATCCGTCGAGGAGGACCAGCCGCGGCGTTCCGGCAGGCTGCGGCGGCGTCGGGCTGCCGGGGTCGGTCGGATGGCCGATCGGGGTGGGAATCGGCGGAGGCGCGTTCGGCTCGTCGGTGGTCGTCACCGCGCCGCAACCGGCGAGCGCCAACGCCGCGCCCCACGCGATCGATCGTTGTGAACGATGGCTCATGCGGCGCCGGCGGGAGCAAGCTCCGTTCCGATCCGCCGGCCGTGCCTCCGCCCGCCGGAAAATGAATTTGAATTCACGGAGATGGTGCCGGCGCGCGCGCCCGCCACGGGCGGGAAGAGGGGTGCGACCGGGAGGACACACACGTCCCACTGGGGCGCCCGTTGATCAGCCGGCTCCCGGCGGTCGATCGGGAGAAAATTCCTCCGCCGCCCGACGGGCGCTACAGTCCGCCGTCCCGATGGGCACCCCCGAACGATCGGCGCGCGCGCTGCGGCAGCTTCCGGTCGACCGCTGGCCGACGCGGGAAGAGGCCGCGCGGTCGCGCTGGTTCTCGCCGATTCGGATCGGCTCGATCGAGCTCGCCGAGCGGACCTGGGTCCCGGCGATGGTTCCGTGGCGCGCCACCGAGGACGGCTTCGTCACGCCGGAGGTCCTCGCCTGGTACGAGCGCTTCGCCGTGGGCCAGCCCGGCGCGCTGGTGCTGGAGGCGACCGGGATCCGCGATGTCGCCAGCGGCCCTCTGCTGCGCATCGGCCACGACCGCTACGTGCCGGGGCTCCGCCACCTGGTCGAGACGGTCCGCCGCGCAAGCGCCGGGCGGACGCGGATCTTCATCCAGGTGATCGACTTCCTCACCGTGCGGCGCCGGCCGACGAAGGAGAAGTTCTTCGGAAAACACCTCGTCGTCACCGACGAGTTGCGCGCCCGCGCCGCGGAGGTGCTGGGCGACGCCGGCCTGCGTGCTGCCGAGGGCGACGCGGATGCCGCCTCGGGCGCCGCCGCCGACGCGCGGTTGCGCGCACGGCTCGCCGCCGCTGCCGAGGCGGAGGTGGAGCGGATCCTCCCCCCGCGCGACCTCGAGTCCTATCGCTTCGGCTACCGCGAGCGCGTCACCGACACCCACCTGCCGCACGTCCGCGATCTGCCGTGCGTGCTCCCCGGTCTGTTCGCCGATGCCGCCGCCCGCGCGGCCGAGGCCGGCTTCGACGGCGTCGAGCTGCACTTCGCCCACGCCTACACGATGTCGTCGTTCCTCTCGCGCACCAACACCCGCGACGACGGCTACGGCGGCACGCTCGAGAACCGCGCCCGCCTTCCGCTGGAGGCGATCGACGCCGTCCGCGCGCGCGTCGGCCGGTCGTTCGTCGTCGGCTGCCGTTTCCTCGGCGACGAAGTGATCGACGGAGGGAGCCGGATCGAAGACGCCGTCCACTTCGCGCTCGCCTTCGCCAACGCCGGGCTCGACTTCCTCTCGGTCTCGAAAGGGGGGAAGTTCGACGACGCCAAACAGCCCCGACTCGGCGAGGCGGTCTACCCCTACACCGGCCCCAGCGGCCACGAGTGCATGCCGACCGTCTGGATCGACGAACGGGGGCCCTTCGGCCGCAACGTGCCGCTCGCCGCCGCGATCAAGCGCGCCGTCAACGCCGCCGGTTTCACGACGCCGGTCGTCACCTCCGGCGGGATCGCCAGCTTCGAACAGGCCGAGTCGATCCTCGCCCGCGGCGAGGCCGACGTCGTCGCCGCCGCCCGCCAGTCGCTCGCCGACCCCGACTGGTTCCGCAAGATCCGTCTCGGCCGCGGGTCGGAGGTGCGCCGCTGCCTCTTCACCAACTACTGCGAAAGCCTCGACCAGCGCCACCGCGAGGTGACCTGCCAGCTCTGGGACCGCGACCTCGCCCCGCCCCCTCCCGCAGGCCCCCCCGTGCCGAAGGCCAAGGACGGCAAGCGCCGCCTCGTCGCCCCGCCGTGGCCCGAGTAGCGGCGCGGGCTACGGCTTCGGCAGGACCAGGCGCTCGACCGGGCGGCCGCCGAGGAGGTGTTGCTCGACGATCTCGGGGACGTCGTCGGGGGTGACGCGGGCGTACCAGACGTTGTCGGGATAGACGACGACCGAGCAGCCCGTCTCACAGCTGTCGAGGCACCCGGACATGTTGGTGCGCATCCGCCCCTTCAACCCCCGCGCCTCCATCTCCGCCTTGAAGCGCTCGCGCACCTGCTTGCCGCCCTTCTTGGTGCAGTCGCCGCGCGGGTGTCCGTCGGGGCGCTCGTTGTTGCAGACGAAGACGTGCTTTTCGAAGTAGGGCATGGCGCCGACACACTCGCGCGCCACGCCGCGCGGGTCAAGCGTCGCCGGCCGCGACCGTCCGCGGGCTCCGGCTCGCCCGCCTCGTCACCTCCGTTTCGGGGCACGACGTCGACGGGCCGCGGGCGCCGGCGGTGAAAGACGGAAGCGGCCGCTCGCCCGCGCCACCGTGGGCGGATCGAACCGGTCGGCGCGGGCCGGTCGCACGGGACGGGCGCGGCGCTCCGGCTCCGACATCGGCTGGAACTCGATCGTCAGCTTCACCCCGAGCGCGCGCGCGACCTTCACCAGCGTGTCGACGGTGACGTTGCGATCCGGATGCTCGATCTTGGCGATCATCTGCTGGCTCACCTTCGCGCGCTTCGCCACCTCGAGCTGGGTCAGACCGGCGTCCGCCCGTGCCCAGCGGAGCGAGAGCTTGGCGCTCAGATGCGGTGGAACGTCGACCCACAGAATCCGGCCGCGTGGTTTTCGGTGGGGAGGGCGGGGAGGTAGTTCCCCATCTTGCAAGTGGCACTCCAGCCAGCCCGCAAGGGCGTCCGTCGCCATGTAGACGATGTCCTGCTCGCCGGGCCCGGCCTTGGTCTCTGCGAAGGTCTGGCAGCCTGGACAGTACGGATAGAAATCCGCGAGCGTGTAGGGACCCTCTGTTGCGAGCTTCGCCGGATATCGCACGGACTCTCCTACCGGATTCTCAGACCCGCCTGCTTCTCGATTCGCCGAAGCGTTCCGATCGGATCGTCCTTCTTCGGGTGCGGAACGGTCACCTTTCCAAGTTTTCGTGGATGCCGAAATTGATGGTGCGAACCCTCCACGTTGACCAGGTACCAACCGTCGTTGAGAAGTGCCTCGATCACCTCCCGCGAGCTCATTCGAGCATACACCCAAAAGGTTGTATCGCAAGCCGGCCGGCCACGGGCCTCCGGCGGAGCACGCGGCGCGCCAGAGGGTGGGTCGGCGAAGGGGCCGTGCCGGAAATCGGCGATCCCGCCGCGGTCGCACGAGACCGCTACCCGAAGGGCTTCGTCCGTTCGCCCCGCCGTGACGGGCGGTAGGTCGTTTCGAGTCCCGGAACCCGAACGGCGACTGCCGCCGGCGGGCGGCGGCCGCGGGGCGGGGCGCGCGGTCGACACCCGCGGTCGTTCAACAAGCCGCCGCGGCGGCGGAATCGGCCAATTCGTAACAAGTTGACACACTCATTATCTGCCCATTAATACTTGGAAAATTTTCCTTTGTTGGGTCCGAAGTTACAAAAATTGCGACAGTCTGAACCTTCCCCTTTACCGGGCTCTGTGACGGGAGGCACAATGGTCGATGCCCCTCCAGCATTTTGGGGGTGGGGGGACGAGTCTCTTTTGGGGCTCGGGGTCTTTCGTGCGGTCGGGGGGAGAG
>CAYJRR010000113.1:0-14602 GCA_964372275.1 uncultured bacterium
GGCGCGCTCCCGGGAAGACGACCAATCGGCTTCCGGGAACACGCTCGTGGAGGAAGCGGGCGTACTTCGGCGGCGTCAGCGGATCGTCCGCGCCGACCAGCACCGCCGTCGGGGCGCGGATCGCGCCGACCGTCTCCATCCGGTCGAAGTCGTCGGCCATCCGCCAATCGGCGAGCTGCGTCTCGGCCGGCGTCGCGCGCCGCGCCGGATCGGGCTCGACCCAGGCGTCCAGCTCCGGTGGACGGCGCTGCGCGGCGGCGTGCTCGAGCGCGCGAAGGATCTCCGGACGCACGCGGAGGCGCGCGCCGGTGGAGATCAGCGCCACCCCTTCGATCACGGGGATCGCCTCCCCACGCGCGTGGGCCAGCGCCATCTCGATCGCGATGGCCCCTCCGACGGAGTGCCCCGCGATCACCGCGCGGCGCACCTCCAGGGCCCGAAGCAGGGCCCGCACCCACGTCGCGGCGGCGGCGGCGGAACCGGGGTGCGGCCCTTCGGAGCGGCCGGTCCCGGGCAGCGCGGGGACGATCACCTCGCGCCCTTCGAGGAACGGCGTCACCGGATCGAAGGAGCGCTCGTTCCCTCCCGCCGAGTGCAGCAGCACCAGCGCCGGGCCCCGGCCCGCCAGCCGTCGCACGGTGGCCGCACGGCCGTCCACGCGAGCCTGGAGTACGGCACCTCCGACCCGGTCCTCCCCCGGCGCGCGCGTCACGGCGGCGGCGTCCGGCTGCAGAGGGCGAGCCGCTGGAAGCGGAACTTGCGGGCCCGCTCGTAGGTGCCGGTCAGCTCCAGCGCCAGCTCGTCGAACGAGCGGGTGTGAATCCAACGAAATCCTTCGTCGTGAATCATCGGCACCACGTCGTCGGTGCCGAAGCGGATCGGCTCGACCAGGCCGTCGAGCAGCGCGCGGACCGCGAGATCGTCGGCGTCGGTGACCCGCCCCTCGGCCATCGCCCGGCCGATGTAGTCGAAGACCAGGACCGACCGGGGGTGGCATCGGGCCGCGATCGCCGCCATCGTGGTGCGTACCGCCGCCTCTTCGAGGTAGAGGACGACCCCCTCCCAGAGAAAGATCGCCGGGCGGTCGGGGGAGAAGCCGGCGCCGGCGAGCTTGTCGAGGAACCGCTCCCGTTCGAAGTCACACGGCACGTAGGTTGCGGCGTCGAGCGGGTAGTCGCCGAGATCGCGGAGCCGCCGGAGCTTGTCGGCTTGCGTCTCGGGATGATCGACCTCGAACCATCGCGTATCCGCGCCGGCGCCGCCCGCGCGCCGGCCGATCCGCTCGGCACGGGTGTCGAACCCGGCGCCGAGCAGCACCACCTGGCGGAAGCCGTTCGGGGCGGCGAGGAAGCGGCGTGTTTCGCGGTCGATCGCCGCGGTCCGGACGGAGAGCCAAAGCTCCGCCGGCGCCCAGGCGCGATCGTGACGGCGCGCGTACTCCTGCCCCTCCTCTCCCGCGAGCCGCGCCGCCCACGGATCGTCGCAAATCCGGTCCGCACGCGCCGACGCCCGCGCCCGATAGGCCGCCACCATCAGCGCCGTGCGACTGGGTGCATGTTCCATCGTTCGGAGTCTATCGCCCTGCCGAGCAAATTCACACGAGGGACGATCCACCGGATCGGGCATCGATGGGCCACGGTGGGACCCGCCCGCCCCGTCGCGCCTCCCGTCCGTCCGGCCCGCGCGGCGGGATTCCATTGTGCCGGCCATGCCCTGCGACGCCCGGACGGCCGCACCGCCGTGGCACGCGCGTTGCTGAACGCGCGCTCGCCGGAGGTCGATCCCATGTCCGCTCGCGCCGGGGCGTTCGCCCGCGTCCTCGTTGCCGTCGTCCTGTCCTCGTCCGCCGCGACGGCCGTCGCCGCCGACGGAGCCTGCGACTATCCCGACGCGCCGGCGACCTGGACCCGGCCCTTCACCGAAGCGTGGCGCTGGATCACGCGCGCCGACCCCCCCTCCCGCCCGGTCGCGCAGCTGCCGGCGGCCCGGGCCGCCCGCCCCCCCGCCACCGCCGTCGGCGTGCCGTTCACGGCCGACGGAACGCCCGGCTTCCGCGGTGTTCGCCTCGTGGCGCGCGGACGCTCGCACCGCATCTCGGTCTACGGAACCAACGCCCTGAGCGCCGCCCTCTGCGAGCCGCACCGCGAGCGTTTTCCGTACACCTACGAAGCGGCGGAGTCGACGCTGCCGTGGGACACGGTCGTCACCTTCCGGGGCGGACTCACCGCGATGCGAACCGACGGTGGCGCCTACGTCCGCTCGGTCTCTTGCCTCCGGGAGCCGTACTAGTAGTCTTCGGTCGCCGATGAGCCTGCTACGGGAGATCCTCGCGCACAACGCACGGTGGGTCGAGGAGCGCAATCGCCCTCTCACCAAGGTACCGAGCAAGGGGATCGCCGTCTTCACCTGCATGGACACGCGGCTCGTCGATTTCCTCGAGCCGGCGCTGGGGATCGGGCGCGGCGACGCGAAGGTGATCAAGAACGCGGGGAACACGCTCGTCGATCCCGGAGGCGGCGTCGTGCGCAGCCTGGTCGCCGCCATCTACGCGCTCGGGTGCGGCGAGGTCTTCGTCATCGGCCACCGCGACTGCGGAATGGCGCAGATCGACGAGGGTCGCCTGCGCGCGACGATGCTCGAGCGCGGCGTCCCTGCGGAGGCGATCGACCGCCTCCGGCCCACCCTGAGGGAATGGATCGGCGGCTTCCACGATCCGATCGGAAACGTCGAGCGGGTGGTGCGCCTGCTGCGCGAAAATCCGCTCATCCCGCGCGGCATCCCGATCCACGGACTGATGTTCGATCCGGCGAGCGGGCGGCTCGACCTGCTCGTCGACGGCTCGCGTCAATCCGAACCGTAGAGCCGTTCGCGCAGCCAACGCGCCCGCGCGCGGAGGTAACCGAGCGGCTGGCGTGGCGGCGGATCGTCGGCCTCGATGCTCAAGTTCCGGTCGTCGGCCGCCGCTTCGGCGATCTGCGGCCACCAGCGGTCGACGCGCTCCTGGAACCAGGCCGGATCGTAGGCGGCGAGCATCTCGTCGAGCGCCGCGCGGTACCGGCGCTGCCAGCCGCCGTCGGCCAGCACCACCGTCGCCGGATGCTGCCGGACCGGCTCCACCGGATCGAAGACGACCCAGGCGTCCCGGTAGGGAAGAGCCTTGTCCAGGTCGCGCGGGATGAAGAGGAAGCCGCGACCCGGATGTTCGTAGAGGTAGAAGTTCCATCCGTCGATCCAGAAGTTGTCGGTGGCCGGCAGGATCGCCTCGAACGCCCACTCGCGGATCGCCTCGTCGAGGTCGATCACCTCGTCGAGCGACGCCAGGTCGGTGGCCTCGTGAAACGTCTCGAGCGTCGTCCGGTCGACCTCTTCGTCCTCGTTGGTCTTCAAGTCTCGCGCCGTCTTCCACAGGTTCCCGTCGTCGCCGTCGGGACCGAACTGCCGCCGGAGGAACTCCTTGTTGACCGCCTCCAGATTAACGTAGACCCCCTCGTACTCGCCGTTGACGTAGAGCCGGGCGTGGTTCGCGCACTGCGCCGGCAGTCCGAGGTCGCGGGCGAACTCGAGCGACAGGCGCTCGTCGAGGAGTCCGCAGCCGCCGTGATCGAGGTTGATGCGCCGCAGTCCACGGAACCTCGCCTCGCGGTCGACGTGGTTGAAGGCGATGGCGAGCTGCAGCTTGTCGCCGCACTGGCTGATGTTCCCGCGGTTCCGCACCTCGACCCGGTGCTCCTCCGCTTCGTGGCGGAAGAGGGCCGGGTGCCACTCCTCGATATCGCGCGTCGCCTCGGCGCGAAGCTTCGCGAGCTCGTCGTCCTCCATCGAGATCTCGAAGGTGGGGAAGACGTCCTCGGAGTAGAGGTCCGGGCACGGGAGGGGATAGGTCGGCTCCGGCGTCTCGGTCGGCGCCGGGGTCGGGGGCTGGGTGGCGATCGCCCCCAACTCCGGCCGGTCCGGGAGGACCATCGACGGCGAAACCTCCACCAGGCTCGACGAATCGCAGGCCGCAACGACGGCGAGCGCCACGAGTGTGATCGTACGATCGACCTTCACGCAGGTCGGTTTGGTCCGCGGGCCTTTGGCTTCAACGACGCCAGGAACGCGTGCACGTCGCGCGTGTTGAGGACGTCCTTGCGCTCCGCCCATCCGCGCCGCGCCTGCGCCACACCGAACTGTTCAGGGAACCGCATCTCGTACGGCGTGTGCGCGTCGGAGTCGATCACCAGCCGTACCCCGGCGCGGACGGCGCGGCGCACCAGCTCGTCGGAGAGGTCGAGCCGGTTCGGTTGCGCATTCACCTCCAGCGCCGTCCCCGTCCGGCGCGCCGTTTCCAGCACCGCGTCGAGATCGAACTCGACGGCGGCGCGCGATCCGATGGCGCGCGCCGTGGGGTGGAAGAGGATGTCGACGTTCGGATTCTCGATCGCGCGCACGATCCGCCGCGTCATCTCCGGCCGCGGCAACCGGAACTCGGAATGGATCGAGGCGCCGACGACGTCGAGCTCGGCGAGCGCGTCGTCGGAGACGTCGAGCGACCCGTCCCGGCGGATGTTGACCTCCGCCCCGGCGAGGATCCGGATCCCCGACACCTCCTGCTGTGCCCGGCGGATCGCGCCGCGTTGCTCGCGGAGGCGCGCCTCGTCCAGGCCGCGCGCCATCGCCAGATCGCGGGTGTGGTCGGTGACGGCGACGTAGGCACGACCCAGGCGCTTCGCCTCGCGCGCCAGCTCCTCGATCGTCGACGCCCCGTCGGACCAGCGGCTTTGCACCTGGAGGTCCCCGCGCAGGTCGCCGTACCCGACCAGATCGGGCAGGCGCCCGCCGATCGCCGCTTCGATCTCCCCCTGGTCCTCGCGGATCTCGGGTGGGATCCACGGGAGATCGAGCGCGCGGTAGACCTCCTCCTCGGTGCGACCGGCGATGCGCCGTTGTCCCCGGAACAGACCGTACTCGGAGAGCTTGTACCCCTTGGCCAGGGCGATCTTCCGCAAGGCGATGTTGTGGTCCTTGCTCCCGGTGAAATAGAGCAGGGCGGCGCCGAAGCACGCCTCCGGGACCAGGCGCAGGTCGGCGTCGAGTCCGTTCGCCAGCCGCACCAGCGTCTTGGTCGGCCCCTCGGCGTAGACGTGGTCGACCTCCGGCATCGACGCGAAGAAGCGGGACACCCCGGCGCCGTCCGCGGTCGCGATCAGGACGTCGACATCGCCGATCGTCTCGCGGCGCCGCCGGATCGAGCCGGCGACGGCGGCGTCCACGACCTCCGGCTGCGCGCGCAGGCGCGATTCGAGGTTCGCCGCCAGCTCGAGGATCGCGCCGAGAAGCCGGCGTCCACCGGTCTGCCGATGGAACTCGATCGCTTCGAGGATCGCCTGTTCGCTCCGGTCCCCGAACTTGGGCACCTTCCGCACGCGTCCCGCGAGCGCCGCGCGGCGGAGATCCTCGATCGTCCGCACGCCGAGCTCCCGGAAGAGCGCCCGCGCCCGCTTGGGACCGATGCCGCCGATCGAGGTCAGCCCCACCAGGTCGACGGGCATGGCGGCGCGCCGCGACTCCAGCTCGGGAAGTCGACCGGTGCGCACGAGCGCCTGGATGCGCCCGGCGACCCCCTTCCCGACGCCGGGGATCTTCGACAACGCCCGGATCCCACCGTCGGCGTCGATCGCGGCGATCGGACGGTCGAGCGCCTCCACGGCGTAGGCCGCCCGCTCGTAGGCGCGCGGCTTGAACGGCACCTCCTCCATCTCCAGGAAGAGCGCCATCTCGCGGAGCGCCCCCGCGATCTCGGCGTTGGTCACGCGCCGCTTGTAGGGTCCCACACCGCGGACGCTACTTCTTCTTCTCGTAGGTCCCGATCAGCTCCGCCTGGGCGAGCACGTGCCCCTCCATCGCCTTCTCCAACGCCGCCTTGGTGGGGTTCTTCAGGTCGGGGAGGACGAGGTCGAGCGCGTAGAGCTTGTGGAAGTACCGATGGCGACCGATCGGCGGGCACGGACCGCCGTAGCCGGTGCGCTTCCAATCGTTCAGGCCCGGACGCGTGCCGGCCGGCGCCTTCTCGTCCCGCTTCATCCCTCCCGGAAGGGAGGTCGTCTCCGGCGGAAGGTCGTACAACACCCAATGGACCCAGGTCATCGTCGGCGCCTTCGGGTCGGGTGCATCCGGATCGTCGACGATCAGCGCCAGGCTTCGGGTCCCCGCCGGAACGCCTCTCCACGCCAACGGCGGCGAGTGGTCGGAACCCTGGCAGGTGAACTCGGTGGGGATCGCCCCTTGGTGGGCGAACGCGGAGGAGGTCAAGGCGAGCGGCATCTCGGTCCCCTTCGGATCGGCGACGGCGGTCCGCACCGTCCCCGCGGTTGCGGCGGCAACGGCGAAGGCGACGGCGGCGGCCGCGAGGATCGAACGGCGGGTGGCGTGCATCGGCGACCGCAAGAGTAGTGCGGCGGGCCATCGTGCGCAAAGAACGCGTGGGTGACGATCGACGGCGCCGGCAACGACATGAGCTCCGGTCCGGCGCGGCTGCCGGACGCGCTGCCGGTCCTCCCGCTGCCGGATACGGTGCTCTTTCCGATGGAGCTGGTGCCGGTACACATCCGGCGCCAGGGGGCGATCCGCCTGGTCGAGGAGGCGATGGAGGCCGAGCGGCTGCTGGCGATGGTGGGACGCCGGAACGGCGAAGGGGAGCTCGGATCGGTCGCCGATCTCGCGACCGTCGGCACCTCGGCGGTCATCCATCGCATGAACCGCGACGACGACGGTTCGGTGCGGATCCTGGTGCAAGGGATCGAGCGCATCCGGCTTCTCGATTACGTCCGGTCCGAGCCGTACCTGGTGGCGCGCGTCCACCGCCTGCCGGAACAGGTCGAGCCCGACCACGAGCTCGAGGCGATCGCCCGCGCCGTCCGGGAGCTGTTCCTGAACCTCGCCGGCGCGCGCGAGCTCCCGACGCCGCTCTCGCGGGCGATCACCGACCTGACCGCCGATCCGGTGCACCTCGCCTACCTCGTCGCCGCGAACGTGCCGCTCGACCGGACGGAGCGGCAGGCGATCCTGGAGACCGATCCGGTGCGGGTGAAGTTGCGGCGGCTCCTCGACCATCTCCAGCACGAGCGGTCGGTGCGGGACCTCGAGGCCTCGATCGCCTCCAAGACGCGCGAGGAGCTGTCGAAGAGCCAGCGCGAATACGTGCTGCGCGAACAGCTGAAGACGATCCAGCGCGAGCTCGGCGAGACGGACGCCGAGGAGGCGGACGAGCTGCGGGAGCGCGTCCGTCAGGCGCGACTCCCGCCCGACGCGGAGCGGGAAGCCGCGCGCGAGCTGGCGCGGTTGGAGCGGCTTCCCGCGGTCTCGCCGGAGCACGCCGTGATCCGCACCTATCTCGATTGGCTGGTGAGCCTCCCCTGGGGACGGTTCACCGCGAGGCCGGTCGACATCGCCGAGGCGCGCCGGATCCTCGACCGCGACCACTACGACCTGGAGAAGGTGAAGGAGCGCATCCTGGAGCACCTCGCCGTGAAGAGGCTCCGGGAGGAACGCGGCGTCGCCACCGGCGGCGACGAGGCGAGCCGGGAGCCGATCCTCTGCTTCGTCGGTCCACCCGGTGTCGGGAAGACCTCGCTCGGACGCTCGATCGCCAGCGCCTCGGGCCGGCAGTTCATCCGCATCAGCCTGGGCGGCATCCACGACGAATCGGAGATCCGCGGCCACCGCCGGACCTACGTCGGGGCGCTGCCCGGACGGATCCTCCAGACGATCCGGCGGGGCGGCGCGGCCGACCCGGTCTTCATGCTGGACGAGGTCGACAAGCTAGGGAGCGGCTTCCACGGCGATCCGTCCGCGGCGCTGCTGGAGGTGCTCGATCCGGCCCAGAACCGCTCCTTCGAGGACCACTACCTCGACGTGGCCTTCGACCTGTCGCGGGTGCTCTTCCTGTGCACCGCCAACACCACCGAGCCGATCCCGCCGGCCCTCCTCGACCGGATGGAGATCCTCCCGCTCGCCGGCTACGCCGAAGAGGAGAAGCTGCAGATCGCGCGCCGTTACCTCCTGCCGAAGCTCCTCGCCGCGCACGGGCTCCGCGAAGACGAGATCCGCTTCGAGGATGACGCGATCCGCGCGATCGTTGCTGAGTACACCCGCGAAGCCGGTGTCCGGAACCTCGAGCGGGAGATGGCGAAGGTCCTGCGCCGTATCGCCCGACGCTTCACCGAATCGGGCCCATCGCCGGCGACGATCGACGGCGCCCAGGCGCGCGAGCTGCTGGGTCCGCCGACGTTTCGCCACGATCTCGCGGAACAGTTCGACCGCCCGGGCGTGGCGCTGGCGCTGGCATGGACGCCGGCGGGGGGCGAGGTGCTGTTCGTGGAGGCGGCGATGATGAAGGCCGAGCGCGAGCGGCTGGTGCTCACCGGGATGATGGGGGAGGTGATGCGGGAATCGGCGCAGAGCGCCCTCTCCTACCTGCGGGCCAACGGCGAGCGCTTCGGAATCCCCCCGGATCGCTTCCAGGGGAGGACGGTCCATCTGCACGTGCCGGCGGGGAGCGTCCACAAGGACGGACCCTCGGCCGGGGTGGCGATGCTCACCGCGCTCGCCTCGGTGGCCGGCGGCCGGCGCGCGCGGGGCGACGTGGCGATGTCGGGCGAGGTCACGTTGCGCGGCAAGGTGCTCCCGGTGGGCGGGATCAAGGAGAAGGTTCTCGCCGCCTTTCGCGCCGGGGTCCGCACCGTTCTGCTACCGCGCGCGAACGAGGGCGCGCTCGAGGAGATCCCGGACGACGTACGGGCCTCGCTCCGGATCGAGATCGTCGATTCGGTCGAGCAAGCGCTGGCGTTGGCGCTCGAGGCGCCCCCTGAAATCGAACGGATCGAGGCCCCTCCGTCGGTCCACTAGACCTCCGCGCTCGAGTCCTCCTCGCGCTGGAGAACCTCGTCCGGGCTCGGCGCGTAGCGCTCCGGCCGCCCGGCGGCGATCGACGCGACCGGGTCCTGTTCCTCGGGCACGGCGCCGACCTCCCGCGCCGGATCGCGGGGAGCGCGCGGCCGCTCCCGCTCGGGCACCAACCTGCGCCAGCGTTCGACGAGCCGCGCCACGTCGTCGAGTCCGCGTTCCCGCGCCACCTTGACCTCCGCCTCCCACCTTCCATTAGGCACGTCCGGGAGCCCTCGGCGTGAACGCGCTTCTGCTCGTCGACATCCAGAACGACCTCCTTCCCGGGGGGGCTCGCGCGGTGCCGGGCGGCGAGGCCATCCTTCCGGTGGTGCGCCGGGTGGCGCCGCGGTTCGACCGCCGGGTCGCGATCCAGGATTGGCACCCGCCCGGACACGGCTGCTTCGCGTCGTCCCATCCCGGCCACCGTCCCGGCGATGTGGTCGAGATCGAAGGATTGACGCAGGCGCTCCTCCCCGACCACTGCGTGCAGGGCACGGCCGGCGCCGAGCTGGCCCCCGGCCTCTGCGGGCTCGGGCTCACCGCCGTCTTCCGCACCGGCATCGATCCGCGGTTCGACAGCGAGAGCGCCTTCTTCGACCGCGGACGCCGCCAGGCGACCGGTCTGAACGACTGGCTTCGCGCCGTGGGGGTGCGCGACCTGTTCGTCTGCGGGCTCGCCGTCGAGGAACGGGTGCTCGCCACCGCCCTCGACGCCGTCCGGCTCGGATTCCCGACGACGGCGATCCGCGACGCCTGCGCGGGGTTCGGCCGCGTCGCGGGGGACGTCGATCGCGCGTTCGGCGAGATGGAGCGGGCGGGGGTCTGCGTGGTGCGGAGCGACGAGCTCTCCTTCGCCCGCGAGGAGCCTCTTCCCGCATGAGCGTCACCCGGCGCCTCTTCCTGGACCACCTCGTCGAAGGGGAACCGTTCCCCGGACGCGAGGTCGCGATCCGGATCGATCAGACGCTGACCCAGGACGCGACCGGAACGCTGGTGATGCTCTCCTTGGAGGCGATGGGACTGGACCGGGTGCGAACCCAGGTCTCCGCGCAGTACGTCGACCACAACATCCTCCAGGCCGACAGCCGGAATGCCGACGATCATCGCTTCCTCTGGAGCGCCTGCCGCCGCTTCGGCCTGTGGTACAGCCGGCCGGGGAACGGCGTCAGCCATCCGCTCCACCAGGAACGCTTCGGCCGACCCGGCGCGACGCTGCTCGGATCCGACAGCCATACTTGCGCCGCGGGGGCGATCGGGATGCTCGCCATCGGCGCCGGCGGTCTGGAGGTCGCGCTGGCGATGGCGGGCGAGCCGTTCCACCTGCGCTACCCGGCGGTGTGGGGTGTGCGGCTCGAAGGAAGTTTGCCGCCGTGGGTGGGCGCGAAGGACGTGATCCTGGAGATGCTGCGCCGGCACGGCGTGCGGGGCGGGATCGGGCGGGTGATCGAATACCACGGCCCCGGCGTGGCGACGCTTTCGGTGATGGATCGCCACGTCATCGCCAACATGGGGGCCGAGCTGGGGGCGACCACCTCGGTCTTCCCTTCCGACGAGGTGACGAAGGCCTACCTGCGCGCGCTCGGTCGGGAGCGCGAGTGGATCGGGATCGGCAACCCGGACGGCGCCGGCTACGACCTCCAGGAGCGGATCGACCTGTCGACCCTCGAGCCGCTGATCGCGATGCCGTCGAGCCCGGACCGTGTCGTCAAGGTCCGCGAGGTCGCGGGGATCGAGATCGGACAGGCCTACGTCGGCTCGTCGGCGAATCCCGGGTACCGCGACTTCGCGGTCGTGGCGGAGATGGTGAAGGGCCGGCGGGTGCCCGCCGGGATCTCGCTCGACGTCAATCCGACCTCGCGGCAGATCCAGGCGACGTTGATGCGCGACGGCCACCTCCAGGCGCTCCTCGCGGCGGGGGCGAGGATCCACCAGGCGGGCTGCAACGGCTGCATCGGCATGGGCCAGGCGCCGGCCACGCGCACCTACAGCCTGCGCACCGTGCCGCGGAACTTTCCCGGTCGGTCGGGCGACCGCGAGGACAAGGTCTGCCTGGTGAGCCCCGAGACGGCGGCCGCGTCGGCGCTCACCGGTCGGATCACCGATCCGCGCGACCTCGGGATCCCTCATCCCGTCGTGGCAGAGCCCGAAAACCCGTTGGTCGATCCGGGGCTCCTCGAACCGCCGCCGTCGCCGGCGGAAGGACCGGTCGCGCTGATCAAGGGTCCGAACATCACCTCGCTTCCGGTGCTCGACCCGTTGCCGGAAACGCTCGAGATCCCGGTCCTCCTGAAGGTCGGGGACGACCTCTCCACCGACGAGATCCTGCCCGCGACGGCGCGGGTCCTCCCTTTCCGCAGCAACGTCCCGAAGATCGCCGAGTTCTCCTTCGACGCCGTCGATCCGACGTACGTCGGCCGGGCCCGCGCGTCGACGGGCAACGGCCACGCCGTCGTCGGCGGGCGCAACTACGGCCAGGGATCGAGCCGCGAGCACGCCGCGCTGGGTCCCCGCTTCCTCGGGCTTCGCGTGGTGCTCGCCCGCGGCTTCGCGCGGATCCACGAGCAGAACCTCGCCAACTACGGCGTGCTCCCGCTGCGTTTCGCCGACCCGGCCGACCTCGAGCGGATCGAGGTCGGCGACACGCTGCGGTTGGAGGGGATCGGGACGCGGCTTCGCGCGGGGGGCGGGATCGTCGTGCGCAACGTCACGAAGGGCGAGGAGATCGAGGCGACGCACCGACTCTCGCCGCGCCAGGTGGGGATGGTATTGGCGGGCAGCCTGCTCAACGTGATCGCGGCTCGCCTGCGCACCCTCGAGGTACGTCCGCCGGCACCACCGGCGCCGTGACCGTTCGAAAACGGAAGCCGGCCACGTGAGCGTCGCCTTCCCGCGCGAGCTTTTCTTGGCATCGCTTTCCCGGTGGACCTGCCTCTCCCGCACGAGGCCAACCTTCCGTTCGTCGAGGCGCTGTACGCGCAGTACCTGCGGGATCCGTCGGCGACGGCGGCCCCTTGGCGGGAGGTGTTCGACCGTCTCGCGCGCGAGGATCCGTTCGCCGGCCGGCCGCAGCTCGGTCCCAGCTTCCGCCCCCGCAGCGTCTTCGGCGATGGCCGGCGCGCGCCCGCGCCCGACCGGCACGAGATCGAGATCGCCGCGTTGCAGGATCGCGTCGATCAGATGATCCGCGCCTTCCGGGTGCGCGGACACCTGGTCGCCGCTCTCGATCCTCTCGGACGCGAGCGCCCGCCGCAACCCGAGCTCGAACCGGCCTACTACGGGCTAACCGACGCCCACCTCGACCGCACCTTCTCCACCCGCACCATCCACGGGCCCGAGCGCCTTCCGCTCGCGCGCATCGTGGAGCGGATGCGGAACACCTACTGCCGGTCGATCGGCGTCCAGTTCATGCACATCGACGAGCGGGAGCCGAAGGAGTGGTTGCAGGCGCGGATGGAAGGTGGAGAGAACCGCCTCCCGCTGTCGCCGGCGGACCAGCGCCGGATCCTCCGTCGGCTGACCGATGCCAGCGTCTTCGAGGAGTTCATCCAGCGGAAGTACGTCGGAGCCAAGAGCTTCTCCCTCGAAGGATCGGAGAGCCTGATCCCGCTGCTGGAGCTGGCGATCGACACCGCGGGGGACCAGGGGATCGAGGAGATCGTCCTGGGGATGGCGCACCGCGGGCGCCTCAACGTCCTGGCGAACATCCTCGGCAAGAGTCCGCGCGCGATCTTCTGGGAGTTCGAGGACAAGGGCTCGCGCCTCCATGCCGGCGGCGGCGACGTGAAGTACCACCTCGGTTACAGCCACGACTGGACGACGGCGGCCGGACGGCGGGTCCATCTCTCGCTCGCCTTCAACCCCAGCCATCTCGAGTACGTCAACACCGTCGTCCTCGGTCGCCTGCGCGCCAAGCAGGACCGCGCCGGAGACCGCGAACGGCGCCGCGGCATGGCGCTCCTGATCCATGGAGACGCCGCGTTCGCCGGCGAAGGGATGTCCCAGGAGACGCTCAACCTCTCCCGGCTCGAGGCGTACCGCGTCGGCGGGACGCTGCACGTGATCGTCAACAACCAGATCGGTTTCACCACCGGTCCGGAGGACGGGCGTTCGACCCCCTACGCCTCCGACGTCGCCAAGATGCTGCAATCGCCGATCTTCCACGTGAACGGCGAGGACCCCGAGGCCGTCGCCCAGGTGGTGAAGCTGGCGCTCGAGTTCCGGCTCGAGTTCGGGCGCGACGTGGTGATCGACATGTACGGCTACCGCCGGCGCGGGCACAACGAAGGGGACGAGCCGGCCTTCACCCACCCGCTTCTCTATCGCGCGATCCGGAACCGGAGGCCGGTGCGCGAGGCCTACCTCGACCGGCTGCTCGCCCTCGGCGGGATCACCCGGGAGGAGGCGGACGAGATCGCCGCCGAGCGGCGCGCGCGGCTCGAGGCCGAGCTGTCGGCGGCGCGCACGGAACCGGCGATGCGCCCCGCGCCGACGCTCGGCGGCGTGTGGAGCGGCTACGTCGGCGGACCGGAAGGCGGCGCGCCGGAAGTGGAGACGGCCGTCGAACGGGAGCGGCTGGCGCGGATCCTCGAATCGGTCTCACGGGCGCCGCCCGCGTTCCACGCGCACCCGCGCATCGAGCGCCATCTCCTCGCGGCGCGGGCGGCGATGGCGCGCGGGGAACGGGCGCTCGACTGGTCGACGGGCGAGCTCCTCGCCTTCGCCACGCTCGCGCTCGAAGGGGTCCCGGTCCGTCTCGGCGGCCAGGACAGCCGCCGCGGGACGTTCAGCCAGCGACACGCGGTGCTGCACGACGTCGAGAACGGCGCGACCTGGGCTCCGCTCCAGCATCTCGGACCGGAACAGGCGCCGGTGGAGATCTTCGACAGCCCCCTGTCGGAGTGCGGCGTGCTCGGCTTCGAGTACGGCTACAGCCTCGACCGACCCGACGCGCTCGTCCTCTGGGAGGCGCAGTTCGGCGACTTCGTGAACGCGGCCCAGGTGATCGTCGACCAGTTCATCGCCTCCGCCGAGGACAAGTGGCAGCGGCTCTCCGGGCTCGTCCTCCTGCTCCCGCACGGCTTCGAAGGCCAGGGGCCGGAGCATTCGAGCGCCCGGCTCGAGCGGTTCCTCTCGCTCGCCGCGGACGACAACCTCCAGATCGCCACCCCGACGACGCCGGCGCAACTGTTCCACCTGCTGCGGCGCCAGGCGCTCCGCCGGTGGCGAAAACCGTTGGTGGTGCTCACGCCGAAGAGTCTGCTCCGCCATCCGCGCGCCGGATCCCGCCTGGAGGAGCTCGCGGAGGGGCGATTCCGGACGATCCTGGAGGACGCCGATCCGACCCGGACCGACGTCGAGCGGGTGATCCTCGCCAGCGGGAAGTTCGCCGTCGAGCTCGACGAGGAGCGGGAGCGGCGCGGCCGGGACGACGTGGCGCTGCTTCGCCTGGAGCAGCTCTGTCCGCTCGCCGACGAGACGCTCGAGCGTGCGCTCGCGCGCTATCCGGCCGGGACGCCGGTCGTCTGGGCGCAGGAGGAGCCGGAGAACATGGGGGCCTGGCGGACGCTGCGGGCGCGCTTCGGGCAGGCGTTGCCCGGCGGCCACCCGTTGTTCGGCGTGGCGAGGGCCCCCGCGCCGAGCCCGGCCTCCGGTTCTGTGGCGGCGCACCGCGTCGAGC